>JAOZOO010000063.1 GCA_029933225.1 Bacteroidales bacterium | reverse complement strand
GAAAAGTTTTAGTGATTAATAAATTATTTGTAAAGGTACGGCGCTGAACAGGGCAGTATGAGTCAGATGTATAAACGCCGGGGAAAAATGTGTGAACGTTGGGTTTTTGATGATTAACGCGACGATTAGTGATTGGTGAGAAACCGGATACTGGATACTGGATACTGGATACTGGATGCTGGATTGGATGAGTGGAAGGATGGATGGTTGGATGAACAAGGAAGGGTGGAATAGTGGAACGGTGGAGTAATGGAATAGTGCCCGCCCGTACCGGACGGTACGTTCGGGCGGGGAAGGTTGGAAAGGTCGGTGAAAAGATGGACGAAGAGGTGTGAATACAGAATATCGAATGTTGAATTTTGAAGTGGTGCGGGATGCGGGTTACGGGGTAGGGGCTTCCTGTCAGGTCTCCGATAGCCGGTGTGGTAGTGACCTGACAGGTCTTGTAGGAGGTGAATTTCGAATATTGAGTTTTAAACTGCCGGAGGCAGGACATGCTATTGCCAGGCGTCGTAAGACCCTGGAAGAAAATATAAAAGAAGTAATAGCTCCAGCGGAGCGACATGTTTTTCCAACCGGATGAGATTTCATTTTGACTCGTTGGTCAGGAGACCAACGAGGGTGGAAAACAGTGTGATCCGCGTCCGGATTGCTCCAAAGGAGTGTCTTCGGCACAAATCCGGACGAGTAGTGTGAGAACAATATGATAGGCCGACCGGATTACATCCGCCCGGATGACCCAGTCGGACGGGAATCCGAACGAGCCGGGGGCTTGAAAAAGATAAAACCACGGCACCTAACTCTTCAACACTTAACCTCAAACTTCTACACCCACTTCACCAGCGGAAAGTCCATCCGGTATTGAAGATACGGGTGCTTCGGATAGATTCTGAATGCATAATCCATCACACCGGTAGTTGTCAGCGGGAAGGTACAACTGAATTTTGCTTTACCGTCACTTTTTTCAACGAGGTCAAGTTCCTGTTTGAAATCAATATGTTTGACGTCGCCGTTGGCTTTGTTGCCCATCAGTATCTCCACACCGATGTCGCCCGGCTCAAGTCCGGGGATATTCAGCACCAATTCCGCTGTAAAGTTTTTACCATACTCCACCGGCCCTTTGTTGACATCGGGTACGGCAAGCGATTCCACGGAAATGGCATCCCAGGCTGCTTTCACCTTGTTTTTCCAGTGAACCAGCTCACGGGCATGTTCATAGCTCTCGCTGCGCATGAAAGCGCCTGTTTTAAACAATTTTGAATAAAACTGATTGTAATAATCGTTCAGCATCCGTTGCATGGTAAAATGCGGAGCGATGCGGGCAATGGTGTTTTTTATCCTGCTGACCCATTCGTGCGGGATGCCTTCATTATCTGTATCATAATACATCGGTACAATTTCATCCTCCAGGGTACTGTAAATGATCTCGGCATCCAGTTCATTCTGGAACTCCTGGTTGTTGAAGGTTCGGCTTTCCTCGATGGCCCATCCCGTTTCCGGCTGGTAACCTTCGGCCCACCAGCCGTCGAGTACGCTGAAATTCATCACGCCGTTCATCACCGCTTTTTCGCCACTGGTTCCCGAGGCCTCGAGCGGCCGGGTAGGGGTGTTCAGCCAGATGTCCACACTACTGGTCAGCAATTTCCCCAGGGTCATGTCGTAATTTTCCAGGAAAAGAATCTTGCCGACAAAATCGGGCATCCTTGAAATTTCGATAATCCGTTTGATCAGGTCCTGGCCCGCTTTATCGTTGGGATGCGCTTTGCCTGCAAACAGGAAAATGACCGGTTTTTCTTCGTTGTTGACGATTTGCGAAAGCCGTTCCATGTTGGTGAACAGCAAGTGGGCCCTCTTGTATGTAGCAAAACGACGGGCAAAGCCGATGGTCAGCGTTTTTTTGTCCAATGCAGCCATCGACTGAATCATCAGTTTCGGGTTTTCGTGCCGGTGTGTCAGGTCGCGTTTTTGTTTGACCTTTAACTCTTTGATGAGCTTCTTTTTCAGTGTCATCCTGTTTTTCCAGACCATCTCATCAGATACATCGTAAATGTTCTCCCAGAATTTCTCATTGGGCTGGTCGTTTTCAAAACCCTCCGGGAAGGTATCCCGGTATAGATCCTGCCAGATGTCAGCCGTCCAGGTATGATAATGCACACCGTTGGTCACATGACCGATGTTCAACTCTTCGGGGAAATAGCCGGGATAAAGCGACCGGAACATTTCGCGCGATACCCTGCCGTGTATCTCGCTGACGCCGTTCACTTCCTGCGAAAGCTTGTTGGCCAGTACGCTCATTGAAAATTTCTCATGGGTATTTCCCGGGGTATATCTTCCGAGGTCCATGAAATGGTCCCACCCTGTCTTGAAATAATCACTGAAATGCGACAGATAAGCTCTCATCAGGTGTTCTTCAAAAGTGTCGTGACCTGCCGGGACGGGTGTATGCGTAGTAAACAGTGAACTTGATCTGACCACTTCGGCAGCAGCGGAGAAATCGAGGCCTTCGCGTTCCATCAGCACCCTGATACGCTCCAGCGAGCTGAATGCAGAGTGTCCTTCGTTGAGGTGATAAACTTTGGGATTCAGTCCCAACTGATTGATCAGCCTGACGCCACCGATACCCAGTAGTATTTCCTGTTTCAGGCGATGTTCATTATCGCCGCCGTAAAGTTGTGAAGTCAGCAGGCGGTCTTCTTCCGAATTTTCCTTGATATCGGTATCCAGCAGATAGAGAGGAATACGGCCCACGTTGATCATCCATACCTTGGCCATGACCTGTCTTCCGGGAAGGGCAATTTTGATCTTTACCCATTCCCCTTTTTCGTCCCTTACCGGAAGAAGGGGAAGCTGTGTAAATTTCTGGGCTTTGTATTCGGCTATCTGGTCGCCGTTGGGAGAAAGCGATTGCTTAAAATAGCCGTAACGGTAAAGAAGACCAATGCCGACCAGATTCTTGTTGGAATCACTGGCCTGCTTCAGGTAATCGCCTGCCAGCACACCAAGACCACCCGAATAGATCTGAACGCTGGAATGCAAGCCGTATTCCATACTGAAATAGGCAATCAGTTCTTCCGGCTTGTTTTTGCTTTCTTCCATGTATTCCTTGAACAGGGTTGTAACCTTTTTTACCTTTTTCATGAACTCTGTATCGGCTGTCATACGACTGATGTCATCGGCAGTCAGGGAGTTGAGCAGTTTTACCGGATTGTAACAGTAGTCGTACCATTTGTCTCCCGCAATGCTTTTAAACAGTTCAACCGCTTCTTTATTCCATGACCACCACAGGTTGAAAGCCAGCTCCTTGATGGGATGTTTGCTGTGCGACAGCGGGGAATCCACCAGGACTTTCCGCCATTCGGGCCGGTCTTGCTTAATGACGGCCTCTACATGTAAGGTTTCAACTTTAGGAATGTATAATTCTTCCGGTTTTCTTTTTCCGGCTTTTTTCAAGGCAATGGCCCAGGAATCAAAATATTTTTCAACAAATTCTTCCCAGACGGCCCTCTTGAAAACTTCCTGTGTTTCTTTCCGGATTTCAGCGGTATTGGCAATACCGATTAGTTTGTTTGCAATACGTGATATGCTGTCAACCACTTCATCGTCATTGTCTTCTTTTCTTTTGATCACTGATACGGCAAGGGTTTTCAATTTCGGCCCCGACAATACCCAGTCGCCAAAACCTGCCACGGTCGTAGTAATCGTGGGGACTTTGAAAGCCACACTTTCTAACGGTGTATAACCCCATGGTTCGTAATATGAAGGAAAAACAGAAAGATCCTGTCCGATCAGAAAATCATAATACGAAAGGTTGATCACACCGTCATTGCCGTTCAGGTAAGCCGGGACAAAGATTACATGCACTTTACTGCCAGGATTGTTCGTTAGTCCCTGGTTTTCAATTTCACGGATAATGGCATCGTAATCCCAGTTACTCAGTTTATGGGTCAGATAATTGCTCCGTTTGGGTTTTCCCCTGAAAACATTTGTGGGGCCGCGATGATCCGTTGGGATGGTAATGTAGGCAAGGATTTCGCGCTTGAGGCTTTTGCTGCGGTTGAGTTTTCCCAGTGATTTGATGAACAGGTCGATGCCTTTGTTGCGAAATTCGTATCTGCCGCTGGTGATCACGAGCAGGGTGTCATCAGCATATTTTTTGCCTGTGATGGCTGTGGCGGTTTCAAAAGCCTTGGCACGTGCGGTTTTCCGTTTTTTGTCGAAATCTTCCTTTTTGGGAACAAAATCAGGTTCAAAACCGTTGGGGGTGATCACTTCTGGATCGCGACCCAGAAAATGACGGCACTCCCGGGCCGTAATCCCGCTGACCGTCGTAAAAGCGTCGGCAGCATGGGCAGCGGTAGCTTCGAGGGAATGTTTGCTCAATACGTTAAAATCCCTCGCGGTAAAGGCGGGTACATATTCTTCGAGTCTTGAATAGAGAGGCAATCCGTTGCCTGCAATGGTGCGGCCCAGAACGGTGGCATGTGTTGTGAAAACCGTAGCAGCTTCAGGCATTTTGTTGTTCAGGAACAAAACGCCTGCCCCGCTCATCCACTCGTGGAAATGGGCAACCACTTTTTTGGCCGGGTCAACATAAAAATCACTGAAGCTTTTGATAACCTGACCGGCGTTGTAACCGAACAATGCGGGTTCCACATAGTCCCATGCACCGTGCAGTGAATCCAGCTTGTAAGTCTCCCAGCAATGGGCAAATATCTCGTCCTTTTTTGCGTAAAGGGTTGTGAAGTCAACAAGGAACACAAGGGGTTTGCCTTCAATGTTCCACCTGCCCGTACGTACTTTCAATCCTTCTTCAAGGGCTGACGCTTTCCAGTCGGCAAACAAAGATTCATCTTCCAGAAAATCAGGATTGGGTGTGGTTTCTTTCCATACATCGGGTCCGATGACGATATAGCTGTCACCATGCTCTTTAACAATGCTTTTGGCTTTGGTGGAAATCACCGTATAAATACCGCCAATCTTATTGCATATCTCCCAGCTTGTTTCAAATATATAATCGGGTTTCATAAAAGTCTTTTTAACGTTAAAAAAATGAGGTGCAAATCTACAAATATCCTAAAACGATTTTCGGAGGATAAAATTGTAATTTATAAAAGCGGGTAAAGAAAAATTTCTCCATCCCGGCGGGATAAAGTCTCCGTCTTTGCTATTAGGCAGGTATCCGATGTATGATTATGATAATCTGTCAGGATGCGGGCTTGCCTTTTCGTGAAAGGAGACCCAGGATTCCGGTGATCACGGCAATGCCGCCACCGATAGCCACAAACAACTGGTTTAGATTTTCCAGAAAATCCTGGTTGGCCATAGCGATGAAAACAAACAGGGACGTAATGATCAGCAGCAACATCACTTTGTACCCCTGCCAGGTTCCCGTTTCTTTTCCTATGGCCTGCTCAAGTTCCTGTTTCTTTGCTTTGTTCATTTTTAACAAAAGAAACTTCCTGAAACTCATGTTCATCAGGTTGATCTTATAACATTTTTTTACGAGCAGCCCTTTTTTCAATAAACTGAAGATCGCCTTTTCATTTCTGGGGTTCATGATCATGTCGTGAGCCATGTCGAACAACACATATTGCTCTTCCGGCGGGCAACTGTTGAAAAGGTCTTCATAATATTTTTCGGCCAGCGAACATATTTTATCGATGATCATCTCTTCTGAGATTTCCTTTCCGTCTTCGTCTTTATGACTGTTGTTGAATTCGATGAGAGCCGGTTTTAACCGGTTGAGAAAATCACCTGCATTCAGCTCGTTTTCAATCATCTTTTCATTACTTATCTTTTTTGGTTTGTCATCACAATACTTTTTCTGTAAGGTTTCGGGTAGCTCGTACCTGACCGGAAAATACAGAAGAACATTCGTCCTGATCAGGCGGTTCAGTTGGTTTACAATTTCACGGTAAAGCGTCCCATTGCCTTGCGTAGCATCCTTTGCAGCTTCTTTGTTTTGTTTCATTTCTTCCGAAAGGTGCTGATAATGCTTTAGGATAGATAACGGGTTGACCTGCCAGGTTATGACCAGCTTGATGTCATTCCGGTTTTCCAGTTGTCCGGCGAGGTGCAGTTTTTTGATGAAATTCTCCGGATGATCATATTCGTAGTCAAAACCTTTGATCAGGACTGTGGGCGTTTCATTTTCTTTCGCTTTACTGTTTTTTGCGATCAGCCGGTCAATGTTTCCGGGAATTTTTTCAATGTCTTTGCTTTTGCTCCAGTCCTGCAAAATCGTATTGGGAATTGAGCTGAATTTTTTAAAGAAATGATCCGTATCGTCGAGAGGTGATAAACGTACGATAAACAGGTTTTTATCGCTTACAAGTTGCTGCATCACGATTTTTCCGAATTCCTGATCAAAATAATTTGTAATCGCCTGGTAATTAAATATCCTGTGAACGCCAAAAATGATCAGATGATAAAATACAAATACAATACCCGCAATGATCAGCCAGAATAAAAGAGAGAGCATTACGGTGTGCCACAGGTCAATGGGTTTCCCCCTAAAAGGTAACAGAAGATTAAATTGAGGGACAGAACTTTTTATAAAAAACGGTTTTATGGTATCCCGGGTTAAATCTTCAGTAAGACTGTTGTATTCAAGAAGAAGTTGTTTTTTGTTCCGGTACCAGTTGATGTTTTTGTTTAAAGGATTCTTAAGCGGAAGATATTTGTTCTCAATAATATAAGTATCATAAAAAGGTCGCATAAAACAAATGATAGTATCCCAGTGGTTCATAAGGGGCATAAGTTCCAGATTGTCTTGTGGCCTGTTTTTCAGGAACCGGGTTGAGTCATCAAAAAGGGTGTAAATGCCCAATTCTTTTCTTTTGGTAAAAATCTCCGTTCGTTTTTCTGAAGGGTTTATCTTTTGGAAATAGGAGATAAGCGTCAGATTTCTTTGTTCGCGTTGTTTCATCAAATCCAGCAAAGAATGTTTTGCACGTATCCCTGTTTCGTTGTTGGAAGCGATTTCATAAAATTTCAAAGTAGGCATGATTCCGATCAAAATGAGGTACATCACCAGCAGCCGCGAATAATTTATCCAGTATTTGCTGTTATCCCCGGTGTCTTTTTTCAGAATGATGTGTGCTAAAAATATGGTGACAATAATCACTGCCTCGAAAACGATGATCTTCCAGAATTCACCCGGGCCGCTGATGTAATAACTGTAAGCGTTGACAATAAGCAGCAACAGAAGATTAAAAGCAGTAAACCATTTTCGCTGATCTTTTTTGGTTTCGTTTTGGTTTAGTATCTGGTAAGAGTAAGCAAACAGAATAATTGTGAGTGTAAAGACCGAAGCTACGGCGACCATGTTCGTGTAAAATATAAGAAACGGAACGGTGACTACCAAAATAATAATATACAGGTTGATCAGGTATTTATACCGGCCGTTCAGCCGCATGATCGGGCGGGTAAGTTTCATCAGTATGTTTCGTGTAAGCGCCAGTTTAAAATTCCGCTCGATGAGGAGCAGCAAAGCGATTTGAAGAAACATCATCAGCAATAAAAAAGCCACAAAAAACAAAGTGAGCGTAATCACTTCCGCCTGAAAAGATTTTTCCGGTTTTTTATTGTACATCGTGATCAGATAAAGCGGTAAATTGTCAATGGGCCGGATGAAAATCCTGTGTGGCTGGTTGTAATACCTGACATTGATCGTTTTGGCAATGTCCGCATAAATGGCGGCTTGAAGAGATTTATTGTTATTACATTCTTCAATAAAATTTTCACGCAGGTTCAGGTTCTCGTTAGAGTGAAACCATACTTTGCCCTTTTTGTCTATGATGCAAAAAGCATAGTCCCTGGGAATTATCGTGCTGATTATGGAATAAAGTCTTGTGGATACCGCCACAACCGGTCTTTCGGGCGAAATACCTTTCCTGGAAATGGCTGCCTTGACCGTCCCCGAGGAAACGGACACGATGGATTGAAGCCTGAACTTTTTGTCGGTACTGCCCGGAAAAAACCATTCATCTTTTTTATTCACATAGTCCCGGGTACTCAAATCGGACATTCTCCCGAACATTTTAAAAGGTGTAAAATAGGCTGCCTGTATTCCTTTTTTATTGGTCCAGAAATAATAATCGCCGTAAGGATATTTGCCGGGATAATACTCCTTCGATGTGAAGATATCCCGTTTTACGCTGGAATTGTAATGATTTTCCGGATCAGGGAGGTTTAAGTATCCGTTAATCATACGGGCTTTGTTGTCATATTCTTCGATCTGTTGATAAGCCTCCGAAAGCTCACCAATAAATGACTGATAAATAGTATCGGATAAATTCTTCAGTTTTAAATTGACCTCCTGTTTCGAAGTATATTCCCGTGTAAGAAAAATAACGAACAAAGCCAGGATCGCCCCGCCTAAAATAACAGACAGGGAATAGCTGATAATCGTACCGGTATCCAATTGTTCGGTTTTCGATAATACTTTTAATTTGATAAAAGGCATGCCGAGGATGATAAAAATGAGTACCAGCGACAGCAGTACGATGATCCATGATTCGATACTTCTGCTGGCAGCTCTGAAGGTTTCGGCCTTCATTAATCCGATGGCATACCATGTTTCGTTGTTCACTTCAATCGGCTTCAGGAATGCTTTAAATGAAATATTGGACACGTCAAAGTCAAAGGCTTCACCCGACACAATATTCCCTATGTATGCGGGTTGTCCGCCGGTTTTGTCGTTTTTGACAGATTCGCCGGTATTGTTTTCAGGATTTGGGATTATGATCATCTCCTGTCCCAGGGTGTTGTAAATAACCACACTGTCTTTGATCAGGATGAGGCCGTCAAAAACATCTCCCCTTTGCAGTCCGCTGATCAGCTTATCGTAAGGCGTTTCCATGATCATTACGGCTTCTCCTTTTCCCGGTTGAACAAACGGAGGATTTTTAAGGATCAGCGGGAAATAATATTTCTTCGGGGAAGGCTCCTTTGCTAATTTTTCCATGTTTTTAACCTGGCCGGGGTAAGGAATTATATCGTTTACTTTCAGATTCTTATTGATGTCACCCTTGTTGTTCAGTGTGTCGATCAGAAATGTAATTAAAAGTGCGGTATCCTCACCTCTGTTCTTCTCTTCGATACTTTTCCATTCACCATTTATTTTTCCTTTCAGGTCTTTGGCGTTGCTGATATAAACTTTCAGCTTTTTATCAATATTTTTGCCCATCTGGTCAAGCACCCTGAAACGTGCGGCGGTTACACTGTTTTCTTTGGTTTTTACGTAATAGCCGAAATAAAAAAGGTAAAACAGCGCCATGATCAACACAGCGGAAAGAATGACCCAGAAATTGGTTTTGAATTTTAGCGGATTGAGGTTCATGGTGCCGGTTTTTTAGTTGGATGAAGTCAGTTCAGTGTGCTAAAACAGGTATTCAAATGTACTAAAATTTACAAGTGAAAGCAAGGCGGGGATAAATCATAGCGGGAATTTTGCGCTTAAAACAGGAATATCAAAAAGTAATTTTTAATTTTGGAAAAAAACGACAGCAGAATCCGGAAGGCAGATTGATACGGGAAAAACTGCAAAATCAAAAATGAGCAAAGACCGAAGAACAGCCAAATCACTGGAAGAGGTCCATTCGTCGGTGGACACCACACAGAAGCAGGGTTTCTACAGGAAACTGATGGCTTTCATGGGGCCGGCTTATCTGATCAGTGTGGGTTACATGGATCCAGGAAACTGGGCAACCGACATTGCCGGGGGCAGCCAGTTTGGATACCAGTTGATCTGGGTTTTGCTCATGTCGAACATCATGGCGCTGCTGCTGCAGAGTTTGAGTGTCAGGCTGGGAGTGGTTCGTGGCCGTGACCTGGCGCAGGCCTGCCGCGAGAGTTATCCCAAGCCGGTGAACTTTGCTCTTTATGTGCTGGCGGAAATTGCCATCATTGCCACCGATCTTGCAGAAGTGATCGGTATGGCCATCGGTTTGCAACTTTTATTTGGTATCCCGTTGATCGTGGGTGTGTTGCTGACTTTCCTCGACACTTTCCTGCTGCTTTTCCTGATGAACAAAGGGATGCGGCGAATGGAGGCTTTTATACTGGCGCTGGTGGGTGTTATCGGCGCTGCTTTTTTCATAGAGATGATCTTTGCCAAACCCGACATGGGGGAACTGGCCAAAGGGTTTATCCCTTCGATACCGGACAACACGGCTTTATTTATTGCCATCGGTATCATCGGCGCCACGGTCATGCCGCACAATCTGTATCTGCATTCTTCCCTTGTGCAGACAAGGAAATTTAAAAGAACAAGGGTGAACATCGGCGAAGCTTTCAGGTTTAATTTCCTCGATTCCATGTTCGCCCTGAACATGGCCTTTTTTGTGAATGCGGCCATCATGATCCTTGCTGCAGCCACTTTTTATAAATCGGGAATGTTTCATGTTTCGGAAATTCAGGATGCCTACAAATTCCTTGCACCCATGCTGGGAACCAAGTGGGCGGCCATCCTGTTTGCCGTGGCACTGATTGCTGCAGGGCAGAGTTCCACCCTGACAGGAACGCTGGCCGGACAGATCATCATGGAAGGATTTATCAATTTCAGGATACAACCGTGGGCACGCAGGATGATTACCCGTTCGCTGGCCATCGTCCCGGCCATCATCACCCTGCTGATCCTCGGTGAGGGTTACACAGGCAAGCTGCTGGTATTGAGCCAGGTAGTATTGAGCATGCAGCTGGGATTTGCCGTGATTCCGCTCATTCATTTCGTGAGCGACAAAAAGGCCATGGGCAAGTTCGCCATCAATACTTTCGTAAAGATTCTGTCGTGGGCGATCGCGTTAATTATCGTTTCCCTGAATGCACAACTTGTGGTTGAAGAGCTTTCCAACTGGCTGCAGGTTGTCCGGTACCCGGTTTTGGTTTATATGACGATCATACCTGTGATGCTGGGTATAGGTGTTCTATTGGTTTACATTGTCTTTACCCCGCTCATTCAGCAGGCCAAAGTGAAAGCGGTTGGCGTCATCCATCCGGCAACGGTGATAGGGGATAAGATTGAAAAATTATCCTATGACCGTGTGGTGGTTGCACTTGACTTTTCTTTTGCCGATGCAAGCGTCATCAGGCATGCCCTCGCTATGGGGTCGAAGGATTCGGAATATCTGTTCATTCACATTGTGGAAAGCGCCACCGCTCTTGTTTATGGCGATGAAACCGATGACATGGAGTCCGTCAGCGATGAAAAACGGATAGAGCAATTTACCGAAAGATTTCGCGAAAAAGGATTCATTATTCAGACAAATGTCGGATATGGTAATCCGAAAAAACTAATCCCGGAATATGTATCGGAGTTCAATGCCGACCTGCTGGTGATGGGTTCCCATGGCCACGGCTGGTTCAAAGACCTGCTGTTTGGCACCACAATCGAGAAAGTCCGGCACAGGGTGAGCATTCCGGTATTGATTGTGAGAGAGGGGTGAGTTCCCGGGATTTGAGATTTTGGATTGAAGATGTTGGATTTTGATCAACCGTACTGGCGACTTTAGTCGCCGTTCCTTTTCCGTCTCCCCCCCCTTCTCCGGATTGCAAATCCGGAGGATTTATAACCTGCTCCTCATAATCCGGTCTGGGGCTTAGCATCAAATCCACGGTGATTTAGATGCCGTTCCGATGGAACTTGTTGATATCATAATATATTCCAAGGTCTTACGACCTTGGTTATAATATTTCCTGCCAATGGCAGTTAATTGTACCGGCGACTTCAGTCGCTGTGATATAATGTCGCTATTTAATTTTACGGCGACTGAAGTCGCCGGTACAGTAAGTTCCCCTTTTCATTTATTTAGATCATCCCATCGGGATGCAATGTTCTTGCTAGGGACGTAAGTCACGGGGTTACGGTAAATAGAAATGGAGTGCCGTAGGAACGGCATGTAAGTTAACCCGGTTCAAACAACCCAATTCTTTCGCAGACAGTTTACTCCACCACCGGTGCCCCGGCGTCAAGCAGGGCTTTTTTCAAAGCAGGCAGCTTGTTGCTGATGATGCTGTCAAGTTCGGTTTTGATGCTTTCATAATCTTTTTGCGCAATCTCAAGACTCATCTTTGCCGTTTGTGTTGGTCCGTAGGTGGAATTGTTGACCACAGCATAAGCGGCCTGTAACCTGTTCTTCACTGTCGGCGGATATTTTGCGCCGATCTGGTCTTTCGACTTGTTGCCATTCATGCGGGCATCCAGTTTGAGCAACTCCATTCTCACTTCTTCTACCTGTTTGTCAAGTTCTCCCGGTGCGGCCTCCGACGAGGCAAGGGCTTTTTGCATGCCACTGACCTCTTTCATCGCGTTTTTCAGTGACAAGGAGATGGCGGATACATCACCCCGGAGTTTCTGAACCTTTTTCCAGAAGGCAACGGTTTCCTCCGGTGGAGCACCTTTGAGCACACCTTTCCGGATCGGGACGACTTTAAAAGTAACGGGGTCTGACAAATCGGTTACCACTCCGTCGATTTCCTTTGAAAGCGAAACCGTATAGGTTCCCGGAACCACCATAGCTCCGTTTTTCCGCCAGTAATTCTCCCCCTTAAAAGGTCTGGCATGAATGTCAATGGCTCTGTCGGAAGGATAGGTCAAATCCCATGAAATCCGGTGGAATCCTTTGGATACCGGCCCCTTTAATCTTCTGATCACATGACCATCCGTATCTTTCACCGTAAGCCAAATTGCCGGTTTGCGTTCCATGCGTTCGGCTTCCAGTTCATCCCATGAGGGGAACTCCACATCTTTGTATTGCTTGTTCAGTTTCCTTTCTTTTTCCTCACGGACGGCTTTTTTGGTTTTGTACCCCTCCTTCAGATAATAAGTGAAAGTTGCTCCGAAAGGCGGATTGGGTGCGGTGAAGAATGCAGCGCCCTGGTCACCTTTGCCCATGCGCTGGATATACCACAAAGCATCACGGGCAGGGAAAAGGGTCGCTTCTTCTTTGAGCTGATCTGCTGAAACATCACGCAGGCTACTATAATCGTCAAGCACATAAAAACTGCGACCGAAAGAAGCGCCGACCAAATCGTTTTCACGTCGCTGAATAGTTAGATCACGAAAAGGAATTGTAGGCAAACCGCCCGTGAGTTTGATCCATCTGCCTCCGCCATCGATTGAAAAATAAATACCGAATTCCGTACCGGTAAACATCAGATTTGCATCTTTATGATCCTGGACGATACGCCAGACCAGTGTTTTATCCGGTAAGTTGCCGCGAATGGATTTCCAGCTTTTACCCCGGTTTGTGCTTTTCAGCAGGTAAGGCGTAATGTCTCCGTATTTATGGTTGTCAAGTACCACATAAACCGTGTTGGCATCAAACAGGTCCGCTTTGATGTCGTTGACAAAGGCTGTTTCGGGAACTCCGGGAAGGTCGCCGACATTGATGGCCCGCCAGTTTTGGCCGCCGTCTTCCGTAACCTGGATCAGTCCGTCATCAGTGCCTGCATATATTAAACCTTCCTGCAAAGGTGATTCAGCCAACGAGGTAATGGTGTTGAATTCCGACATGGCATATACATCCCACGGCGCATTGTATCCCCACTTTTTACCCATGATCGGAAGGGTTAGTCTTTCTTCGTGTCTTGTCAGATCGCCCGAAACAGGTGTCCAGCTATCGCCGTAATCATCCGACTTCCAGACGCGCTGTGAACCATAGTAAACCCGGCTTACGGAGTGCGGGCTGACAAGAACCGGGGCATCCCAGTTGTATCTTTCATGATCTTCTCCCGGGCCCGGCTGGGGCTGGATGGAAACGATTTCTCCGGTGGTGAGATCAATCCGGTTCAGATGGCCTTCCTGCCATTCGGCATACACAAGATTGGGCTTTCCGGGGATGGTTGCCGGCTGATGCCCGTCGGCGCCGAGGATTGCCTCCCAGTCTTCATTGGTGATGCCCTGCCATTTGTCTGTACGTGAAGGCCCTCTTTGGGTATTGTTGTCCTGGGTGCCTCCGATAATGTGATAAAAAGGCCAGGCATCATCAACGGCTACTTTATAAAACTGTGTAAGCGGTAAATTGGCAATGAAGCGCCAGCTCTTTGCCAGGTCATAAGTTTCGTAAAGTCCGCCGTCAGTACCCACAAGCAGATAATCTTTGTCTTTGGCTTTAAAGGCGATGGCATGGTTGTCGGAATGTTTCTTTTTTTCCTGCAGCCGTCTGAAAGTCTTTCCTCCGTCATCGGACACCTGTATCCTGACATCACATAAGTAAATGCGATCAAAACGATGCGGGTCGGCATAGAGTTCCTGGTAATAATGCGGGCCGGTAGCGCCCGAAACGGCAGTGGATTGCTTTGTCCACGAAGCGCCGCGGTTAGAGGATTTGAACACACCGCCAGTCCTGATATCCAGTTCAATGGCTGCATACACAACATCAGGATTCTGTGGAGAAACAGCAAGCCCGATCTTGCCCATGTTTCCTGTGGGAAGCCCTTTTTTCAGCCTGATCCATGTTTTTCCACCGTCTTCCGAACGGTAAATTCCGCTTCCGGGGCCTCCACCCATATAAGCTGCCACATTCCTGTGACGCTGCCATGTTGCCGCATACAACCGGGCAGGATTACACGGGTCGATGGTAATGTCTGTCGCACCGGTCCATTCCTCATCACCCAGTACTCTTTCCCATGTTTTTCCGCCGTCGGTGGTTTTATAAACTCCTCTTTCTCCTCCTTTGTTCCAGAGCGGCCCCTGGGCAGCCACCCACACAATATCGGGATTATCAGGATGCACAATGATCTTTGAAATATGCTGGGTTTCTTTCAATCCCATGTTTTCCCAGTGTTCGCCGTCATCGCTGCTTTTGTAAATGCCGTCGCCAAAACCTACGTGTCGTCCACCCACATTTTCACCTGTGCCAACCCAAACCGTGTGATGATTTGTCGGATCGATCGTAATGCAACCAATGGAATAAACTTTTTGATGGTCGAAGACGGGTTTCCATGTGGTTCCAGAATTCACTGTTTTCCAGACGCCACCTGAACCGGCAGCTACATACCAGATGTTTTCATCAACAGGGTCAATGGCAATGTCGGCAATTCTTCCGGACATAAAGGCCGGCCCGATACTTCGGAATTTTAACCCGGAAAAGGTTTTTCCGGACCATAAGGAATCGTTCTCCTGACCGATGACCGGATTGAAAAGCATGAATACAAAAGACAATAAAACGATACGGGAAAGAATAATTTTCATGGTAATTTATTTATAACCCTTCAAAACTAAATCATATTTTTCTAATTTCTTATACATTAGACCGGGATGACAGGCAGTTTTTCTAAAAACAGTTGTCATGTTAATACATTGTTAAGATAATAGGGATAAGATGGAACATTTTGAAAAGAAAAAAGTAAAAAAGAAGGTTAATGATAATAATTTATTGAGATCATATTTTCGTTTGGATCAGCGAAATATAAAGCAGTGACCTAAATTAAATTTTTGCTTATCTTCTAAATTTTTGTAATATTGTAGTGTCATAAACCAAAGTTATTTATTTAATATCGACCGCAATGATCGATTGTACATGCGAGGTAAGAATTATATAGTTACAATACTGACAGGCATTTTTATTTGCCTGAATACCCTTTACGGGCAAAATATTGTACATACTTCTATCTATAGCGCCACTCTTGATAAAACCATACCTGTCGATGTTTATCTTCCCCCCGATTATAATACGGATACCGATACTTATTATCCGATGGTCATTTATATGCACGGATGGGGTGAAACTGAGGGGGCAGTCCAAAATATAGCTAATAATGCGGAAACATTGATAAATAATGGGACCATTGAACCCATTATAATGGTTTGTGCCAATAACAATACAGATCCATTTGAAGGTACAATGTACATGAATTCCCCGGTTTGGGGTAATTATGAGGATTTTATGATTAATGATCTGATTCCGTGGATTAGTGATAATTACCGTGTAATGCCGTTTCGTAAATATCAGGGAATCATTGGTCAGTCTATGGGGGGATACGGTGCTTTAAGATACGGTATTGAGCACAAAACAAAATTCTCAGCCGTTGCAGGACACGGTGCACCTTTGGGGTTGGATGTGATTATTGAAGATTTAAGACAGGAGGTTGAAGATGAAAATACAGGCCCCCCGTATTTTTATGACTACGATAATGCACCGGGCCATTTTACTCAAATTATCTTTTTGGGCGCCGGTGCTTTTTCGCCTAATCTAAATACACCTCAAATTTACATTAACCCCCGTGTTGTTGAATATCCTTTTGATGATTACTGCATACTGATTGATACCGTATTTTCCAAATGGATGGTACAGGAACTCTCAAACCGGGTAAAGACTTTGACTATTCAGGATAGTGTGGGCATACTTTTTGGTGACGGAACAAACGATGATTTGCATTTTTTTCCTGGGAACGTGGCTTTCAGGGATACACTGGATTCAATCGGCTTACCTTACGAATTTTTTGTACACTCAGGTGGACATCCCATGCCTGAATCTTTTCAGGACAGAGCCCTGGAGTTTTTGGATTCGCTAATGCTGCCACCGGTGGTTAATCCTGTTTATTTATGTATTGCACCATCGGATTTATATGTTGAAAATATTAACCACACATCGGTGGATCTGGGATGGACTGAAAACGGTTATGCAACAGAATGGGAAATTATACTGGATACTGCCGGTTTTGACACGCTTACGGCCTCACCGGTTTCTGTTACTTCAAACCCTTTTACCTGGACAGGGCTGAACCCGGGCACGGATTATGATTGGTATGTACGCTCCAATTGCGGATCGGGAGACAGCTCGGTATGGGTCGGCCCTTCGTCTTTTCAGACCGTCTGTTCTGCTTTTACAGCTTATTTGCATGAGAATTTCGACAAAGAGACAATTCCTGAGTTGCCAAATTGCTGGTCATCGATCACCGGAAATACAAATGCGTTTGTTCAAACCGTTGATTCACTTTATAATTCTGCGGGCAATGCTGCATTGTTGTTTAATGCCGGCGATACAATTGCTTCGGTATTACTCATTACTCCTGAGCTTTTAGATTTGCCTTCCCAGGATAACCGCATCCGGTTTATGTCGAGAACTTACCAGGATACCTGTTCCCTGATCATCGGTACAATGACTGACCCGACTGACACCCTGACCTTTCATGCCTTTGATACGATCGTGTCACTACCGGCATACAAGGAATTTGTTGTTGATTTTGATACGAATTACAATTTAAGCGATACTTATATTGCGTTTAAACACGGGCAATCCGGATCATCACTTTATATTGCTATTGACGACATCAGCTACGAACAGATACCGTGTGTCCTGCCCGACAGCCTGTATGCCGACAGCATTGCCCGGACTACGGCGAACCTGAACTGGCGGGAAAACGGCTTTGCCGTCACCTGGCAGTTGATGATCGACACTGCAGGTTTCGACACGACGGGATACAGCCCCTTGACCATAACCGACACGACCTTTTACAAAGCCAC
>JAOZOO010000318.1 GCA_029933225.1 Bacteroidales bacterium | reverse complement strand
TAACCGTGGTTGATCCGCCCATAGCTGCAACAGGTGCAGGAGGTATGGAGTACCCCACCTTCATCACTGCAGGCAGTTTCTGGGGAATGCCTGATGAATTGAGAGCGATAGAGATGGTAGTCATTCATGAGTTCGGCCATAACTATTTCATGGGCCTTCTGGCAACGAACGAGTTTGAAGAAGCATGGATGGATGAAGGATTCAATACCTGGTTCGAGGGTCGTATCATGGATCACTTTTACGGGGAGAAAACTTCGTTTGTCGGGTTTAAGAACTTCCATTTCGGCGACGGCGAGATGCAGCGTACAGGATATACCACAATGCCCAATCCTAAAGTAGCTGAAGTGTACCGTTATGCCTGGCAATACCCTGCCGGAGGTTACAGCCTGATGTCGTATAACAAGACCGCAATATGGATGATGACACTTCACGGTCTTGTTGGTGATGAAACCATGGATGAGATCATGAAAACATATTTTGAACGCTGGAAATTCAAACATCCGTGTGCAAATGATTTTATTGCTATTGTGAACGAAGTGGTTAAAAAAAGGCACGGTGATGAGTTCGGTGAAAATATGAACTGGTTCTTTGATGAGGTGCTGTATGGTTCTGATGTGTGTGATTACAAACTTGCTGTTATAAAAAACCATAGAGTAAGAAAACCACAGGGTATTCTGGACGGGATCATTGCTGAGCCTGATACGTCGGCTAACGGTGAAAGGCTGTATCGTTCAAAAGTGATAGTTTACAGGCTGGGTGAGGTCATTATGCCTGAAGAGGTCTTGATACATTTCGACAACGGTGACGAAGTGCTTGAGAAATGGGACGGGAGGTCACGTACTAAAGAGTTCAGCTACGAACGACCAGAAAAAATATTGTGGGCAAAGGTTGATCCTGAAAAGAAAATAAAAATAGATATCAATTTTATGAATAACGGAAATACCACGGAGCCTGAAAAAAGTGTGGCGTGGAAATATATGACAAACTTTCTGTTCATATTACAAAATATAATTCAAACAATAATATTCTTTGCCTGATCCAAAAAATAAAATAAAATGAAAATATTAACATCATATAAAAACGGATTTAGTAACACATTCAGAAATGCACGTCTGATAACTACAGTTTATCTGTTTGTCCTTATCCCGGCTCTTCTGATCGCATTGCCCTATTGGTCTGCTTTCCGAAAAGCAATTGATGATTTCATTGCCCCCGGCAAATTGTTGAGCGGATTTGATTATACCGCTTATACGGA
>JAOZOO010000062.1 GCA_029933225.1 Bacteroidales bacterium | reverse complement strand
GTCGCCGAACTTTTAAAGCCCCGTTTCGTCAATCAGACGAAGCGGGGCTTTTTTTGTTGTATGACGAAATACAAATTTTCAGATCAGGATCATCAATTTAAAATAAAAATACTACTTTTGTGTAGTATTTATGATCCTAACCAAGACAACAGAATACGCAGTCAGGGTCCTCATATTTATGGCTCATGAGGAAAGAGGCCTGTTTACGGCCAGATATGTTCATGAAAGATTGCGTATCCCTTATAAATATTTAACGAGAATAATGACTGATCTGGCCAAACAGGGGTATCTGGAAAGTATTCGTGGCAGGGCAGGAGGGTTCAGATTTCAAAAAAACCTGAATAAGATCACCTTAATAAAAATCATTGAGGCGGTTGAAGCTACCGACGGATTTGACAAATGCATTTTGGGATTGGAAGATTGCTCGGATGAAAATCCCTGTGCGCTGCATTTCGTCTGGGAAAAGACAAAGAAAGAGTTCATGAAGAATTTATCAAATACTACATTGGCTGATTTGGTAAGCATCGAGATTAAAAAGTTCTGATTTTTTTTGAATAAAATACTACAACTGTGTAGTAAATAACCCAAATAAACACAATTAATAACAAAAATCAGTAAAAATGAAACAGACGTTACTGGACAAATTTATGAGCAAGAAAGGACTCTACACGAGTTTCTGGCTCATAGCCATTTTTATGGTTACAGCCCTGATCTATTTCACGGCCACATTGCAAAAAGAGGTGCCTCCCATTCCACAAGAGGTTAAATCACATTCGGGTGAAGTGTTATACACTTACGATGATGTGGTTGAAGGGAAAGGATACTTTCAGGAGTTTGACCTGATGGACTGGGGAACGATGCTGGGTATGGGGGCTTACATGGGGCCTGATTTTACAACTGACTTTTTCCACCACAGGGCTGAATACCTGTACGATTATTACGGGCAGCAGATGTATGGAAAACCTTCAAAAGACCTGACGGACATTGAACGGGAAGCTGTGAAAGAGCGTGTTAAACAGGACTTTCACGACCAAACCAAATTACTCGAAAAAGGCGTAACCTACACAGATGCTTCGGCAGAAGCTTTTAAAAGAAATGTAACTCGCCTGACCGACATGCTGGTAAACGGTGACAAGGAACGCGCATTCCCGGGTGGTGTTATTTATACCGAGGAAGCAAAAAAGATTGCTGCTTTTGTTGACTGGTCACAGCTGGTCGCTTCTACTATCCGTCCCGGTACCGAGGGTAAAGTTGGTGAGGAAAGAACATGGTCGAATAACTGGCCGAATGAACCCCTGGTTGATCAGGATTTATCGTACAATAACCACATTGTTTCATTATGGGAGTTTTTGCTTCTGTGGACCCTGACCATTATTGTAATTTTCCTTTCGTATGAATACCTGTTCAAGAAGGATGAAAAACTTGAACCGGTATTAAAAGTCACCTCACTGTTCAAATCGCAGAAGAAACTGTTAAAGTATATTCCTATTGTTTCATTATTATTTGTGGTTCAGTTGTTTTTAGGCGCTTATCTGGCGCACTTATACGCAGACCCTACTGAGAATTTTGTCTTTTCACAAAGTATCCTGCCTTTTAATGTCATCCGTTCCATGCATACCCAGCTTGCTATCCTGTGGGTAGCTGTCGGCTGGCTGGTAGGCGGGCTGTTGATTGCTCCCTGGGTGGCCAACAAAGACCATAAATATCCCTGGCTGGTAGATGTGCTTTGGGCTGCATTGGTTGTTGTTGCCGTCGGTTCTATGATTGGTTTGTACATGGGTGCAACCGGTCAGATGCGTGAAACATGGTTCTGGCTCGGAAACGAAGGTCGTGAGCTGATCAACCTGGGACGTCTTTGGGATATCGGACTGGTACTGGGTTTGGTGTTCTGGTTCCTGCTTATCATTACCCTGATAAAAAAAGCATCCACAAACAATCCGCTTGTCGGAACTATTATATGGTCGGCATTTGCCATTGCCACGCTTTACATTGCAGGTATGATGCCCATTCACAAAGTAATGCCGAACTTTACGGTGGACGACTATTATCGCTGGTGGGTAATTCACCTGTGGGTTGAGTTGACATTTGAGCTGTTTGCTGCCGGTGTTATTGCATTTATGACGGTTTCGCTTGGACTGATCTCGCAAAAAACAGCAGAGCGCGTAATGTTCTTCGAACTGTTTTTAATTATGATGGCCGGAACACTCGGCGTTGGACACCATTACTGGTGGCAGGGCCTTGATGAATACTGGATAGCAATCGGCGGCATCTTCTCTGCTCTGGAACCTTTGCCGCTTGCGCTGATGATAGTTGAAGCATGGAAAAACCAGAGAGAGCAAAAACACAGTGGGAAAACCTGCAAATTCTCTACGCCTTTTATGTGGATAGCAGGTTCTGCTATACTTAACTGGATCGGTGCAGGATTTTTCGGTATGGTTATCAACACACCCACCATTTCTTATTACTCCCATGGAACATACCTGATCATGCCTCACGGTCATATTGCCCTGCTGGGCGCTTTCGGGTATATATCCATTGCTTTCCTTTACATGACATCACGTTCAAATGCCATGGCAAACGGCTGGGTGTGGAATGACAAATGGAGCAAAATAGGTTTCTGGCTGTTAACTATCGGCGTGCTGCTTTACGCATTGCCCACATTGATGATTGGCCTTGAACAAACAAGGATTGCTGCCGAGATAGGTTATTATTACACAAGGACCCGCGAAGCCCTTGATCTGGTACACGGCTGGATGTGGTTCAGGATTTTGCCGGATTCATTAATGCTTCTCGGTGGTGTGGTTATTTTCATCGACTTGTTCGTTAAAACCTTCATGGGAAAAAAAGCCGTTGAAGCTTAGAATTAAATCCGTCTCTTTTAAGCACCTCTTTTTTGGAGGTGCTTTTTTTTTCTTTAAATATTGCTGCATTGAAAAAGATTATTCCCGTTTGTTGCCTTGCTTTTTATAAATTTGACTTTTTAAATTGAGTTAAAAGATCAACCATTGGAAAACCGGTGTCATAGACTTATTTTATTTTTGGTTTTTACCATTCTGCCATTTGCCGGATCTTTTGCACAAAGCGATACAACGATCATTTCACGCGATACGATTCCTGTTCTCACTGACACGGTTATAACAGTCAATGATACAATCCCATTTACCGGTGATACACTTCTTATGGCCGGCGACACAATCCCCACAGCGCAATCCCTTGATACGACCGAAAAAAGGCCATCGAAACCCGGTATCGTTTTAACTCATATTGATTCAACCAAAGTCTGGTATTTCAGGGGCACGATTGACAGTCTCAAAACCGGAACGTATCATTTTATCGATACAACTACCACCTATTTTCATCAGAATGATATACTTTTCAAGTACAACGGAATGTACTCCACACTGAGCAATATCGGGCTGGCTCATACCAACATGGTGTTTTCTCCGGCGCTTTCTACAGGTTATGACCTGAAGAACAGGGAGTTCTCGGAATATATTTATGATAATGAAGAGGTTAAGTATTACAAACAATTTATGCCTTATACCGAAGGTTTTTACACGATCGGCCCGAAAAAGGAGCAGGATTTCAGGGTGATATTTACCAGGAGATTATTCAAAGGCTTCAGTATCGGACTTGATTTTGCCCTTGAACATGCCCCAGGGTTTTATAAAAACAGCAAATCGGACGACAAAAGGGTTTTCTTTACAGGACAGTATTACGTTCCGAACAAGCGGTATGGTGTGATTGCCAATTACCTGCATAACAAACTGGTAATGCAGGAAAACGGAGGGATCGCTAATGATACCATATTTGAGGATAACCTCGAAACCGACCGGAAGATTATCCCCGTAAATCTTGAGAAAGCCCAGAATATGGTAAAGCAGTCCGGGTTTTATGTTGAACAGTATTTTAACCTGCTGAAACCGGCAGATGCAAACCACAAAAGAAAAGTAGATGCGGGAAGTATCAGCTATGCTTTTCATTATCAGCGGAATCAAATGATCTTTAATGATCAGGCGCCGTTCAGTGACTTTTATCGGTTTCATGATGCCCCGCTGGATTCAACATCCACTTTCGACTCGACCTACCAACTGAAGATAAGTAACCGTTTTCGCTGGACAAGCATCGGGTATCATGACGACCCGGCGAGTAAAGTGTTTTATATTTACCTCGGAGCCTCTTATGATTATTTTGAGCAGACCCTGCCGTATGACAGTATAAAGAACATCATGCGACAGACCCGGCCGTTCGGGGGTATTGCGCTGAATATTGCCAAAATATTCCGGCTGAAGGCGTATGCCGAATATGTGATGGGTGATTACAATAACGGAGACCTGAAGATTTCCGGGCGACTCAACCAGGTGTTGGGTAACCGGAAAAAGAACATCGGCAGGATCAACCTCGGCGTGGATTTTGTCAGTCGTACGCCATCCTGGTTTTATAACGAATACAACTCAAATCTTTACCGGTGGAAAAACGATTTCAAAAAGGAGAATTATCTGATTTTCTTCGGCGAGTATGTTTTCAGGCAGATCAGTGCCGGGGCACGGTTTTATACTTTCGGCAATTATGTTTTCCTGAACGACTCGATCCGCCCGGAGCAACACGACAATGCAATTACTTTATTGCAGATCTACCTCAAAGGAGGCATCATGATCAAAAAATTCGGTTTCAACGGACGGATGTTTTACCAAAACACAGGACAACCGGCAATCATCAGCGTACCTGCATTCAGCGGGGTCATGGATATTTTCTTTAAATCACCGATTTTCAAGCGGGCAGCTACCTTACAAACCGGTTTTCAACTCTACTATTTTACAAAATACAATGCCGATGCCTACATGCCTGCTTTGCGGAAATTTTACGTACAAAATGAAGTTGAAATCGGGAATTATCTGTACGCCGATGCTTACCTGACGCTGAAAATCAAGACAGCCCGCATTTCATTTCGCCTCGCCAACTTTGGCAGCTATTTCGGAATTCACAAATATTTCCTTGCACCTCACTATCCGGCCCGCGATGCACGATTTTACCTGAATGTTGCCTGGGGGTTCTTTAATTAGTTCTTTAATATCAAATTCTGTCTGTTTTTTACAAATAGATATAAGATGATATCTGCAACTTTGGATTTCCAAATTCGTAACAGGAGTTTGTTTCAAATAGAGAAAAGAACAGACAAAAGCCCGTTCACAGAAGTAATGTGAAAGAAACATTTTTATTTACTTAATTAAATAATTAAATGAGGAGGTTTTAAAATGAAAAAATTAATTTTAGTATGGGTAGCGGTTGTATTCATGAGTACAACAAATCTTTTTGCGCAAAGCCCGACCGACACGCTTTTTCAAATCACCAACAAGGTGATGAAAGCTTACAAAACCCAGAACACTGATCTGCTGGCTGCCTATTCATCGTTTTACGGCAAACTGGAAGTGACCGGAAACAAGGATTACTGGAGTGAAGAAGACGTCGTAAAAACGGTGGAACGGGCCAAAAACTGGGACGGTAAAATCCGGGGGATCGGTTACCAGACAATGAAAATGGGTGGTACAACCTTGAAGAATGCGCTGGTGTACCTGTATGATGCACCTGATCCCGGGAAAATCTACACTTTACAATTCACCAAAAAAGATTCCGGAAACTGGTTTCTTTCCATGATGGGTGGCATTGAAGAATACGACAAAAGCCATTTTGATAATTTCAAACAAGACATGGATGAGTTTCAGAAGGCTGTGGAGAACGCTGTGAAACAGTCATCTGCCGGACAAAATTAGCTTTATAAATAAAGAAAGCAGGGAATAGACGTCAGACAAGTAGAACCGTTAAACCGCTTGTTTTGAAAAAGCAAATCGAACCTTTTCAGGATGGTGCCCAAAAATGTTGGTTCTTATTGATCATGAACCTGATCGCTTTTGGCGCTTTGGCCGTTTTAAACGTTTACATCGGCTATTTGGTGATCAAATATGTTTTCTTTGAAGATGGCTGGTCGTTCATGGCGGGATTCATGTTTTTTACTGTATTCATTGTATCTGTTCCTGCCCTGATCTTTTCCGGGTTGTCTGTTAGTATTGTCCGGAGCGGTAATCGAAAAAAGTGTGTTTTTCCTGTTATTTTGGGTATGGCCGGAATATTGGCAGGGCTCATTCTGCATAACGCCACGGTATTGTGGATTTACATTGAGGCCCTGGCCATTTTATTACTGATTTCATGTTTTGTATGCAGAAAAACAAAGGATATGAATGAATTATAGAAATAAAAAATCAGATTGAAACCGTGTCGTCTTTAACGGCACAAATAATAGAACCTGTTTAATCAATTATTAAAAAGAATTAAAATGAAAAAGTTAACATTATTTTTTGCAGTAGTCGCATTTGTGACATCAACAAGTCTTTTTGCACAAGATGCTCCGGGGACACCTGATAAAGAAGGATGTAAAGATTATCCGGGGATAAGCAGATATAAAGGCGCAACAATACATGCATGTAGCCAAATTAATTACGGTAAATTTTACCTTGGTCTTGATGAACCTGTGGGGAGAGATTTTCTCGGACATGGTAAGTTTTTTAAGAAATACATGGAAGTGAAAGGTAAAATCTATAATATTCAGTATCTGCTTCCCCTTGAAACAGGTATTTTGAGTGTTTATGAAAATTATAAAAATACACTGACTAAAGCAGGATATAATATTTTGTATTCCGAGAACTATGAAAATACCTGTTTTTACAGGGAGGATTATTACGGAGGAGATGGAGGAGCCATTGTAAAAGGTGTTAATGATTTTTATGGGAATAAATGCGACAAGGATTATTATTATGTAGTGTATAGCGGCGTAAGGGATTCATTAAACATCTATGTGGCTTTGTTTATTGGGCAGGACGGTGATGAAGTTATCGTGAATCAGTCTGTCATAGAAGCTGTTCCATTAGAGCTCGGATTGGTTTCAGCCGACAATATTGCCCAAAACATTGAACTTACTGGACATTCTGTGTTTTACGATATTCACTTTGCCACGGGCAGTGCACAAATTGAAGCCACCTCGGATCATCAAATGAGCGAAATAGCAAAATATGTAAAACAACATCCGGATAAAAAGTTTTATATCGTAGGGCATACGGATAATGTGGGAAATTTTGAATCCAACATGACATTGTCGGAAAACAGGGCAAAAGCCGTTATGAATGAACTGGTCACAAAATACGGTGTCAATGCGGAGCAGTTAAAAGCTTATGGTGTGGCCAATCTTTCACCGGTAACCTCAAACTCAACAGACGGGGGAAAAGCAAGGAATCGCAGGGTGGAAATTGTTGAACAGTAATTCTTTTGATTATTGATTCCCGTTTCCGGAACAAATCCGGATGAACCTTGCCGTACCTTTACTAATCACGTATTTCAATTATTGAACACTCTCGTGAGACCTGACAGGTTGCCTGCGCACGAGGTCTGTGGAAACCTTTCAGGTCAGCTTTGTACTTTTTCAAAGTTCGTTCGTAATTCGTTTTCGTAAATCGTCAATCTACTTAAACCCACGTTCCTGCTTCACGGCTTCGTAAGCGGCGTTCAGTCTGGTGAATTTTTCTTCGGCGGCTTTTCTTACTTCATCGCCGAGGTGACTGACTTTATCGGGGTGATATTTTTTGGCCAGTTCGTGATAGGCACGTTTGATTTCTTCATTAGTGGCCGTGGGACTGACTTCAAGAATCTTGTATGCCGAATCAGTATCTTTAATGAACATGGCCTTGATGGACTCAAAATCGTGGTGGGTAACGCCTATGTATCCGGAAATTGATTGAATAAGGTTTACTTCGGAAGGATCGTCTTTTCCGTCAGCCATGGCAATGCCGAAGAGATATTGCAGCAACAACAATTTTGAAGAATAATCCATGTAACGGCCGATCTGACTGCTGACTTCCCGCACATCAATGTCCTGTTTGATGATCTGTCCCAGCAGTTTGATGTACTGTGCACCCTGTTCTTTCCCGAAGTTTGTGAGGTAATAACGCCTCACGTAATCGAGTTCCGATTTTTTTACGGTACCGTCGGCTTTCATGATGGCTGCCGTCAGGACCAGCAGACTGATGTTGAAATCACCGGTTTGCGTTTGGCCGTATTCATATTGTCCGCTGTTCATCCCGTCGAACATGGAGCCGAAAATGAATCCCAGAATTCCGCCTATTGGACCGCCGAATGCCCAGCCCAGCCCGCCACCGACCCATTTGGCATAGCTGCTTTTCTTTTTTCTTACGCTTGGATTTGTGGCATAAGGACCTGTGTCAGAATTCGAATCCTTGTTTCCAGAGTATGGATCACTCGCGGAACGGTTTGTTGTTCCGGCAGGTTTTTTCCATTTAAGCGCATAATAAATGACGATGCCAAGAAGAATGATAATAAGCAGGTACTTCATATGATACAAATGATTAGCAAAATAAAGTCTGCAAACTTAACTGAAAATTTGAATATTTATTTTGTTTTCGGAGGTCTCTTTTTATTCTGTATTTCCACTACTTTTTTGCTCACTGTTTCATGTTGCGGTGAGTGAACAGAATCCTCTTCGGAACTACCCCTGTCATCTCGACCGAAGGGAGATATCCCCAAAGAGAAAGGGGCGTTAATTCCGGGGGATTTTTCCTCACTTCGTTCGTCGAAATGACGCCATTGGCCCATTCTCTGATTGCCGAACTACCCCAGCATATATTCTTTTTCCTCGAATTGTATCCCGAATGTTTCCAGTTCAGCCAGTACCGGTTCATAAATGTCTTTATGAATAGGAATAACAATCCCCGTATGTTTGATCTTTCCGGTGAGCAGCAGTTTGGTTGTGATGGCCAGCGGGAGGCCGACTGTGATCGCCATGGCTGTCTGATTCGGGTCGATGCCTTTTACGGCCATGGCCGAAACCAGCATTTTATCTTCATCATTAAGTGTGTACTTGAATTCATGCTGCATCAGGATCATGTCTTTATCCTCCGGATCCATTTTCCATTTTTCTTCCAGTATTTTCTGTAAGATTTGGGCAGGGGTTGCATTCTTTATGCCAACTTTTCTTTTATCAAAAATGCCGAGCCATTTCAGTTTTTCAAAAACCACCGGGTCGGTAGCATTCTGGCAATATTCCTGCAGCTTGATCTCCACAGGCATGGTGGGTTCATACCGAAGATATGAATTGATAAAATCACGGTAAGTCAGGTTTTCCGAGTTCTCGATGATATAGTCGTCTTCGGTACATCCTAACCTGACAAACACATTCCATGCTTTGCAGAATCCGGGTCTGCGGATCGTCCCCCTGAAGATGGAAGGAACATCTTTGAGGCCGTATATCTCACGGTATTTCAGCGAATCCCTGTTGGCATAGATCTCAAACTCACCCAGATGCAAAATCTTTCTTTTCAGTGCCCGGTCAAACAGCCGGTGGTAAGGAATGTATTTGTACATCCCGTTGTGGATAAATGTGGAGACGCCCATGCCTGCCAGCACCACATTTCTCGGGTTCCAGGTAAATTTGTAATTCCACGGGTTGTTGTCCGACTCTGGCGCCACGAGACCACCGGTGAAAGAATAAAACGAGTTGATCGTCCCGCCTTCTTCTTTTATCCTGTTAATCACGCTCATGGCCGACATGTGATCGATGCCGGGATCAAGGCCAACCTCCATGATTATCGGAACATTGGCACGTTTGGCTTTTTCTTCAAGGGACTTAATCTGGTCGGTAACGTAAGAAGCGGTCAGCATAGGTTTTCGCAAATCCATGCATTTTTCTGCCACGAGGTGGTGCATGCGCGCAGGCAACATTGAAATGACAACGTCCGAATGGGCAATACTTCGCCAGCTTTCCAGATCATCGTTGATATCAAATATTTTGGCTTTTCCTCTTGGATGGCCGTTCACTTTTTTTCTGGCCCTCTCTTCCGAAATATCTCCCACAGTGACTTCCCAGTCATATTTTTCGGCATTCTCCAGGAGATAATCAATAAGATAGGAGGTGGATAATCCTGCACCTATGATCAATATCTTTTTCATTGGTTTTTGGTTTAGTTTTTAGTACGATTTTTTTGATGGATTGTTCTGAAATGATCCGCTTATTTTAAATATTCTTTCATGTATTGATGGTCGGGGGTCAGCTCGCCCTGATGAAGGATCATTCCGTTTTTTATGGGTAAAGGGAGTTTCAACTCTCCGAATGGCTTTTCAAAGTCAGCACTGGCGATGTCCGGCATAAAACCTGCCAGCGTATCGCTGAATGCCTGTGATGATTCCCGCGGCAGTTCACTCGGCAAAATATCAACGGCCATGACCAGGATGCCCTCACCTTTGAAACCCATTGTGGGTTGTCTCGTGAAAGGATTGTAAACAAACACGGGGTCTTCTATTTCAGTTCCTTTGTGGGTACACTCGATGGAGCCTTCAGGATCGCAGGTAACATCACCGATCACGGTCAGTCTGGGTTCTCCCTTACTGAACAGCTTTTCGAGGTAGTCTTTCGTAACGATCTTCGGATATCTGTCGTCCCAGTACATGCAGTTCATCAGCACCGTCAGATGCGGGATGTACTGTTCAAACTGGCTTTCAAATCGCTCGGGGTGATCGTAATATTCCTGCAGAACAAATTCTTTTCCCTGCTCCAGCGGTCTGGACAGGTGTTTTTCTTCAAAAACCACTTTGTATATCAAAGCATCGCCTTTTTTATAAGATGAATCAACGAGTTCTGCCGGTGATATTTCTTTTACAGGCAGGATATCCAGAATCTCCTGGGCTCCCTTCGACACATGGCCGTATCCGGTAATCCCCACAACAATGGGTGATAATTCATCGGGCAGCCCCTTGCTTTTTATTTCTTCCGCAACTTTTAAAACCGCCGCCTTTGCTTCTTCGAGCGAATCGTAATGATGGGTTTGCTGAATATGTAAAAATGGTGTTTCGTATCCTTTTTCTTTCCAGCGTTGTCCCAGCGACCAAAGGGAATTGATCATTCCGGCCAGTCCGGCAAAACGTCCGAAAAATATCAGGCGCCGGCCTTTTTCGTCTGTGATACGCTCGTAGTCGATCAGATTTACTTTTTTTTCCATCATCCGTTGCAACAAGGGCATGTTGTAAGGTTGCCCTTTAATGGTATGGCTGAAAAAGATATAGGTTTTGTGCTCTTCAAAAAAATCGATGGGCATTTCCTTTACGCCCAGTATAACGTCGGCTTTTCTGATGTGATCCACCAGTTCGGCGCCTGCTACCGCATATTCATGATCCTTAAAAACTCTTTTTTCGGATTTCTCAACCTCGAAATGCAATCCTTTTTCAATCAGTTCTTTAACATGGACGGGTACCAGCGGCACCCTTTTTTCCATGGTGTATTTGTCTTCGTATCTGATTCCTATTTTGTGCATCCTGGTAGTATTTAACAGTTTGGAGCAAACTTAAAAAATATCCTCACGGATAAAGATTAAATTCCAGGAATATTTTCAAGAATTTATCAAGAGGCTGAAAAGACTGGTTTATCCGGGATGAGATTCCTGCGGTAGTCAGCAGAAATCCGGAAGCTTAAAAAACTGTTTAAGTATAATTGTCAAAGTATACTCATACTTATCTGCTGACAATAACTTTTTTACTCAGTCTGGAAGAGCCGTTGTCGGCCATCAGGAAATACATTCCCGGCGGGAGGGATCCTACTGAAATAACCACTTCATCACCTTTGCTTCCCGGGTGGCCCGACTTGATCTCTTTTACAGTGTTGCCGGTGAGATCAAGCAACTTGTAGGTAACTTCTCCCTCGAGGTTTGTGATTGCTTTAAATGATACCGAAGCAGGATTAGGATAAATATCGAGAGAGAAATTATTTTTGAGATTATGTTCCCCTATGCCCGATAATATGTCCTGATAAAATCCCGTTATGCCGGAAAAAAGAATACGTATATTTGGAACTGTGTCCATTGTGAACGGATCAAAAGTGAAGGTGATATTATTGAATTTTTCACTTTTCAGATAAAAACCGGCAAAGTTTTTTGAAAGCACATAACCAAGCGGCCCCATCTCATAAATTGGAGAAGCATCGGAAGTTAATTTGCAGCCGTCAACATAAGGTTCGGGCGGATTCTTCCAGTTGACTGTTTCCAGAGTCAATGTATATACCGGAGAATCATCCCTTTTGTCTAATTGTGGTACGCCTTTCCCTCCGTCATCGGTAAACGACTCGCCGAACCATGTTTTGATACCAAGATATTTCCATACGAATGTGTTCTGGTCAAAACCAAGTGGAGTAGTATGAAATCGGTCATTCATAAAACCGTTTCCCATAAGCCATAGGTTGCCGCCGTCATCAAGATAATCCATCAGCTCCTGGTTGGTTGTCTCATTGCCATTCCAGAAATATAATTCCTCATTGTCAGGGCCGCTGTACCACACAACGAGATCATAGACGCTCATTTCCGAAAATTTGGGGGAACGGGCACTGTCCACCGCATTGAAATACTCCATCGACGGGAGGGTTTCTTTTAACAGGTCGTACATCTTAACCGAATGAGAGCTGTTCTTGCTGTTATCATCCACAAATACGGATGTTATTTGCCCCATGGTGCTGATGGCAATAAGCAATAAGAAAAATGACAGGTAGATTTCTTTTTTCATGATCTTCACATTTATGTTAAAGTTTTATGCAAAAACTAAGCCAGAAATTCTTCTCCGGAAAACATCGAGATATTTTTTCAGAATATCCGGGAAGGGTATTCAACACAGAGAATCAGCATTTTTCATTCAGAAATATTGCAAACGATTGCGGTGATTTTTTAACTCTATTTAATAATTTGGTGACAAACAGCGGTCATTAAATTGCTAAATTTGCACCCTTAAAAATCAAACAACCCTATAAAATTTATGAAAATGGCTAAGAAAAAGCATGTTTATTTATTCGGTGACCGTAAAGCCGAAGGCAATTCAAAAATGAAAAACCTCCTGGGCGGTAAAGGCGCCAACCTTGCAGAGATGAACCTGATCGGTGTCCCTGTCCCTCCGGGATTTACGATTACAACAGAAGTATGTACGATATATAATGAAAAAGGACGTGATGTTGCTGTTGACCTGATCCGTGAGGATGTGGAGCTGGCGATGGCTTCTGTTGAAGAGATCATGGGCAAGAAATTCGGTGATGATAAAGACCCGTTGCTTGTTTCCGTAAGATCGGGTGCAAGGGCATCCATGCCGGGAATGATGGACACGGTACTAAACCTTGGATTAAATGATGAGGCCGTGAGGAGTCTTGCTGATAAATCCGGGAATGAACGTTTTGCATGGGATTCTTACCGGCGGTTCATTCAGATGTACGGGGATGTTGTCCTTGGAATGAAACCCGTTTCCAAAGAAGACCCCGATCCTTTCGAAGAGATCATCGAAAAGATGAAACACAAAAGAAAAGTCAATCTCGATACCGATCTGACAGTGAAAGACCTTCAGGAGCTTGTCAAACAATTCAAAGAAGCTGTTAAAAAACAAACCGGACACGATTTCCCGACCGATTCATGGGATCAGTTATGGGGTGCCATTATGGCTGTGTTCGACAGTTGGATGAATGAGCGGGCCATTTTGTACCGTAAACTTAATAAAATCCCTGATGAATGGGGAACCGCTGTCAATGTACAGGCAATGGTGTTTGGCAACATGGGCGATACTTCGGCTACCGGCGTGGCCTTTACACGTGATGCTGCCACCGGCGAGAACATTTTCAACGGCGAGTACCTGATCAATGCACAGGGCGAAGATGTAGTTGCCGGGATCAGAACGCCCCAGCAGATCACGCTGGAAGGCTCAAGGCGCTGGGCAAAACTGGCACAGGTCAGTGAAAAAGAACGGAAGGAAAAATATCCGTCGCTGGAGGAATCCATGCCTGAATTGTATAAAGAATTAGATGAAGTTCAACAAAAGTTAGAAGACCATTACCGCGATATGCAGGACCTGGAGTTTACGATCCAGGAAGGCAAATTGTGGCTGTTACAAACCCGTAACGGGAAACGTACAGGAGCAGCTATGGTAAAGATCGCCATGGACATGCTCAAAGAAGGAAAGATCAAAAAAGACGAAGCCATCATGCGTATCGAGCCTGAAAAGCTTGATGAACTGCTTCACCCGGTTTTTGATACCAAAGAAGTGAAAACGGCAAATGTCATTGCCAAAGGGCTTCCAGCATCACCGGGTGCAGCCACAGGTCAGATCGTATTCCATGCCGATGAAGCTGTGAAACTGGCTGAAGAAGGCAAAAAGACCATTCTCGTCCGTATTGAGACATCACCCGAAGACTTATCGGGCATGAACTCCTCGGAAGGTATTCTGACAGCCCGCGGCGGCATGACCTCCCATGCGGCGGTTGTAGCCCGCGGAATGGGAAAATGTTGTGTTTCAGGTGCTGGCGGCATCAAGATCGATTATAAAAAACGCACGTTGACCACCGACGGTAAGGTTTACAAAGAAGGTGACTTTATCTCATTGAACGGAACCACCGGTGAAGTGTATGAAGGAAAGATCGAAACGGTTGAACCCAAATTGAGCGAGGACCTCGGCAGGCTGATGAAGCTGGCTGACAAAAAAGCCAAACTGTATGTCAGGACCAATGCCGACACACCGCACGATGCCGAGGTGGCACGTGATTTCGGTGCAAAAGGTATCGGCCTTTGCCGTACCGAGCACATGTTTTTTGGCGATGACAAGATCATTGCCATGCGTGAGATGATCCTTGCCGAAGACGAAACGGGCCGCCGGAAAGCACTCGAAAAACTGCTTCCGATGCAGCGCACCGATTTTGAAGGAATATTTGAGGCCATGCGCGATCTTCCGGTAACGGTCAGATTGCTTGATCCGCCGTTGCATGAGTTTGTTCCCCATGATGAAAAAGGCCAGAAAGAGATGGCTGATGTCATGGGTGTTAAGCTTGAGGTGATCAGGGCCAAAGTAGAAGAATTATCGGAGTTCAACCCGATGCTCGGCCACAGGGGCTGCCGGTTGGGAAATACCTATCCCGAAATTACGGAAATGCAGACCCGCGCAATTATTGAAGCTGCCCTGAACCTGAAAAAGAAAAAGATCAAGACTTATCCTGAAATTATGATCCCGCTGACAGGAACTCTGGCAGAAATGAAAATGCAGGAAGATATTGTCCGGTCAACGGTTGAGCAGGTATTTGAAGAAAGAGGAGAGAAGATCGATTACCTCGTGGGAACCATGATTGAAGTACCGCGTGCTGCACTGGTTGCCGATCAGATTGCCAGGTCGGCAGAGTTCTTCTCGTTCGGAACCAACGACCTCACACAGATGACCTTTGGCTATTCGCGTGACGATGCAGGCAAATTCCTGAAAGTTTATCTCGAAAAAGGTATCCTGAAGGAAGATCCGTTCCAGGTATTGGATCAGGAAGGTGTGGGACAGCTTGTGAATACAGCTGTGAAAAAGGGAAAGAAAACCCGCAGAAAGATCAAACTCGGCATTTGTGGAGAGCATGGCGGCGATCCCAGCTCCATCGAGTTTTGCCACAGGGCAGGCTTGCATTATGTAAGCTGCTCGCCTTTTAGGGTGCCCATTGCACGGCTCGCTACGGCCCAGGCAGCCATCATGAACAAAAGAAGCTGGAAAAGAAAACAATAATATAATCATTGGTTATAAAAAGGCAAAGCCACACATTTGCTACATTGTGTGGCTTTGTTATTTTTGCACACTAAATACGCTCAACTAATAAACAAAAACCAAAAAAATCATGGCAAAAAATTTAGACAAAATCAGGGAAGATTTAAAATCTTATGGCATCGATGATGTTCGCGAGCTGAACTACAATCTTTCTTACGACGAACTGTTTGAACATGAAATTCACCCCCACAACGAAGGATTTGCCAAAGGGATCGTTACCGACCGTGGTGCCGTGGCAGTAGATACCGGAATCTTTACAGGACGTTCCCCCAAGGACAAATACATTGTTGAAGAGGAAACCTCGAAAGACAACATCTGGTGGAGAAACGAGCTAAGAACTTCTTCGGATAATAAACCCCTGTCGGAAGACAAATGGGAATACCTCTATGATTTGAGTGCAGATCATCTAAGCGGGAAAAAAATATATGTCCAGGACGGATATGCCGGAGCAAATGAAGATACACGCCTGAAGATCAGAGTGATCACGGAAGTGGCATGGATGGCTCATTTTGTAAAGAATATGTTTATCCGTCCTACGGAAGAAGAGCTGGAGGATTTTGAACCCGATTTCGTAATGCTGAACGCCTGCCGGGCCGTAAACCTCCGATGGAAAGAAATGAATATGAACTCCGAAGTTTACACCGTTTTTAATTTGAAAGAAAAAAGAGCGGTTGTCGGCGGAACATGGTACGGAGGAGAGATCAAGAAAGGATTTTTCTCGGTAATGAATTATTATTTGCCCCTGCAAGGCATTGCTTCCATGCACTGTTCGGCCAACACCAGCAAGGACGGGAAAGATGTGGCCATATTCTTCGGATTGTCAGGAACCGGAAAAACAACCCTTTCGACCGACCCCAAACGTCTGCTCATCGGTGATGACGAACATGGCTGGGACGACGATGGTATATTTAATTTCGAGGGTGGATGTTATGCAAAAGTGATCCATCTGAACAAAGAACGTGAGCCCGAAATCTGGAAAGCCATTCGCAGGGATGCCTTGCTGGAAAATGTGGTTGTGGACAAACTCAGTCACCGCATCGATTTTTCCAGCAGCCTGAAAACCCAGAATACGCGTGTTTCGTATCCGATTTATCACATTGAAAACATTGTGAAACCCGTCTCCAAAGCGGGTCATGCCAAGACGGTCATCTTTCTCACAGCCGATGCCTTTGGCGTTTTGCCACCTGTTTCCAAACTAACGCCTGACCAGACGGGTTATCATTTTTTGAGCGGATACACAGCCAAGGTGGCCGGGACAGAAAGAGGAATTACCGAACCGCAACCTTCATTCTCGGCCTGCTTTGGGGCGGCATTCCTGTTGCTTCATCCGACAAAGTATGCCGAAGAACTGATTCGTAAAATGAAAATGCATGGCTCGAAAGCTTACCTCGTCAATACGGGTTGGATAGGCGGCGGATATGGCTTCGGCGAGCGGATCGACCTGCCGACTACACGTAAGATTGTGGATGCGATCCTGGATGGCAGCATTGAGGAAGCAGAGTTCGAGACCATACCTTATTTCAATTTAAGTATTCCCAAAGCGCTTGATGGCATCGAAAGCAGGGTCTTTAACCCGAGAAACCTCTGGAATTATCCTGAAGACTGGGACGAAGCAGCGAGAAAACTTGCCCAACAGTTTATCGAAAACTTCAAACATTTTGAAGACAGCGAAGAGGGGAAAAGACTGGTAGCTGCCGGACCGCAGTTGTAGTACTGTTTCCGTTTTAGAATATTTTTTCATTGAATTTAACGAATTGCTTTAATTCAGTTTTTTCGCTTCCGGGAAATCCATTCGTGTAATTTGTGCCATCTGCAACAAACATAAAACATTTGCGGATGCTGGGTGTAATGACGGACGGGAGGAAAGATTT
>JAOZOO010000317.1 GCA_029933225.1 Bacteroidales bacterium | reverse complement strand
AAACGGGTAACGTTGACATCAATTCAAATGCCTAAAGGACAATATCTACCGATTGATATTGATGTGTCACCGATGGATAACTCCAAGACAAAAAAGGAGGGCGTCGGCCGAACATACAAGGGATACGATGGTTATGCTCCCATCTTTAGCTATATCGGAACAGAGGGTTACCTGTTGGGTTGTCAAATGCGTCCGGGGAAACAGCATTGCCAGAACGAAACACCGGAATATCTGAAACAGAATCTTACTGCGATTGAAGAGTTGAATCTTTCCGATCCTGTACTCATCAGGCTCGATAGTGGAAATGATGCATTTGACACTTTGAAACCGCTTATGAAGAGTGGGCACTTTTTTCTCGTCAAGCGCAATCTGCGCCGGGAATCCCGCGAACGATGGTTTGATATCGCCCAATCGATAGGAACATGTGAAAAACCACGAGACGGAAAGGTTGTTTATACAGGCGTCCTGACCGGAGATCATCCCAAAGCAGATGATTGTGACGGATTACCCGATGTTGATCAGGTCTTCCGTGTAACCCTCCGCTATAGTGATCATAAAGGGAATCAATTCCTTTTTCCTGAAGTAGAGGTAGAAGTGTACTGGACAAATCTCTATGAAGACCCGGAGACGGTTATTGACCTGTATCATGATCACGGCACCAGTGAACAGTTTCACAGTGAACTGAAAACCGATATGGATGTCGAGCGATTCCCCTCAGGAAAGCTGGCAGTCAATGCTATTTTACTTCATATTGCCATGGTTGTTTTTAATACTCTGCGGTTTATCTGTCAGAGTGCTTTGCGTTTCGTATCTGACTTGCCTTATCGGCACAGAGGAAAGCGGAAACGCCTGCGCAAAGTTATCTCTGATCTCATCCGGATATCATGCAAAGTTGTTCACCATGCGGGCCGGTGGACACTCAAATTCTGGGAACATGATCCCTGGCTTGAGGTGTTCCGTAAGGTTTATCAAAACATTTGAGGAATTTATATCAACAATTTCACTACTCATTGAACACTGGCCTCCGGAGAGGTTTGTCTCGGGAATGTATCTGTTCATAAAAATTGTCAGGAGACTGCTCTTTCGACTGCTTGTGTCTACAAAAAATCCGATTGCCAAAGCTTCTTATTTCGAGTATTAGACCACAATGTGTAAAAAATCTCTTAGGAAACGTAATTTATTGGATTTTGTACGGATTCAGGTCTATTTATTTAATTTGGCTGATGGTGTGCTTTTTCACATTAAATTGATAAAAAA
>JAOZOO010000316.1 GCA_029933225.1 Bacteroidales bacterium | reverse complement strand
AGACTTTTTTCGGTGTTCTTTGATAAAAAATAAAGAAAAAAGAAATAATTCCTTCACTATTTCAGGGTTGTTTTGAATAAACCGGTGAATTCGACCGAAGTTGACGGAAATTGCCACACTGTAGGCGAAGATCGCCGCTTTGAAGGCGCCTCGCACCTTTAGTTTCTTGCGATGAAATTTACAAGTGAACTCATTGACGGTGGCTTCCACATTATGACGAAGCGTGCGACGTTCAGGCGGAATTTTGTCAATAGAATGCAGCCGCTTTTTCTTCAAATAGTCGGCTTCCGTGAAATAATACACGCGATGGGTTTTCGTTTCCCGGGCAGGGCATTGTGAGTGAAAAGGACACTGATGACATACGGAATGGTCAAATTGCACTTTGTATCTTTTGCGTGCTTTTTGGGATTTTTTCGTTTGAAGCGGACAACTGACAATATACTCATTGTCTGCTGTTTTTTCAATGGTTATGGTAACTGCAGCCTCTCTGCCTCTAATCGCCGTCTGAACAGGAGTGATCCCATGTTCTTCAAACTTCTGGTCGTTATCGCTGCTGCCATAACCACCGTCAAAATGGAGCTCATCCAAATCAGGTGTTTTTTCTTTTATGTGGTCAATCCGCTCATGCAACACCTGACTATCATCGATGTTATTGGCTTTGACCGCAACATCGGTAAGCAAATTCACCGGGTTGTCCGGGTGCGCAGTCTCTGTGACATGAATGGACTGACCCGTGCTCTTTTTGCCATTTTTGTCGCGAAAAGTGGCATCAATGTCGTCAGGCGATTGCACGCAACCACTGGAAAGCTGATCCGATGACTTAACAGTGATTTTATCTTTGACGACTGTGAAGTGCTCGGTATAAACACGATGAAATATCTGAAATATCTCATAAGTCTCATAAGCATCATAGAGATTTTCTTTGATCCACACATAAAGTTCAGCAATTTTCTCTAATTCATGGGGCACATCCGATGCCTTTAACCGGTAAATATATTGACCAGATGTCTGTTTAATGTAGTCACCAAATTGATCTTGAAAACGCTGTTGATCCTCATCGGACAACACCCGATAAATGCGAATAATCATCTCGACTAATAACTGTAACCGACTGTAATTGCGAATATTAGAAGCGGCTAAAAATGAATCTGTGCGCTGAATATTCGTCTTGAGCTTCAGTGCCTTCAATTGCTTTTGCGTGAGATGATCAAATACATGTTCTAATAAATTTTCGCCAGTTTCAATGTAATGTCTATTT
>JAOZOO010000315.1 GCA_029933225.1 Bacteroidales bacterium | reverse complement strand
ATCACCCGAATCGCCGTATTGTTTTATTTGATATAGTTCTCCCAATGTATCGGTTAAAGCAAAAGCGACTTGCCAATAATAGTGATATATTGTGTCCTGTGTTATTGTTCCAACACTGTATCCGTTTTCAATGTTTAAAACCGATAATCCTTTATCGCAACTTCCGGTTAAATCAATCCGTTTATTAAAATAATTAAAACTTTGCTGTGATAACAGCTGAATAGGTAACAGATTAAACAGTATCAAAAACGGTGCAAGACTTAGTCTTACACCGTTTAACTTACAGAAAGTATTAAAGTTTAATAAATTTTTCATTTTGTAAAGTTTTTCCGTTAGCGGATAATCGAATGAAATAAATTCCTGATTTTCTGTTACGAAGGTCAATAATCTTTACTCCTTGCACTCCCGGCAAGCGGAAGGTTTCAATATGATTACCTTTAAGTGTTAATATTTCGACAACTGCATTTTTCACGTTATAATCAAGTTTGTATTCAATTGTTATATATTCCTTTGCCGGGTTGGGGTAGAGTTTGAAATATTTTTGAGAAACTGCCGTTTCTTCCACCACCACCGTGGTATCGCAGCCGGCATACAGGCAGCCCGTGCTGTCCATCTTCATAAGCCAAATATCGGTGGTGCCGGTGTCGGGAGTTACGGGAACTACGCGGCCGCAGCCTATCAGCCCGCCGTCGGACGTTTCGCGTACATCGTACAAATCGTTAAAGCTGTTGTGGGCGGTTAACAATGCATACTCCTTGTACCAGAGTTGGGTGCCAAGACTATCCAAACAAAGTATGTAAGAAATAATAGCAGGCCCATCATCAAACATGGCAAAAGAACCGTTAACAATCATGTTACCGTTACTTAAGACGACAGTATTTAGCAAAAAATTATCATACTGTGGCTCCAGGTAGTTATTATCCCACAGCACCGTACCGTCGGGTTTTATTTTCATAATTTTCACCACCGCCCAGCGGTTGTCGCCCGACTGGTCCGTACCGTAATTGGTGCCGGCAATGATGTTGCCGTCCTGCGCCAGCGCCACCATTACCTTGTTGTCGTCCACCTCCGGGTTGCCCGGGTTGATGCGCCACTCCTCGTTGCCGAGGCTGTCGGTTTTGATGATTAAAGGATCCACATATCCACCGGTGGCGTGTATTTCAAATTTAGCAGCACCCATCACATACCCGCCATCGGCGGTTTGTACCACGCTGTGCCCCTGAAAATACTCTTCTCCTTCGCCGTAAAACCGCTCCCACA
>JAOZOO010000314.1 GCA_029933225.1 Bacteroidales bacterium | reverse complement strand
TGTTTAAAAGACTCTACAAGTTCAAACCACTTTGAATTAATGTGGTCATAAAAATGACTAGGTTCGTGGAAAATTTCTGGTCCATTTATTGGTTCACCGAGAATATTTTTTATATAAAGGTACTCGAAGTATTTATTAAATGTGGGGAAGCGACCACTTTTTGTTTTTTCTCTTCTAAATGAAACACTATCGATTGCGGGTGCATTAAACCACTTCGGCATCGCTCGCCGTAAGAAGCGTGGCCATTTTCGACGATGCATAATCTGTTTTTTCAAAACAGTAGCGGATATTCTTTCATAAAAAGAATCAGTAAGCGTCAAATAAACCGCACCTTATTTTCATGATCAAGACATGGTAGATAGCGCCAAATCAATTTTGAGGAGGTCTACTATGTCTAAACAAACTTTGGTATCGGAATCTAATCTCCGACAAAAACGTAAATTCTGGCAGGCTCATGTAAAGGCCTGGCGAGAGAGCAGTCTAAGTCAAGCTGAATACTGCTGCCGGCAAGGGCTGAAATCCCATAGCTTGAGTTATTGGGTAAGCAAAAAGTCGGTCAAAACAAATATGCCTTTGGCGCTGGTTGAAATACCAATGCCAAAGATCACGGCTTGTTGCAGTCCGGCCTTGAAACTGGTTGTCGATAATCATCACCAGATTGAGATTGCGGATCATTTTTCTGCGGCAGCATTGGAGCAAGTTCTCCAGGTTTTAAGGCGGATTTCATGATTCTGAAAGAGTACGGCCTTAAGGTCTTCCTGGCTCCGGGCTTTACCGATATGCGTAAGTCGATTAATGGCCTGTCGATTTTGGTCGATTGTCTTAATCTTGATCCTTTTTCGGGAAATATGTTTGTTTTCTGCAACCGACGGCAAACTATATTAAAGATCCTCTACTGGGATCGCAATGGTTTTTGCCTTTGGCATAAACGTCTTGAAAGGCATCGTTTCAGTTGGCCGGGTTCTGTCGATGCCGTCATGGAAATCGAGCCTCGTTCTCTAAGCTGGTTACTGGACGGTTTATCGTTGCAGCAACCGATGGCTCACTGCTCCTTGGAATACAGTTTAATTTCTTGATTTAATATGGTTAAGATGTTGAAATAGCTTGGTTTTTTAATAGTTTTGTGCTATATATCGGGCATGATTTCAAAAGCCGAAAAACTGCCTGATGACGTTGGCAAACTCAAAGAGATTGTCACTCACAAGGAGACGCATATTGCCATCCTGAATGGTCGTATCGCCCTGCTTGAATCCAGGTTGTTTGGCCCCAG
>JAOZOO010000313.1 GCA_029933225.1 Bacteroidales bacterium | reverse complement strand
GAGGGGGCTGCAACCTAACCTTTTAAGCCCCTCCCGCGGTTTGTGTCCCCAACAACCGCAACTGTTTTGTTGTTATTATGTTGGTGGTGGGGACACCAACAAAGGAAAAAAGTATTCCCCCGCGGTTTGTGTCCTCACCAACCGCAATTGTTTCGTTGGTATAATGTTGTTGGTGAGGACACCAACAACGGTGACGACGATGACCGCGACGACTACGGTATAAAAAAACAGCGGGGTTAACCCCGCTGTTTTATCCCGTCCCCTATCAGCCATTTTCCTGAAGCATACTTATACCGAACAGTGCGCTTATACTGACCCATGTTGCAATCCGGGCCTTACACCGGTTATTCAATAATTATTTTCTTTGTTACACTTTTGTCATCAACAGTTACCCGGCAGAAATACAGACCGCTTTGCAGTTCACTTACATCTACCACTATTACTTTGCTGCCCGTCCCCATGTTTTTCCTCCATCGGTTGTGCGTGAAACAGAAATATCACCGGCATAGCCGTTAAGATTGTCAATCATGTGAATAGAGCGGTTGATGTGGCCTACCTCAAGTGCCTCCCATGTGTTTCCACCGTCAGTGGTATGATAAACCTGATTTCGGTTAAGACTTGCAATCCAGCATTCGTTATCGCTGGTACAGGATATGTCAATCAAATTGGCATCGTCGCCGGCAATCGCGCGTAAGTTTGCACTGATGTCTTTCCATCCATAAGTTTGGGGAAAGAGTGTTGTAAACAGCCCCAGTTGAATTGTGATAAGAAAGAGTAGTTTTTTCATGATTTTGTTTTATTTAATTATTGTTATTTGGCGTACTTAAATTTACATGGTGTTGTCATTTTTGAATAATCAATTTCTTCGTTACACTTTTATTGCCAATTGTTAAACGGCAGAAGTACAGGCCTCTGTGCAGGTGGTGTACATCCACTGTTATTTCCTCGCTTCCGGCGGGAATGTATTTTTCGAGGAGTTTTTTGCCGTTGAGGTCATAAAGTTCTACCGTAGCATCCCCAACTTTAAACTTTAAACTTTGGACTTTAAACTCATTACCTATGGGGTTAGGGTAAATCTGAAAAACTTCTGTTTCAATATCTGCAATTCCTACATATCCCCCTTCCACCGTCACAATCCACCATTTTTCAATTTCATCGTCAAACGAGGTGACGTTGTACCAAATGGGTTCAATGAAGCTGGTAACAACTCCGTCGTCAGGATACATGCACGAGTGTTCCGACCTCGTTATATAAGGAATAAGGTATTCGA
>JAOZOO010000010.1 GCA_029933225.1 Bacteroidales bacterium | reverse complement strand
AAAATGCCGGGCGCATAATTGAAACTTTCAGACCATTTGCCGCCTCCGTTGCCGAGGATCAGATAAACAGATGTTGCCAGTTTTTTGTTTTTGTCGAAAGTGAGGTAATGGTTGACACCGAGGAAAGGTCTGTGGTAAAAGTTCTCGGAAGCGTTGTTGATCTCTCCATTGTAGCTGCCCCAGTCTTTGTTAAACAAATTGCCATGCAGAAGATGTTCGTTATTTGACAATTTCAGTGTGCGCTGCCCGTGTCGCTGCGGTGCGCCCAGTAAAGTAACGGTCAGTTTGTTTTTTTTGTTGAATTGTTTGCTCATAGCGAGATAATAAGACCATCCTTTTACATAAGTAGCATCAATGTAGCCGGGCCCGGTCATGTATGATCCCATCATGGAAATGCTCCATCCGTTTTTCATCTTGCCGCTGTTGAGGGTAAGCAGGGCAATCTGGTTTCCGTAGCTGGTTATCTGGTAGCTGATCGATCCGCCGGAAGTTTTTGAAGCCGGTTCGGTGATGATGTTGATGCTGCCGCCGACCGAATTAACGGTGGCATTGGCAAAACCGGGACCTTTTTGTATCTGTATCTCTGCTGTTGCTGCTGCCAGCCCCAGCCAGTTGCTCCAGTAAACCAAACCGTTTTCCACCCCGTTGATGGGAACGCCGTCCACCAGCACGGCCACATTTTCCTGGTTGAATCCCCTGATGCTCATCTCGGCATCACCGCTTCCGCCACCATTCCGCACTGTATAAACACCCGGTATCTGATCAAATGAAAAAGGGAGAGGCCTGTCACCCAGATCATTGTGAATGGTTTTTGCACGGATGGTCGAAACAGTGACCGGTGTTTCCTTGCTGGTTACCAGCCCGGCGGACACCGTGATCTCGTCCAGGTTAATGATCTCTTTTTGCAAAGGTATGGCACCGAGGTCTTTTTCTTTTCCTTTAATATTATAAGGTAATGTTTTTGTTTTGTAGCCCACACCCCGGATAATGAGTATTCCTTTTCCGGAATCTGAAATTATGGAAAACCGGCCGTCCTTGTGGCTGATCGTACCGCTTTTATTGTTTTTGAAATGAATGTGTATTCCCGCCAGCGGTTTTCTGTTTCCTTCGTCGGTTATGATCCCTGAAAGGGTATATTGTGCAAAAGCAAGCCGGATAGAAAAAAGAAACAGGATTGAAATGAATGAAAACCTCTTCATGACTTTTAAATTTGAATTTTTAAAAACACCCTGCATCACTTCGGGGAAGCCTGACAGGTCATGAAGAGGAAACGGGGAACAGGCTTTCGTAACCTGAATAAGACAGGCCGCAAAAACCGTTTTGTACCGGTTCCGGTCTATCACATTTCTTCTACCATCCAGACTGTTACTGTCGGCTCCGGAATTTCACCGGGTCAGTCCCATGCTTACGGGAGTCGCGGGCTTTCACCGCCGGTCGGGAATTCCTGCCTGTGCCACAGCGCTTTTACCGCAGCATAAACAGGGCACCCTGCCCCGAAGAAAATGCGAGGCAAATTTATTTTTTTAATGAAATTACAAATAGGAAAATAAAATTTAGAATGGTTCTTTTTTGGGGGAATTGGTTAATGGGGGAATAAGGGTATAAAGGGATAGGGGAAATAAGGTGCAATGGATACAAATGGGTGCAGTGGGTGCAGTGGGTGCAGTGGTTACAATAGGTGCAATGGTTACAGTAGGTGCAATGGTTACAGTGGGTGCAATGGGTCTTATCGGGGTGATACGTATAGGGGTAACAGTCAGGTGTTTTAACCGACTTGTGTCATTAACCCGTAACTCACAACATGCTAGAGCAGCCGCTTGATCGTGCGTAAATGGTGCGTGTATTGTTTGGTGGATTCGTTAAATATTCCCTGATGGTCGATCGTGTCGATGTGAACATCACCTGAAGCATGGATAATCTTTCCCTCTTCGATAAAAATACCCACGTGGGTTATGTCTCCGTCGTTTTCACCAAAAAATACAAGATCGCCGGGTCGGGCTTCATGGATAAAGTTTACCGTCTCACCTTTTTCTACCTGCTGTGAAGAATCGCGCGGCAGTAAAATCCCCCCCATTTTAAAGACCATCTGGACAAATCCGGAACAATCGATTCCGAAAGGAGAACGCCCTCCCCACAAGTAAGCTGCCCCTGCATATTTTTGGGCATAAAATAAAATTTGTTCCGCTGAGGCCGGCTCGCGAGTTGAACAGGTTTTCCCTTCAAAAATATATTCATGTCCGATGATTCTGAAATGTCCCCCGGAATATCCGGGAAGACGGGCACCGAGCGTAAAGATCAACGGGTTTTCAGCATGTTCCGTTTTTACCTGCGAGGCAAGTTCAAGTGAATAATAATTTTCTTCTTTTACCAGTTCGGTAAATTCATCTTTGCCGAGTGAAACAACCTGTTTCCTGTCAACCCATCCTTCATACTCGTCGTCAACTGTTTGTATCAACAGCCAATCTTTCACCTGTCCTTTGATAAAAATCAAATCGCCGAAAAGCAACTGATTGGTCATTTCTTCCCTGTCACCTGGCTGAATCCTCACGGGAACAAGGGCTTGAAGGCTGATTCCGTATTCCATTATGTTCTAATTATGCTTTTAACTACTTTTGTAGTACAAATTAATCCCAAATGAATAATATCTTTTCGAAATTACAGCAATATTATTACGAAATTTTAAAAGTAATACTTTTTCTTATTGCCATTTCCATTGTGGTGTGGATTAGCCCGAAGGAAAGTTTTTTCCGGTACGAATTTCAACTGGGCAAACCCTGGAGTCACAATGACTTGATCGCTCCTTTTGATTTCCCGATATTAAAGACCGAAAAACAAATGGAAGAGGAGCGCAAACAGATCATGAACAATTTTGCCCCGTATTTCAGGTATCACGAAGAACTTGCAGGAAAAGACAATTTTGATAAAACCTTCAGTACACAGTGGATATTGTATTTTGGAAATACGCGAAATCAGGATTCTTTAAAGCTTGCCAATGTAGCCCGAAGGATTTATGATGAAGTTGAGAAAAAAGGTGTAATCACTTATAACCCGGTACTTGAAGGGAAAGCCAGTACGGCAAAAATCAATCTGATCAAAGGGAATGAGGTAACCAAGATCGACCTCGGCAAGTTGTTCACTGTCCGTACGGCTCATGACTACATCCAGAAAAAGATCGGCAAATACGGCAGTGAGGACAGCCTTTTCCTGAACAGTGTGCTTACCCAGTCGCTGGTGCAGAATGTGATCTACGATGAAAAAAGAAGCAAAGCCGAGATAGACGAAATTTTAAGCCACATCATGAATGTGCAGGGACTGGTTCAAAAGGGGGAGCTGATCATTTCAAAAGGAGAGGTAGTGACTCCGGAAAAATATCAGATACTCACCTCTTTAAAAAGCGAATATGAACAGGAAATGGGAATATCGGAGTCACGGAAAACGGTTATCTCGGGAATGGTACTCCTTATCACCCTGTTATTTGTCATCGAGTTTCTCTTCCTTATTCTTTATAAAAGACAGTTTTACGATTCGCTAAAAGATGTTTTGATCATCTTGTTGACGCAACTTTTACTGATCGTGGTCACCCATTTTATATTTGATAAATTTCCCGAATGGAGTTACATCATTCCTTATGCTATTTTACCAATTGTCCTCGTTGCTTTCCTCGATGCAGGTATCGCCATTATTGTCCACCTGATCACCGTGCTGGTGCTGGGTTTTTATGCGCCCAACAGTTTCGTGTTTTTCTACACGCAGTTTGCGGCCGGACTCATGGCGGTTTTCACCGTACAAAAACTATCCAAACGTTCGGATTTGTTCAGGTCTTCAATTGCGGTATTTATGACCTATATGATCGTTTATGTCAGCATGTTACTGTTACAGGAAGGGACGCTCGATCATTTTTCATGGGATATGACGCTGTATCTCGGAAGCAGTTCCATTCTGTTGCTGCTTTCGTTTCCAATCATTTTTATTTACGAGAAATTATTTGGCGTTTTAACCAATCTTTCCCTGCTGGAATTATCGAATACAAACAATCTATTACTGCGCGAATTATCAATAAAGGCGCCCGGTACTTTCCAGCATTCTTTGCAGGTTTCCAACCTGGCTTCGGATGCGCTGCATGCCATCGGAGGAGATGCCTTACTGGCGCGGACGGGGGCGCTCTATCATGATATCGGTAAAATGGAGAACCCACTCTACTTTATTGAAAATCAGTCATCGGGATACAACCCGCATGATGAGCTGACCTATGATGAAAGCGCCCGCATTATTATCGGCCATGTGATCAAAGGTATTGAAATGGCACGGAAGGCAAGGCTGCCCGAAGCCATCATTGATTTTATACGTACACACCACGGCACGCGAAGGGTGGAATATTTTTATCGTCTTGAGAAAAAAACAAACCCGGGTATGGAAGTGGACCAGTCCGAATTTTTATATCATGGCCCGATACCGTTCTCCCGCGAAACGGCGGTGGTGATGATCGCCGATTCGGTGGAAGCTGCATCGAGAAGCATCAACGAACCGGATGAACAGAAGATCAATGACCTGGTGGACAATATTGTGGAATCTCTGATGAGTGACAATCAGTTGATCAATGCGGATATTTCGCTGAAAGAGATCAATGTGGTGAAAAAAGTGATCAAAAAACGGCTGCTGAATATCCACCATGTGCGGATTGCTTATCCAGATTAGAACCGGAACCCCACACCTCCCATAATTTCAAGTCCCTGTACAGGATAGTTGAAATAACGTTCATAATTCCGGTTCAGCAGGTTGGTGCCGTTCAGAAAAACCGACAGGTCTTTGGTGATGAAATAAGTAACGCCGAGGTTGATATCGAAAAATCCGTCAAGTGTAATTTCCTGCGGGGGTACAGAGCTTGTCAGCACCGCATACCGTTTTCCATAGCTGAACAATTCAGTCCACACGAAAACCTTTTTGGCAATCAGGTAAGAGCCGCCGAAAGTAATTTTACTCAAAGGTTTGTGCCAGGGTTGTGCCAGGGTGTCGAGGGAATAGTTGTTGTACTCGCCCGAAAGCCACAGTTTCAGATTATCCTTAAGCGTGTAAGTCAGTTCGCCGGAAACCGTGAATACCGAACCGTCGTCAAACTCCACGGTGAACTTGTTGAACGGTGCTGCCCCGTTATCTCTCCTATTGACATAAAAGGGCATGTTTTTGAACTTCAGCCAGGCGGCCTTCAGGTTGAACCCGAATGAACGGGCAATGTTTCCCCGGATGCCGCCATACACATCAAACTGGTTGTTTTGCCAGGTAACCGGAATAACCGAAGTAACCCAGGGGTTTTCGGTACTCATTTTCAGGAAAGAGTTTTTCACGGATTCACCGTCAACGCCGGCATACAGCGTCAGACTTTCTTTGATCAGCGTAACATTCACATCCAGGATCGGATAAAAATAGAAATGTCCTTTGTCCCAGTTCAGATAAGTAAAATTCAGTCCGGCTTTGAACCTGATGATCCCGTATCTCGCTTTGAAGTAAGGGATAAAGGTTGCCAGGATGTTCGTCAGATCGCTGACCGAATCCTTATTCATGCTGTAACTGACCGTGCCTTCAATCCCCAGCCGCTGATAGTCGAGCTTGCGGGTAACTCTGAAAGGTTTGGCCAGGTCATAATCGAGGGTTACATCCGTTTCGGTGGTTTTGTATTTGTCAAAATAATAATAGCCCGAAAGATTGATGTCATATTCAAACTGATCGGCTTTTTTGTTGTTGCTTTTAAACCCGATATTGCCTTTGATCAGATTGAACATTTGTTTCAGACTGTCTTCACTGACAATGTAGTTCGCCTCCGGATTGAATCCGTAATAGCGGTTGGTATTCATTTCATATCCGGCTCCGAGCGAGATAATGGTTTTTCCTGATGTTTTGTCATATCCAATGGCTGCCAGCGTTTGGGAATAGGGGCCGGGCGAATAATCGGGGATGTCCATGTAAGAAGAAATATGAAACAGCCGGATGTTGAGGTTGTGGCTTCCTTTTTTGCTGCTGCCGTGCACGAAATCAATCATGGGGGTAATCCGGCTCCCGAAGCCGGCTTTCAGGTAATTGTTGTAAACAGTCTCCCGGCGATCCACCCTGACGGCGGCGGGTTTGATCGGTTTTAAGGTTATTGTCGTCGGTTGCTGAATATTCAGTGACTTGTATTCAAATTGCCCTGTCTGGAAACTGAACTCCGGCAATGTGGGTTTTGTGTTGATCTTATAGGCCTGGTTGATAGAGGGGTCATAGGTTCCCACAATGGTTACCTGCTCGTTGTGCTCATCCTGGCTGAAAGATGCGTTTGCCATGACCATCAGCGCAACGAACAGGAAAAAAACCTTGTAAAATATGTTATTCATTAAATTTGATTTATGCATCCTTTGGTTTATTATTTTTCTTTTTTTAAGATTCTATAATCTATTGATTTTTATTCTATTGGTTTTGTCATGATTTTTGCGTCCTTCGGGCAATCCCGAAATTTCGGGACCGCCAAAACCTGTCGATGTTATTCTTTTCCCCCGCATTCCGATTCGCTCCATACGGGGTTAATAACACATAACCCCTTCGGGGTTTTAATCCTCCTTTTAAAGTTGAATTTGTACGTCATGGATATTTCATGTTAATATAAAACCTCACTTAATTACCCGGATCATCCGCATTGTTTGTCCGGTTGATCTGGTCCAGCTTCTGCCGTGCGATCTTTTTCAGGTCTTCGCCCGGATAATTGTCAATCACACTCTGCAGCGTCTCTCCTGCCTGGAAGTTGTTGCCCCGCTCCACATAAATGTCGGCCAGCAGGATAAACCCTTTGGCAATCCAGTAATCATATTCGGCATACTGTTCCGGAAGCTGGTAGATCAGTTTTTCCGCCTCGTCCAGTTTGTTGTTGTCAAAATCAATTTCGGCCATCATGTATTTGGCTTCGGCGCCCTGCTCGCCGGTCGTCAGTTGATCGGTCATTTCAAACTCCTGATAGGCTTTTTTTGTGTTGCCTTTCTGCAGGGCGGCTTTGGCGAGAATGTAATGCGCATAGATCTTTTGTTCTTCCGTTACATTAGCCGTTTGCAGCAACTGTTGCGCAAAATCTCCGGCATTCGGGATTTCATCCAGCAGCCAGGCGCTGCGCATGGCACCGTCTCTTGCTTCAAGCAGCATCCCCGGGTCATCGGCTTTGGTGCTCAAGGAAGAATAATAGGTGTAAGCTTTTGCAAAATCTTTTTTGTCGTACATGAAACGGGCGGCTTTCAGCAGTGCTTTCTGCGTGTATGGATTGTCGGGGAACGCAATGATCTTTTCATAATACACCAGGGCTTCATCCCGGTTGCCTTCATTCTCAAAACAATCAGACAAATAGTAACAGGCTTTGAGCGTAAACCCTCCCTGCGGGTATTTGCCCAGGTAGTTCTCCAATGCCGGAATCGCCCTGCGGCAGTTGTTGTCCATGTAAAAGTTCTCGCCGGTAACAAAGGTGAGCGAGTCTTCCTCACCTGTGGAAACCTGCACAAAATCAAGGCTGCGGGCATAGGCAAAATATTCGTCCACTTTTCCCATATCCATATAAATGTTCTGCATGGTTCGCAGGGCTTCTCTCGCTTCCATTGAGGCAGGGTATTTGTCAACCACTTTTTTTAATGTCGCTATGGCCCGGTCGTTTTGATTGTTGTTGTAATAGACAAACCCCATTTTCAGCAAAGCTTTTTTCGACAGGCTGCTGTTGGGTTTTTCCTTTACGAGTTTGTCGAAATAAACAATGGCACTTCGCTGGTCATTGAGGATCAGGCTTGTGGAAGCAATCTCGAACAGTGCGTCGTCATACAAAGCGGAAGATTTGTAGCGTTGGATCAATGTTTTCAGCGTGTTCACTTTTTTCCGGAAGTCGCCCTGTGCGCCATAGCAGGAAGCTTTCTGATAGATCGCATAATCGGCATTCCCGTTGTTGTTTTTGATTACCCGGCCGTACCACGTCATGGCCTGTGCATAGTTTTTCGAGATAAAATAACTGTCGGCCAGCCGTAAGCTTGCGTCGTTGACAAGGTTTGCCGGAGGATTTGCCGATCGCAAAAACTTTGTGAAATAATCGGCCGCCCGGCTGTATTGTTTCAGGTTAAATGCCGTGTAAGCATATCCGTACAGGCCGTTGGCATAGAGTCCGGTATTTTTTGCAGCCGGCAATTTCAGAAACCGGACATACATTCCCTGGGCATCGCGGTATTGTTTTTTGTGGTAAAAAGCATCCCCCATCCAGTAGATGCTTTTGGCTTCCAGTGTTTTATCGGGTGTGTATTTTAATGATTGCTGAAAATAGGTGATTGCATCCGTGTAAGCTGCCCGGTTGAAATATTCGGTTGCCTGACTGTAAGCCAGTTTCTGATAAATCTCCTGCAGCTTTTTGTTCGGATTGCCAGACTTGTCAATGGATTCCAGCGCTTCGCGATAGTTCTTTGACGTGACGTACAAGCGGGCCAGCAGATCATAAGCTTCCGATATCCTGGGGATGTCGGGATTTTTTGTGATGAACTCCTGTACGGTTTTCACCGGGTCGTTGTACGGGTCGCCACCCAGTTCCAATGTGACCTTTACATAGTTGTATAATGCATCTGTGGCCATTTTTTTGTCGTCGCCCTGTTTGTATGCTTTCAGGAAAGCGCTTTGGGCAAATTTGTGTTCGCCCGTTTTCAGATAACAGAATCCGAGGTAATACCAGGCATTTTGCCCGAATTTTTCACTTTGTTTGCTTGCCCGTTGAAAATTGGTGATAGCTGCTTTGTATTTCTCCCCGTAAAATTTACAGATACCGATCCGGTATTGTTCGTCCGGTCCGGGTGTTTTGCCGATGGTATTTTCGTAAAGGGTGAAGTATTCCAACGCCTTCGTATAATCTTCCATGTTGTAGTAGGCATTGGCAATGAGTCCGGAAAGCGATGCCTTGGTCTTCCTGTCGGCATTTTTCATCAGGGCTGTTCCTTCGTCAATCACCTTCTGGTTCTCGCCCAGTTCGTAATAGATCTGCACGATATACATCGCCACATATTTCCCGTACCGGCGGCTATTTGTCAGGGCTTTGAATTCTTCCAGCGCTTTTTGATAATCCCCGTTTTTATAATGGATATAGGCCAGATAGTACGTGGCGGGCTGTGCATAGCTGCTTTTTGTTCCGGCCACTTTGGAAAACGAACCGGCGGCGGCATCCAGCCGGTCGGCCTGAAGTTCGCAATACCCTTTTTTGTAGTAATATTCGGTTTGCTGTTCCCTGCTTAACTTGTTCGGTGAGACATCCTTAAATGCTTTCAGTGCCTCGCTGTATTTACGTTTCTTGAAATACATCTTCCCCAGCTCAAAACGGATGGCAGGCATCCAGCCGCTTTCGGGGTAGGCCGACTCAAAAGCCGTTGCCCTGTTAAATGCATTCTTGCTTCCGAGTCTGACGGCACATTCCACCTGGAAGTAAGCCGCATTTTCATAAAAAGCGTTTGTGGGGTCGTTGAGCTGCTGTTTGAATTTTTCAAACATCCTTTGGGCCGAAGCATAGTTTTTTTGTTCAAACAGCGAAACCGCTTCATTGTATGTGCTTTGCGGGGGTTCATGGATCAGCGTTTCCTGTGCGGTCAAAGGGAGAGTCATCCATAAAACCACCATAATGAAAATACTGACTATGTGTGATTTTTTCATTTTGTTCCGAAAATAATTTGAAAGGTAAAAGTAGATGTACATGGCCGGACGGTTGCGGTTTGTTTCAAATTTTATTAACAAATCAACTGTTTATGTAACGGCAAAAAGAGGAGAATAATATATATGGAACAAAAAATATGTAACGAGTTGATATCACTTCTGACCAGGTAAAAATTCTTGAATCTCCAACCTGGTTATAGTCAAAATATCAAATTTCAAAAAACAAAACACAAACCCGTCCGAACGGTTTCATCCGGGTGGATAAATTTCAATTCTCAAATTCCAAAACTGTACTTACTTATTATATTACATGCAGTTTGTAATTTTGATATTGGTTTTTGTTATTTATTTGATATTTGTGATTTGTTATTTTTTTTCGATAAAAAAAGCCGTGCAGGCCTGTAAGCGGGATTCTGTCTCCCGTAATTAACGGGGTTCTATCATTTCTCTTGGCCATACATCACTGCATGGCTCCAGCATCCTACCCGCCGGCATCGGACGAGCAGCCCTTTTCCCGGGATTCCGGGAGCGCCGGCATACTTGGACTTGCAACCCATAAGGTTTACCCCGGTGCTGTGTCACCACAACATCGCGTGGGCTCTTACCCCACGTTTTCACCCTTGCCTGCCGAAGCCCTTTGAAAAGCCCCGGCATCGGCGGTTATTTTCTGTGGCACTTGCTGTCCTCCCGTTTCACACGGAAGTCCTTCCTGTTAGGAAGTATGGTGCTCTGTGTTGTCCCGACTTTCCTCCACGCCAGAGGCGTGACGATAGAACAGCCTGCACGACTTTATGCAAAGTTAACTAAATACAACGGATTTCGGACAATGCCGTAAGGGAATATCAACTTTAATGCCAGATCAGATTTTTGGTTTCTTGAGCCCCAGAATTTCTTTCCGTTTGACCGGAACGATATAGTTTTTTCTCAATGGATACTTTTTGTGAGAAACCGGGTCTATGTGTGGTGCCGAGGCATGTCCGTAAGTTCTTCTTGTATTGTAAGTATTTTGCGAACAGGCCGTAAACAAAGCGGCTGATATAACAATTAAAATGATAATAACCGGTCTTTTCAATCTTTCCATAATCTGTCTTCTTCCTTACATTTAAAAGAGGGCATAAAGATATTAAATATTGTTGAATGTCAAGTTAAATATTCCGGTAAAATTTTGTTAGAGCAGGGAGTTAAGGGTTAGTTGGAAAAGAGTCAGGTTTTGGAGTCACAACACATAACTCTTTGTTTCTTAACTCCTAATACCAATTACCCCATTAACCAAACTGCCTGTTCAGGTTATACGTCACAGGGTAACAGCGAATATTATTAAAAGGGAAGATTGGATGAGTGAATCAATACGAAAATGAATAAATAAAATTCTTCACCCATCCAACCGTCCATTCTTCCGTAACGGGCATACCGTTCGAAAACCAGATGACCAATAATCAACTATCCGATAACCCGGAAACTCATGCAGTCAACGGATCTTCAAATTTGAAGGAGAGTTTGACTTTGGCCCGGTAAGTTTCTATTTCCCCTTTCTTGTTCAGGTGCATATCCAGTTGGGAGATTTCGGCAACGCGGATATCACGTAATGATTTGGCAGCCCTTTGGATGGCAGCTTCGGCGGCTTTTTCCCATGATTCGGTACTTGTACCCACCAGTTCGATGATTTTGTAAACACTTTCAGCCATTGTAGTAGTTTTTAAAAGTTAGCAAATGTAATTGTTGAAATACACTGCTAATATACACAATAAGACGGGGAAAAGCAAGGGGGGAGGAGAGTTAGGAGTTGAGAGTTAAGTGTTGAAGAGTTACGTATTATTCTCCTGCTCCGTCAAGTGACGGATTCGGCGGACAGGCAAGGTGCGGGATTCCCCAACACATAGCCTGGATAAATCGGAAATATCAAAAATCAAAAAACAAATTCCAAATAAAATCCAAATTCAAAATATTAAAATTCCAAATGGGTTTCGTGTTTGCAGTTTGTTATTTCTTACCGAAAAATACACGAATGTTAGAAATAAGATACTAACACATTAACTCATAACACATAACTCTTTCCGGGTTACATGTTGCAGGTTGGGGTTCCCGATTGTCTGACTAATTTCCGATTCTCCGATCCTCCGATCCCTTATTCCCCTTCACCTCTATCCCTCGTGCTATTCAATAACCAGTTTTTCCTTTTGAACAAAATCTTTTCCGCGAATAACCAGCATATACATCCCTTTTGAAAGTCCGGGTAAGGAAATGTTCACATCTGTGTTGTTTGTCAGGTTATATTGTTTCCCGAATACTTTTTGCCCCTGGATGTTGATCAATTCGACCTGAACAGCGCCGTTTTTGAAACCTTTATAGTGAATTGTAACGTTGTCACGGACAGGATTGGGATAAATACTGAACGTTTCCGGTTGTTGTGCAACATGAAATCCCGAAAGCTGTGACCAGAAATAGACGGTTTTGAACCGGCCCCTCCAGTCCATGTCGTTTTCATTCCAGAGATAGTAAATGCGGGTGATGGCATTTCCATATTCATCATACTCGTACGACATTTTGTAATACCCCTTCCAGTTATTCAATGCTTCATCCCATTTGTAAGAAGTGATCAAAACAGGTTCATCGCCACCATCATACTCATATTCGGTTTTGATATAATATATCCATTGGTTTTGCGTATCGTCCCAAAGAGATATTGTTTTTTGCTTTAGCTGCTCGTTTTCATAATAAGTCATCACCGTTTTTTGATTAGCAACCCAATCGTTGTCGGAAAAGCTCCAGGTATAATCTGTTACCTCGATTACATCATTGACTTCGTTATATGAGTATACGGTTTTCCCTGCTTTTTCCCATTCGTTTATGGCTGAATTCCAATAATATACATAGACCATGTTTAACAGGCCGTTATCATCAAAGGCAAAAGTTTGTTTTCTGTTGTTAATCCATTCGTTTGTATAAGTATCTCCTCTGTAAGACAAATGTTCCTTCATGTTTCCGTTTTCATCGTAAGTGTATGTGTCTTTGGTGACTTTTATCCATTTGTTCTCATCCTCTTTCCATTTATAATTTGCCTTTTCCGTAAGGTTTCCGTTATTGTCATAGTTTTCTGTGGCTTTCCGGTCATAGATCCAATCGTTGTTATCCGTATCCCATGAATAACTGATTCTTTCCGTTGAATTAGTGGAATAAGCATAAGTGGTTTTCGACGTATATACCCAATCGTTTTGGTTAGTGTCCCAGGAGTAACTGACGGATTCGATAATATTATTGTTTTCATCGTAAGCATATATAAACATGTTTGAATTTATCCATTCCGTTGTTCCCTTCTCTCTGGAACTCGAAAGCATTTTTATTAAGTTTCCCCGGGAGTCATAAAAAGCATATAGTCTGTTTTTAAAAAACCAATCGTTAGCTGTGGTATCCCACTCGTAACCATAGGTTGAATCCAAAAGCCACATATCATCATCTGCCTTTTTCAGATAGTTAAGCTGAGGAAATGTAAAACCGCCATCCGGCAGATTAAGAAGGTCGCCCTGAATGGTTTGTTGAAAACCGGGAAAGTGGAAGATTTCACTAGCATTTGTTTCATTTGGAAAATGCCGGAGTACTGTTTCCTGTGCAGATAACATTCCTGCCGAGCCAATCAACAGTACGCTGCAGAGTAAAATTAACTTTTTCATAATAATTTGATTTTATGGTTAGTTAAAATTATCTGAAGAACTGAAGGAAAAGGATTGTTTTCCGGAGGGCAAATTAATGAAATCGAGCGCAAAAGTCAAGAAAAAATCAGGGAAAATTATTAGGTTTTTCAGGCGGTTTTTGACTAAATTGCAGAAGAATTATCTGAACAGTTTGTCTGCAATGCCACTTTTATTAAGAATCATTAACTATTTTAAAAAAGACGCAAGCCTGAAACACGGAATAATCTCCGATATTTCACAAAAAACTTTTCTTATTTAAATATTTTTTTGAACATTTGTATTGTAATCGATGGTAACCGCTAATGATTATCGGAATTGGGGGCATAAGCACGGGCGGCAAAAGCTGGATCGCCCAAAAAATTAAAGAACACTACCGCAACGAAAAAACCGTAGCTATTCTTTGCCAGGATGACTATACCATCCACCAGGATGACATACCTTTGATTAAAGATCACATTGACTGGGAGATACCCAAATCAATGGATTTTGACCGGTTTTACAGGGCGATCATAAAACACGCTAAAGAGTATGACATCGTTGTTGCCGAGGGTATATTTGTTTTTCACCAGCCGAGGTTTGTTGAACTTTTTGACAAGATGATCTACCTTACTTTAAAAGAAGAGACTTTCCTGGAAAGAAAACGCAAAGACCTGCGCTGGGGCAGAGAACCCGACTGGTATATTGATCATGTCTGGAAAAATCATTTTGTTTATCGTGAAGAAAAAGAAGTGCTGGATAAGATGCTGATCGTTCCGGGAGAATATCCTGTTGATCTGGAGCGTGTTTTAAAATATATTGATACCTAATTATTTGTAATGATCTCCCCATTTAGAATAATCGTTTCCACTTTGTTTGTACCATAATAATAAGGCATGTACTCGTAAGTCGGGATTGGCTGCGTAATAAACACATTTGCTTTTTTTCCTGTGGCAATGCTTCCCAGTATGTCGCTAATCCCCATGGCATAAGCCGAATTGATGGTGGTGGCGTTAATGGCTTCCTCGGGCAACATTTTATAAAGGATCGAAGCCATCGAGAGGATCAGTTGCATATTTCCGGAAGGGGATGATCCCGGGTTGAAATCACTGGCGAGGGCTACCGGAAGACCTGCATCGATCATTTTTCGCGCCGGAGCATAGGGCATGTTCAGGAAAAAGGCAGCACCGGGTAATATGGTTGGCATGGTTTCAGAATTCAACAAGGCTTCTATTTCGGCATCCCCTGTATATTCCAGATGATCTACCGAGAGCGCATTGTATTTTACGCCGGCCTGTATCCCTCCCGAATAATCCAGTTCGTTGGCATGTATCTTCCCGCGCAGCCCGTATTTTAAACCGGCTTCAAGTATTCTTTCCGTATCTTCAACCGAGAAAAATCCTTTGTCGCAAAACACATCTATGTAATCGGCCAGTCCGTCTTCGGCAACTTTTGGAAGCATTTCATTAACGACAATGTCAACGTAAGCTGCCCGGTTGTCACGATACTCCGGAGGGATGGAATGAGCCCCGAGAAAAGTGGCTTTGATGGTCATCGGTGATGCTTCTTTCAGTTTCCGTATAACCCGCAGCATTTTCAATTCGCTTTCCGTTGTAAGCCCGTAGCCGCTTTTGATTTCAACGGCGCCTGTCCCGTAACAGATGATCTCTTCTAACCGCAGTATAGCCGATTCGAATAATTCTTCTTCGGAAATTTCCTGCATCTTTTTTGCAGAGTTGAGAATGCCGCCGCCCCGTCGGGCAATTTCTTCATAAGATAATCCCTTGATCTTGTCAATGTATTCAATCTCACGCGATGCCGGATAAACAAGGTGCGTGTGCGAATCGACGAATGCCGGAAAGACCATTTTGCCCGATGCATCCAATACTCTGTCAGCATGATCAGCTTTGATGTCTTTCATTTTGCCAAAAGAGTCAATCTTACCGTCAACGATCTTTAGCCAGGCGTCATCTAATGTTTTTATTTCCGACATTTGGCTGCCGCATACTTTTTCTTTTGCTTCGTATTCAATCTGAACAAGTTTTTTAATGTTTTTTATCAGAAAATCCATTGTATCAGTATTAATTCAAGACTTAATTGATTATTGAAATCCGAATGACAAAAATAGATAAGCATTTGCAGAGAACCTAATCCGAAACCAAAAGTTATCATTTACGTTAAAAATCTTGCTGCGTATTAAAGATATTATAATTTTGCGCACAGAATTTTCAAACCATTTTAATTAACATTAACATCATGCGATTTAAAATTTACTTTACGCTTCTATTAGCTCTTGCTTTTTCCGTAAACATTTTTGCCAAAAAAGTTGACCGTTCGACGGCCGAAAGAGTAGCTGTTCATTTTTATTATGCACAGTCAAACCTTTTTGATGAACCTTTAAGTCTTTCGGATATTGATATTGCCGATGAATACAAGGTGGGACAGGCCTATTTTGTATTCAACATGGAAGAAGGCTGGGTAATCGTTGCGGCTGACGATGCCATGTGGCCTGTTATCGGTTACAGCTTTCAGGGTAATTTTCCGGCAGTTGAAGACATGGATTACAATTTGCAAAGCTGGATGACAACCTTTGTGGATGAGGCGGCTTTTGTTGAGGCCAATAATATCCAGGCTAATACAACAATAGCAGCCGAATGGGCGAAATACGACAAACCGGATGAAGAGTTTGTAATGCCCGGCGGATCACGTAGCGAAGTTGATCCTTTGCTCATTTCGCTCTGGAACCAGGACTTCCCGTACAATATCCTGTGTCCTGAAGATGATGCAGGTCCCGGCGGACATGTTTACGTAGGATGTGTTGCGACCGCCATGTCACAAATCATGTATTACTGGAGATACCCAAACCAGGGACAGGGGAGTTTTGCTTATTATCAATATCCCTATGGCACAATCAGCGCCGATTTTGGAAACACGACCTATCTGTGGGACGGAATGCAAAATTCAATCGATTCTGAAAACCCCTGGGAGATAGCGCTGATCGGTTTTCATGCGGGTGTGTCGGTTCAGATGAATTATAGTCCGAGCGGGTCAGGCGCTTATGGCAGCAAAGTACCCAACGCATTGAAAAACTATTTTACTTATGACAATTCGGCACAATACCTGAAAAAGAAGAATTTCAGCACCACCCAATGGGAAAGCATGTTGCAGGCAGATTTGGACAACAGTTTGCCACTTTATTATGAGGGATATAGCTCGAGCGGTGGTCATGCCTTTGTTTGTGACGGTTACCAGGGTACGAACTATTACCATTTTAATTTCGGATGGAGCGGTTCCGGCAACGGATATTACACACTGCAGGATGTAGGCGGGTTCTATAACGATCAGGGCATTGTACGCTATATTTATCCGGGTGACGATGACTTCCCTTACATTGCAGAAGGTGCTGATACGCTTGTCGAACCTTCGGGGTCAATTACCGATGGCAGCAGCATTGAAGATTATCCGGCAGGGATGTCTGCTTCATGGCTGATCAGCCCGCAGACAGAAGACGATTCAATCAGTAGTATCCGTTTGAGCTTTGCAAAATTCAATACCGCCACAACGGATACATTATATGTTTATGCCGGAAATTCCGGGCAGGGTGAACTACTCGGAAAATTTGCAGGTGACAATTTGCCTTCGGAAATTGATTATGACGGAAACCAGATGTACATCACTTTTGCCTCCACCGGAACGGGAGAAGGGTTTTATGCCGAATACAACACAACCAACCCGTCGTGGTGCAGCAGTTCGCAGACATATACCGATCCTTCGGGCAGCTTTAGCGACGGCAGCGGAAGTTTTCTTTATAACAACAACACAACCTGTATGTATAAGATAACAAATCCTGAAGCCGTAAACATTACCCTTGAATTTACGGAGTTTGCCACCGAAGAAGATTATGATATGGTTCAGATTTATGACGGAAAAACACAGGAATTGCTGGGCCAGTACTCGGGACATGACCTGCCTGATGTTTTGGATGTGCAAACCAGTTCGCTGATCATCTTATGGGCAACCAACTCCACAGTGAAAGACGAAGGCTGGACAGCCGAATATACCATCGACGGTGTAGGCATTAAAGAAGAAATGTTCACGGGTTTTGAAGTCTATCCCAACCCATCATCGGGGGCTTTGAACATTAATATTGACGAGTTACCTGCCGGGGATGCTTATTTGCAAATCGTGAGCATGAACGGCCAGCTTGTTTACAAGGAAAAACTGGAATCACGTGCACAAAATATGAGCAGGACCATTGATTTGAACAAGGAACCCAAAGGGGTGTATCTGATCAGCCTGATAACGAGTGAAAATAAAATCGACAGAAAGATCGTGTTGAAATAAATCACGGACTGTTAAGATAAAAAAAGCAGGGCTGCAGCCCTGCTTTTTTTGTGCCAATTTTTAATTCAGGGATGCTTTTATTGTTTTGTTTAACTGATCGATCACCTTTTTCAATAATTTGTTGTTGACTGAAGAGTCACGACAATTGATGATCTTTTTCTGAAAATCGTAACACGTCATGTGACGCATTTCAATTCTTTTACTGATCTCGTATGACGAAATGTCAGGCTTGTTGCAAACCAGGAAAGCAATTTCAAATGCTTTGCTCATGGGTATTTTGCAATGGTGGAAAACGGTATGTGCGGTAACCGACTCTTCTGTTTTGCAACGGGTACAACGTCGTGAATAAGGCGTTTTTCCTTTGCAATAGTTGGTGTGTCCGCATTTTCTGCATACAAAACCCTGCTCCCATTTTAACTCAGCCAGTAATTTTAAACAGGCCTTATCATCGGAAAATTTATGATGAAAGGTCAGTATTTTTTTGTCCAGATCAGTTTTCACGGGTTTTCGAATATTTTTATGTCGTCCCGGGCATTTTTCCCGGTTGGTATAATAATTGACGGCAAAGATAAAAAAAGTGATAATAAAGCGATATATTAAAATAATATATATCTTTGCCGCGCAAAAGATGAGTGTAATTATATAAACGTAGTATAAATGAAGAAGTTAAGTCTTATTTTGGTAGTTTTTTTCACCCTGGTATCCATGAGTTGTTCCAACGCAATCGGGAACCAAAACTCTGCGACAGTTCAGGGGGATGATAAAACCACATCCAATGTGGATGACCAGGATGCAAAGCCGGAATTTCTGACCTACGAAACCTTTCTTAAAAAGGTCTGGAATTTTGAGAAAAATCCCCAGCAGTGGGTTTACGAAGGTGACGAACCTTGCGTTATTGATTTTTATGCCGATTGGTGCAGGCCCTGTAAAATGGTAGCCCCCATCATGGAAGATCTGGCGAAACAATATGAAGGCAAAGTAAAGATTTACAAAATTAATGTGGACAAAGAAAAACAACTGGCTTCTATTTTTCAGATCAGAAGCATTCCGGCGGTTTTATTTTCTCCAAAAGAAGGAAAACCGATGATGCAGGTAGGCGCATTGCCTAAAGATGCATACATCAAAATTATAAACGAGAATTTATTGGATAACAAATAATCAGTTATTAACTTAAAAAACAACACAATTTCACAATGGAACATTTAACAAAAGAAACATTCCTGCAGAAAGTATTCAATTATGAGAAAAATAAAGAATGGCAATTTGAAGGTGACCTTCCGTGTATGATCGACTTTTACGCCGATTGGTGTCAGCCTTGTAAAATTGTTGCTCCCATTCTTGAAGAACTTGCAGAAGAGTACAAAGGCCAGATCAATATATTTAAGGTGAATACCGAAGAACAAACCGAACTGGCTGCTGCATTTGGCATCAGGAGCATCCCTTCGTTGCTGTTTTGCCCGAAAGACGGGCAACCGCAAATGGCACTGGGCGCTTTGCCAAAAGAAACATTGAAGCAAGCTATCAGTGAAGTGTTGCTTGCCCAGCCGAAAACGGCCTAAACGAATTACAGGAAACCAAATGAGAAGGCTGTGGTTTTTACAAACCGCGGCCTTTTCTATTTTTGCAAAGCAATGGAAACAGGAACACATAATATTTTATTGTCCACGGCTTATCTGCCGCCGGTTGAATATTTTTATTTTTTGCTCAAAGCCCGGAAAGTTTATATCGAGCAATACGAAACCTACCCGAAACAAACTTACCGGAACCGTTGCGAGATATATTCGGAAAAAGGAAAAATGTCGTTGTCCCTGCCGGTGATCAAACCCGGAGGCAATCACACGAAAACGAAGGATGTTAAGATATTTAACGGGGGAAGATGGTATATCAGTCACTGGAGAGCCATTGAGACGGCATATCTCGGATCGCCGTTCTTCCTTTACTACCGTGATGAACTGGAACCATTTTTTACCGGGCAGCATGACAACCTGCTGCGGTTTAATCTTTCACTGCTTGACACAATTTGTAAGATCATTGGCATTGAGCCTTCTATCGAACTTACACGGAGTTTTATAAAAGATATTGAAAATATGATTGATCTGAGGTTTTCCATCTCTCCAAAAAAGTCATCGCTGTTAAAACGGTTTCCACCCTATCTTCAGGTTTTTCAGGAGCGGCATGGTTTTATCCCTGACTTGAGCATCATTGATGTGTTGTTTAACCTGGGGCCGGATACAGTGGATTATCTGGAATCGCTGGAGGGATGAATCCCGAGTCTAATCAGTGTTTCCCAGAAAGTCAGAATAGGGTGGGAAGTGGATGGTTTTCACCGTCAAATCGGTGTACTTAAAAATTTTCTCAAATGCACATGTTCAACGCCTTCCACATTCCCTCCGGAGGGTTCACACATACTTACGACAAATTTCCGGGAAAAAAACAGGTGCCTGGCTATTGTAACAACGTTTTAATAAATTCCTTAAATTTGTAATCGGCTTTTAATCCTTTATATAATGACTATCGTAGAATTAAAAAATATTTTGATTCATAAAATAGCATCTATTGATGATGAAACCTTCTTAAAGGCAATCAGAACAATTATTGATGCGAAGACAGAGTCAACGATTTACAAAACCTCGCATAAGCAAAAACAAAGCATAAAAGAAGGGTTAGACCAGTTACAAAATGGGGAATTCTTTACAAATGAACAACTTGAAGCTGAAGTGAACAAATGGCTCGAAGAAAAGTAATTTGGTCTCCACGGTCTAAAAATGACTTGTTCGAAATCCTGGGTTATTATTACTAAAGGAATGGCAATAAAAGTTATAACCAAAAACTTCATCGGCAATTTAAGAATGCAACTAATCTATTGACAAAGTATGCCAATATAGGTATTAAGACAGATGTTAATAACGTCAGAAACCTGATAGTTGGAGAATATTCAATATTTTACAGGGTAGAAAAAGAAACTATTGAAATAATTACAATATGGGATTGCAGGCAAGATCCAAAAGATTTAGAGCTTCCATAGAAAATTTTATAATCTGTATTAAATCCCTTTTCATTTATCAGCGAACTTCTCTTCGGTAAGCAATCACCCGTTTGTCATCTGCTTCCACTTCGATGTTGATCCGCACAAAATTTTCAGGCAGCAGGTTGTCAATCAATTCCGGCCATTCAATAAAACAATAATGTCCGCTGAAAATGTATTCTTCATATCCGATGTCGAATACTTCTTCGATCTTTTTTATGCGGTAAAAGTCAAAATGAAAAACAGGTTGTGATTCCCGGCCGGTATATTCATTGACGATGGCAAACGTGGGACTGCTGACAATCTCCTCCACCCCCAGCACCTGACAAAATGCTTTGATCAGTGTGGTCTTTCCCGCGCCCATTTTCCCGTAAAGTGCAAAAACCCATTCGCCTTCCGTTTCCGACAGAATCTGTTTTGCGATCCGCGGCAGGTCATCCACTCCGGTTGAAATGAGTTTTCCCCCCATTATCTCGAACTCAAGGTAATAAAAGGTATCAGCACTTCTTCCATCGAGATGCCCCCGTGCTGGAAAGTGTTCCGGTAATAATTCACGTAATAGTTATAGTTGTTCGGGTAAGCAAAAAAGTCACCGCCCCTGGCAAAAACATAACTTGTACTGACATTGATCTTTGGCAGGTAATATTTTTCGGGATCACGCATCTCAAACACTTCTTTGATGTTGTACGACAACGCCCTGCCGAACTTGTAGCGCAGGTTTGTATTTACATTCCGGTCGCCCACAATTTTCACAGGATTCGTTACTTTCACAGAACCGTGATCGGTTGTGATGATCAGTTTCACATTTTTATCGGAAAGGTATTTAATGATGTCAAACAGTGAAGAATGTTCAAACCACGACATCATCAGCGAGCGGTATGCCGGTTCGTCGTCCGCCAGTTCCCTGATGATCTCCATTTCGGTACGGGCGTGCGACAACATATCCACAAAATTGTAAACAATGACATTGAAATCATTGGACATGAGGTTGGAGATGTTTTCAAATAGTTTTCTGCCGGCATTCAGGTTCAGGATTTTATTGTACGAAGTTTTGATGTTCTTGCCGTACCGTTTAAGTTGTTCCAAAAGCAACTGTTCCTCGTACTGATTCTTTGTCCCTTCCTCGTGTTCGTCAGTCCAGAAATTGGGGAAATATTTCCTGATCTCGCTGGGCATCAGACCGGCAAACAGGGCATTACGCGCATACTGTGTGGTGGTTGGAAGAATGGAATAATAAATGTCATCTTTCTGTACCCTGAAATACTGCTCGATCATGGGTTGGATGGCTTTCCACTGGTCAAACCGCAGATTGTCGATCAAAAGCAGGAATACTTTCTCCCTGTTCTGAAGTTCGGGAAAAACACTATCCTTGATCAAGGTATGCGACATGGTCGGTTTTGAATCGGAATTTCCCTGCAACCAGTCAAGATAATTATTCTCGTAAAACTTGGTGAAAGCACTGTTGGCTTCATTTTTCTGCATGTTGAGGACTTCCAGAATTCCCTCGTCATTGGATTTCTCCAGGTTCAGTTCGTACCTCACTAATTTCTTATAAATATCGATCCATTCCTTGTGATCCAGGTGTCCGCTAAGTTTCATCCCGATCTCACGAAACTGCTGCTGGTAGTTCATGGTGGCTTTTTCGCCGGCAAGTTTCCTGTTTTCCAGGTTTCTTTTCAGCGAGAGGAGAATCTGACTGGGTTTCACCGGTTTAATGAGGTAATCGGCAATATTTGACCCGATGGCGGATTCCATGATGGATTCTTCTTCGCTTTTGGTGATCATCACGATGGGCATATTTGGGAAGTCGTTCTTCATCCGTTCCAGCGTTTCTATTCCGCTCAGACCGGGCATCTGTTCATCCAGAAAAATGATATCGTAGTTGTTCTCTTTGATCAGGTCGATTGCTTCATCGCCACTGTTCACAGCATCCACATCATAGCCCTTTTCTTCAAGAAAAAGAATATGCGGCCGCAACATGTCGATTTCATCGTCGGCCCATAGAATTTTAATCTTACTCATAGGAAGTAGTTATTATTTAGTTACAATTCTGTTACCTTTGTAATAGAATGCAAAAATCTATCAAAAATTGCTTTCAGCGTCAGAGGTGACCATTAATTTTAACAAAATTTATGAGCTTTTCATTAACAAACAAACGAAAGATATTCAATGACCCGGTTTACGGATTCATATCCATTTCCAACGAACTGATCTTCGACATCATCGAGCATCCGTATTTTCAGAGATTACGTAGGATCAAGCAATTGGGGCTGACGCATCTGGTTTACCCGGGGGCGCTTCACACCCGCTTTCATCATTCGCTTGGCGCCATGTACCTGATGCAAAGAGCCATTGCGGAGCTGAGGTCCAAAGGGCATGAGATCACACCTGATGAAGCGCTTGGTGCTGAAATGGCTATTTTGTTGCATGATATTGGCCACGGACCGTATTCCCACGCCCTGGAACATGCTATTGTTGACGGGGTGAGCCATGAGGAATTATCAAGAATCTATATCCGTCGTTTCAATACAATTTTTGACGGAGCACTTTCAACAGCTTTGGAGATCTTTGAAAAAAAGTACCTGAAACAGTTTCTTGGAAAAATGGTTTCCAGTCAGTTGGATGTGGACCGGCTGGATTACCTGAAGCGCGACAGTTTTTTCACTGGAGTGGCCGAAGGGGTGATCAATTTTGAACGTCTGCTCAATATGCTGAATGTTCTCGGTGACGAACTTGTGGTCGAGGCCAAGGGGATTTATTCGGTGGAAAAATTTATCACGGCCCGCCGGCTGATGTACTGGCAGGTTTATTTGCATAAAACGGTTCTTGCTGCCGAATACATGATGATGAGGTTATTGAAAAGGGCGAAATATCTGAGCCTGAACGGGGAAAAACTTTTTGCCTCGCCGGCATTGTCGTTTTTTCTGACCAAAAAGGTTACGCTGGAAGACTTTCAGGAGGATGAGGTGATTAATATTTTTTCAGAGCTTGATGATTATGATGTTTTTGGCGCTATGAAAGTTTGGAAGACTCATCCCGACAAGGTGTTGTCATTTTTAAGCAAAGGATTGGTTGACCGCAGGTTGTTCAGGATTGAGTTGCAGAATGATCCTTTCGGGGACGAATATGTGCAGGAGATCAGAAAAAAAGTCATCAGCAGGTACGGGCTTTCGGAAGAGGAGGCAGATTATTTCATCATCAATGACCGTACATCAAATTATGCGTATCAGCCCAATACCGATCAGATCGAGATATTATTCAAGGATGGTTCGGTAAAAAATATCGGCGAAGCCACCGAAGACCTGAACATTTCTCTCCTTTCAAAACCTGTCACGAAACACTTTTTGTGTTATCCGAAGGAGATACATTAGTTTCAATAATAATTCTTTTGACCAGGCGGGAGTAAAACCGCTCACCAGGTTGGACCCTGACCAAGCGGGCAGTCTTGTTCCCAGCTTGGTCGGAAAAACCCCTTCACCAAGCGGGTAGCTTTATTCCCGCTTGGTCGAAATCTCTAATCAGCAATTTTTTTAATGTACCCTTCATTTCAACCTGGGAGCAAGCCTGCCCAGGTTGGCCCATCTCCCGCCCCATTGGGAGCGAGACCAGGCCGGGTCAATCAGTCCTTTTCTTGGCTGAAAGTAATAAGCTAATAAGGTTAGTGTTAGTTGGTTTTGAGGGCTATTAAGGTTTATTTTTTTCGATAAGGTTTTTTAGACTATTTTATATTAAGAATTGGTAATCCGTCATCGCATAAAAAAACCTTATTACATTAGTAGCAGTAAGATTAAGAAGAAAATCAACCTTATTACCTTATCTTTTTCACCACACCTCCTGGGGAGTGCTGTGGTCAAAATAAAATTTGGCCCGATGCAGGCAAATTCCTTTCAATCAAATCAAAATACGTATCTTGCAAACCAAAAAAGAGCATGAAATTTACTGCCCGGCAAATTGCGGATTTCCTTCAGGGTCAGGTGGAAGGGAATCCTGACGTGGAGGTTTCTTCGATATCGAAAATTGAAAAAGGCGAACCCGGAACCCTCTCTTTTCTCGCCAACCCCGTTTACACAAAATATATTTACGACACCAAAGCATCCGTCGTCATTGTCAATGAGGATTTTCAGCCTGAACACCCGGTGCCTGCCACGCTGGTCCGGGTGAAAGATGCCTATTCGGCTTTTGCCTCCCTGCTCGATATGTACCAACAGGCCAAAGGCAGAAAGACCGGCATCTCCGATAAAGCAGCCATCGATCCGTCAAGCCGGATTGGTAAAGAGGTTTACATCGGCGAGTTTGCGGTTATTGGCAAAAATGTCGTAATCGGTGACCGGACGCAGATCTATCCGAATACGGTCATCGGCGACAATTGCAGGATTGGTAACGATACTTGTATCTATGCCGGTGTAAAACTGTATGAGGATACGGTGATCGGGAATGAGTGCACGTTACATGCCGGGGTAGTGTTGGGAAGTGACGGATTTGGATTTGCTCCACAGGATGATAAGAACTATAAAAAAGTCCCGCAAATCGGTAATGTCGTCCTTGAAGACCGTGTCGAAATCGGTGCGAACACCACCATTGACCGGGCTACTTTCGGTTCCACCCTGATACGCAGAGGTGTTAAGTTAGACAATCATATTCAGATCGCCCACAATGTGGAGATCGGCGAAAATACAGTGATCGCAGCCCAAACCGGCATTTCGGGTTCAACAAAGATCGGGAGATATTGTATGATCGGCGGACAGGCAGGCTTTGCAGGACATCTGACCATTGCCGACGAAGTGAAAGTATCAGCCCAGGCAGGTGTGGGGAAAAATATAAAAGAAAAAGGGGCTTTTGTCGAAGGTTCCCCCTCGTTTCCCATCCGCGACTTCAAACGCTCTTACATTCATTTCAGGAAACTGGACAGCATCGTGAAACGCATTGATGAACTGGAAAAGAAATTAAAAGACCTGAAACCTTCTGATGATTAAAAGATCTCATCTTTAAACGGGCGCATAGTAAGCCCGCCCGCATGAACATGACAGAAACTCATTCCGCTTCACAAAATTTCATACTTTTGCACAACTTTTTTATAATCAAAAAACAAGACCACGAACCTATTTTTATTGAATGTCGGTAAAGCAACAAACCATAATTAATCCGGTAACTGTCAGGGGGGCAGGTTTACATACCGGTCAGATCGGTGAAATGACTTTCAAACCGGCTCCTGTGAACCACGGTGTCAGATTCAAAAGAACTGATCTTGAATCGCAGCCTGTCATTGAAGCCGATATTGATCATGTGGTTGATACATCCCGGGGGACTACCATTGGAAAAAACGGAGCAAAAGTTTATACCATTGAGCATGTACTTGCCGCTTTAACCGGCATGGGTATTGACAATGTGCTGATCGAGCTGAATATGGAGGAGATACCCATCAAAGACGGTTCTTCGAGGTATTTTGTCGAAGCGCTGGAAAAAGCAGGTATAAAAAAACAATCAGCCACCCGGCAGTACATTGAAATCAAAGAACCCGTTGTTTTGGAATTACCCGGTCAGAAGGCAAAAATTATCGCTGAACCTGCTGATGATTATTCCCTTACCGTGGAAATTGATTTTGAAACCCGGGTGCTGGGCAGACAGGTAGCCCAATTAGACAATATTGGTTTGTTTAAAACGGAAATTGCCAAAAGCAGGACATTTGTTTTCCTTCACGAACTGGAATATTTACTGAACAACAACCTGATAAAGGGTGGCGATCTGAGCAACGCCATTGTTTTTGTGAACCGTGAAGTTACGCAGGATGAACTCAACCGGCTGGCCGACCTTTTTAACAAACCCAGAGTAAAGGTAAAAAGTGAAGGCATATTGAATAACCTTGACCTGCATTTTGACAATGAACCGGCAAGGCACAAGCTGCTGGATGTGATCGGCGACCTGGCCTTGCTGGGGAAACCCATTAAAGGACATATCACAGCTTATCGGCCAGGCCATCAGATAAATACAGAATTTGCAGGCGTGTTGAAAGAATATCATATAAACAACAGATCCATGAAAACAAAACCTCCTTTTGATATATACGTTGACCCGGTTTATGACGTCAACGAAATTAGAAAAATCTTACCGCACAGGCCCCCGTTTTTGCTGGTAGATAAAGTGCTTGATATTAGCGATGAGCACATCATTGCGCTGAAGAATGTCAGCATGAACGAACCCTTTTTTGTGGGCCATTTTCCGGATGAACCGCTCATGCCGGGTGTGCTGCAGGTTGAAGCCATGGCACAGGCAGGGGGTATATTTGTCCTGCAACAGGTGGATGAACCTGAACTTTATTCAACTTATTTCCTGAAGATTGATCAGGTAAGGTTCAGAAATAAAGTGGTTCCGGGTGATGTCATCATATTTGTCATTAAACTGGATGCCCCCATTAAAAGGGGCATCTGCACAATGTCCGGAAAAGCTTATGTGGGCAACAAAATCGTCATGGAAGGGAAAATGACAGCCCAGATTGTAAAAAATAAAGATGCTTAAAAAATGAACCAGCCTTTAGCTTATGTACATCCCCAGGCGAAGATTGCCAAAAATGTGGTCATCGAACCTTTTGTAAATATTGAGAAAAATGTTGAAATTGAGGAAGGGACATGGATCGGCTCCAATGTAACCATTATGGAAGGGGCACGGATCGGAAAGAACTGCAGGATATTTCCCGGGGCTGTCATCGCTGCCATTCCACAGGATCTGAAATTTGCCGGTGAGGAGACGCTGGTGAAAATTGGTGATAATGTTACAATCCGTGAGTTTGTAACCATCAACCGCGGAACAAAAGCCAATATGGAAACCGTCATCGGAGACAACTGCCTGCTGATGGCTTACGTACACATTGCTCACGACTGTATTCTTGGAAACAATGTGATTCTGGCTAACGCGGTGAACCTTGGCGGGCATATTGTTATTGATGAATGGGCCATCGTCGGAGGACTGGCTGCCGTTCATCAGTTTGTTCACATCGGCGCACATGCATTTATTTCGGGAGGAGGCATGGCCCGTAAGGATGTTCCTCCCTTCTGTAAAGCAGGACGTGAACCGCTGGCTTTTGCAGGTGTCAACTCCATTGGCCTTCGACGAAGGGGTTTTTCGAATGAACGGATCAATGAAATTCAGGAGATTTACAGGGTGCTTTTTCTACGAGGGAAAAATGTTTCACAAAGTGTAAATTATATAGAGGCCAACATGCCCGCAACTACTGATCGCGATGAAATATTAAGCTTCATAGCCAATTCACAACGGGGGATCATGAAAGGATATACCCGGATGAAAGACAGAATACAATAATGATAACTTAATCCGATAATCAAGCAGACAACATGGCAACAACTTCAGATTTTCGTAACGGTTTATGCATCGAACACAATGGTGAATTGTGGACGATCGTTGAATTTCAGCATGTGAAACCCGGTAAAGGTCCGGCTTTTGTAAGAACAAAACTGAAAAATGTCAAAACCGGAAAAGTCCTTTCCAATACTTTTACTTCCGGCGTAAAGATCAATATTCAAAGAATTGAAAACAGGTCGTATCAGTATCTGTATAACGAAGGTGATATTTATCACTTCATGAATACGGAAACTTACGAACAAACCTTTATCAATAAAGAACTGATCTCGGCACCCGAATTACTCAAGGAAGGGGAGATTGTACAGATTGCTTTTCATTCCGAAACAGACTCTGCCATCTCCTGTGATATGCCTACTTATGTTACCCTTAAAGTGACTTATACCGAACCGGGCGAAAAAGGAAACACAGCCACCAATACATTCAAGGATGCTGAAGTTGAAACCGGTGCAATAGTGAAGGTCCCGCTTTTCATCAACGAAGGTGACCTGATCAAGGTTGACACCAGAACGGGTGATTATTCAGAACGCGTAAAAGCTTGATGAATGGATTTTCCCAGACCATATCCAGCCGGTGAAATTGCTGAATTGATCCATGGTAAAACAATCGGTAACCCTGACAGGCAGGCGAAAGGGCTAAATGAGCTCCACGTGGTAAGACCGGGTGATGTTTCGTTTGTGGACCACAAAAAATATTATAAAAAGACACTTAATTCGGATGCTTCCGTGATCATTATCAATGAAGAAACGGAAGTGCCTGAAGGAAAAACTTTGATACTGCATGAAAAACCCTTTGATGCTTTTATGCAATTGATCGGCTATTTCAGGCCGTTCGCTCCATCTGACAAGATGATCAGCCCCAGTGCAAAGATCGGCGAAGGAACGGTTGTTCAGCCCGGTGCTTTTATCGGGAATCATGTTACCATCGGCAAAAACTGCGTAATCCATGCCAATGTGAGTATATACGATCATACGGTAATTGGCGACAGGGTCGTCATCCACTCGGGATCGACAATTGGATCCGACGGATATTATTTTCAGCGCAGGGAAAACGGATATGTAAAATTTTTATCAGGTGGCCGGGCTATTCTTGAAGATGATGTGGAAGTAGGCGCTATGTGTGCCATCGACAGAGGTGTGACAGGAGATACCGTCATCGGTAAAGGTACTAAGATGGACAATCATTGCCAGGTAGGTCACGATACGGTGATCGGCAGGAACTGCCTTATTGGTGCGTTTTCGGCCATTGCCGGTGTCACGAGAATTGAGGATGATGTCATTTTATGGGCCAGGGTTTCCATTGGCAAGGACCTGATCATCGGGAAAGGCGCTGTGATGATGGCTACTGCCGGAACCGAAAAGTCGATCGAAGGCGGTAAAGTTTATATGGGCGCACCGGCCATTGAAGTTCGCCAGTACTGGCGACAATATTCATCATTAAAAAACCTGCCCGAAGTCATCAAAAAGCTAAAAACCGGAGGGTCAATCTGATCTATTCTTCTTCAGATGTTTCTTCTTCGCCTTCCCCGGTATGATACACATCCATTGCCACGATCACAGCGATAAATCCCCAGAAAGGGACTGCCAGCTTATCCGTATCGAGGAAATTATTTAAAAGGCCGTGTACAAAATAAGTGACAAGCCCCAGGGTAACCATAAGGACTATGAATTTATCTTCACGTTTAACAGTCCGACGGTACACCATCAGCCCTTTGTACAAGACAACAATGACCAGTACCAGGACGATCAGTAATCCGGGGATGCCCATCTCCGATAAGGGCCCGAGATATTCACTGTGTGCATTGCCTTTGTCCCCCAGGTTTGTGCTGATAATGGTTTTTTCTTTGGCCAGTTGGAAAGGTGCATAGACAAATTGGTAAGTGCCGCCTCCCCAGCCAAACACAGGTCGTTCCTCGGCCATGCGCAAAGCCGCCTGCCAGCGGTTGATCCGCTCAAGGTTGGAGGCGTCCGACGAAATGTTGGCAATGGATCTGACGTGTTCAACAAAATCCGCTGAGGTGTCCTGTTTGTTTTTCTCCAGCACATCAAAGATCTGTTGTTGAAAAACAACAAATGCCCCGATAATGACTGCCGTTGCCAGGGCAACCCAGTAAAACCTGATTTTAAACATGACCAGGAGAAAAACCCCGAAGGCTGCAACAATACTGATCCAGGCAGCACGGCTGTATGATAATATGATGGCAATCGTCATAATAATAGTGATCACAAAAGCCGAAAAGCGGCTGAATTTGCTGCTCCCCGGATAAAAGATCAAACCGATGACCACAGGATAAAAAATAGCGAGGGCAGCGCCGTAAGCCGTATGGTCGTTGTAAAACGGCGACATGACCCAGTGTCCCGTGTCTTCATCAAAACCGTATTTGGCATGCTGGGTAATGGTATAAATGATGACGGCAAGCAAAGGAATCAGATACAGCCAGAAGAATTTTCTGATATTTTTTTTGTCTTTGAACATCAGGGATGCCACAAAATAGAAAGGAACAATAAACCAGATTTGAGCAAGCAGGTGTTTAATCGAAACCACCGGCATTTCACTTGTGAAAGTGGTCAGCAGCATCCATAAAAAGTCAAAATAGATAATATAAGAGATGGGATGTGTCGCAATTTTTTTGTCGTATCTGTTTTCAAAAATAAGGTTTGCAATAAAAACAAGCACGACCCCGAACATCAGCGGCTCGGTGGGCAGGGCAACTCCCAGACCCATTTCCATATCCCTGATATTAACGGATAGGGGCGTGAAAAAAGTGATCAGCAAAATGATCTTGTCAAGCGAAACGAGATAATAATAAAAAACGATCAGAACAAGTGGCAACAAAAAAAACCAGTAGATGTCTTTTTCAAGCACCAGGTAAAAGTTTACCGCCAGAAAAAGGACACTCAGCGCATAAACCCAGATTATTTTTGTTTTATCGGCCAATTTGCAAAGAGTAAATAAAAACTATTTTGAAAACTTTCTTTTCTCAATAACCAGAATAACGAGCATGGCAAATACGAAAGCAGCGAGTGAAACGATCATGACAATCAGCCAGCGGATCGGGTAGCTTTTCTTATCTGCCACGAAGGGATGGGTCACGATGTTGCTGTAGGTCATTGTTGCATTTAAAAAACGCTGGGCCAGTTCGAGATCAAGTTTTGTTTCCACATAAGTACGTGACTCATCCTGGATCATCTGAACCACTTCTATCAACACCCCGCTTTTGCGTTCCATGTTGTTGAGCAACCGGTTTACCTCTTTGGTGTTCACTCTTTCGGCGCCCTGTCCCGTCAACGTCCTTAAATATCCACGCATGATCTCCTGCGACTGGTAATCGTATTCAAAAATGCCGTATTCCGTACCCAATGTGTACATAATCTGTTTGAGCGAATCAATATGTGCCTGTTTTTGTGCCAGTTGGTTTTTATACATATCCACGACCTCCCTGTATTTTGTTTTGTGCAGGTTGGATATCTTTTTGTCGTAAAACTTAATAATGGCGTTTACCATTAGCATAGCCGTATCAGGGCTTTTGTCGTAAACTTCGATCAGTACGGATTCATAAGGTGTTTTGCTGATCTTTACGTTCTGACGGTAACGGTACAACAGTTCCGTTCTGAAATATTTGTAGTTGGGATTGATTTCATAATGCTTGGTCAGGTCGAATTTTTTGATCACACTGTCAATGATATCCTGTGAGTTGATGATCTGAAGCATTTGCTCGGTTTCACTTTCTTCGGAGTAAGGTTCAATGTTGGCAGGATAGACAATGGCATAGGATTTATATTTTGGTGTAATAAACCGCGGACCTGAAAAAATTACCGCCAGTAAAGCTGACAGGCCGACAATGATCAGGAGGTGGTACTTCCATTTGTTGATCAGCCTGACTAAATTTGAACTGTTGAAAAAATTGTCCATTTCAATGTTTTTATGATTCCTTTTAATGTCTTTTCTTATATTTTTTGTTGTGTTTTTTTCGGTTGTATTGCCGGTATTTTCTTTTAAAGGTTTCTCCTCTCGTTCATTTTGGATTTCAATGTTTTTTTTCTCTTCCTGTTCCTTTGGTTTTTCTTCCCTGATATTCTCTGTTGGTTTTTTTTCGGGTAGCGGACTTTTAAGTTTATTGTCGCCAAAAACCGGCGATTTTTTCAATCCTGTTAATAGGCTACTTTTTTTTTTTACATCCAGGTCGAGTCGTCCGGAGAACAATTCCAGAGCGCCAAATATCAGAATGGCAAGGAAAAGAGCAGAGAAAGTAGAGATTACAACGATCAGCCATCGTATCGGGTACGATTTCTTTTCCGCTTTATAAGCGCTGCTGACAATAAATTTGTGGGGGAGATTCTCGGTTGCATCCACCTTGGCTTCTTCATACTTTGCCTTTACAAGGCTGAGTTGTTTTTTGTCATGTTCCAGCGCATCACGCAACGAAACATAAGGCCCGCCGTATTTTGCCAGAACTCCGAGTTTTTTTTGCAGCCGTTTCACACCTTCCGTGTTGCCCCGTGCCATTTCGATGGCAAGTTGCCTGTTAAACATCTCCGCCTGACTTTCGTAATCATGAACACCCAGTTCGCGAAGAACGGTCATCGAGTCTTCTTTGGCTTTTACTTCTGCTTTCTGTTGGAGATACTCGTTTCTAACGATCTCAAATGCCTTTTTGGCCACTTCTTTTTGCATTTGATTGATGGTTGAATCAACCAGTTCGGCAATGTCGTTGGCCATGTCGGCAGCCATTTGAGGGTCTTTATCATAGACCGATATTTTTACGGCCATATATTCTGTACGCCGGAATTTGAAATTACTTTCATATTCCTTGTACAGTTGTGTCATCTTGTATTTTGATTTAGGCGATATCCCATAATGCTTCATCAGATCATACTTGTAGATGACCCGGTCCATTATTTTATTTGAATTCAAAATCTGGAGCATCTGCTCTGTTTGTTCTTCTTCACCAAATTCAAGAATATCCTTTTGGTTGCCGGACGATTCACTCAGTAATGCTTTTGAAATGGATTTGCTGGCTGTTGGATAAAGGATCACCGTGGATTTATACAGCGGGGTTATGAAATAGGGTGAAGAAAAAATAACAGAAAGGATAATCGCAGCGACACCAATGATACTCAGGTGTTTTTTATACTTAAATACAATTTGCATAAAAACGCCTGAAAAAAAAGGTTTTTTTGTTTGATTATCTGCCTGCATTACAATTTTCGGTTAAAGCCGTCAAAATTAGGAAATTTTACACATCAGCCAATAAACAAAAGAAACATTTCGTCCTGAGATCAGAGATTCTTACCTGTTTTTCAGAATAGCATAGAATTCTCCGAGGTTCCAAAGCCGGAAAACAATGGCAAAGACCATCCCCGAAAACAGGACGATCATTGCGGGAATAACCCACGTAGAGAAGTTTAAATAACTCATGCCAAGGCCTGTAAACAGCATGAATACGATCAGCAGGAGCAGGGAAACAATAAATTTAGTGTGGAATCTGATTTTCAGAATCCGTATGGCAAAGATCATTTGCAGAGAGGCCGCAAGGGTTTGTGCCGACAGGCTGGCAATGCCCGAGCCCAGCGCATAAAACCTGGGAATCAAAATAAAATTCAGCAAAAGGTTGGTGATCAATCCGCCAAAAGCAATGATGTTTAGGAGTTTCAGGTTGTTGTTGGCTGTTAGCAGAGTCCCGAAAATATAACTCGTGGAAACTGCCACAAGGCTGAACATGAGCAGATGAAAGATGTCTGCCGACAACCCGATCCTGTAAAGGTATTGTGCATCCGTTTCGCCGGTGAATGGCGTGTACATCAGCATCATCAGCTCATTTCCGTAGAACAGCGAAGTGATCGCCAGGATCAGCGTTCCCGTAATAATCATCGAAAAGGAAAGTTTCACGAGATGTTGCACGGGCTGTGATTCTTTGATCATTTTCGAGAAAAGTGGCAAAAGAAGTACCGAAAACAAATAAGCAAAATTTTGCCCGGCGTCCAGCAGCCGGAAAGCCTGGGCATAAATGCCGGATTGCTGTTTTCCGAAACTGCCTCCGAGAATACGCTCGATCAGTACCGGGTCGTTCCGGTTGTAAAAACTCATCAACAGTACGAGGAGGGCAAACGGGAGGCTTTTTTTGATGATCAGGATAAAAAACGGCAAACTCCAGTTCAACGTTAGTTTACCTGATTTGCGAAGGACCACGATCAGCGCTACCAGCGCCGTGACGGTATAAGCCGCGGTTTGGGCATAAACAAACCATTCAATTTCAAATCGCCCTCCGAAAATGCCTGTCCACAGCAATATGCTGCATATAATGATCATCAGCACCCGGTCGAGGACAGAAATGAAACTGTCGGTTTTGAACAGTAACAATCCGGATATGTTGGATCGCAGGTACAAAACGAACGAGAGCAGGAACTGGTTGAAACCAACCCAGGCAAGCAGATAAAGCTCACGGCCCCTGTATCCGATAATAATACCGACGGCAAAAATAATGATAGCATAAAAGATGCCCAGCAGTAATTTTATTGTGGCAATTCCCGGGAAATGCTTTTTCAGTAAGTGGTTGTTTTGCGCAATGTTCCTGTTGTTGAAGTTGGTGATCCCCAGATCGAGGAAAATGAAAAACAAAAAAGAAAAGTTGAATACGGTAAAATAAAAACCGTACTCCTCAGGTCCCACAGTATTTTGCACTGCACGGTCAACACCCAGTATCCAGAATGGTTTTACCAGCAGATTCAGGAATATGATCAGCGCAAGATTTTTCAGAAACTTCTTTTGCATCGGGACAAAGGTAACGAGATTTGGCTTTCTTTCCGTCGCTATTTCTTTACGTATTTATCAGGAAATTATTGCAATATCCGGCAAGTATTGTTTTATTGCCCAAAAGAAAAGAGAACTCCTGTTACTTTTTCCGGTTTTTATCCCGGATTTTTAGCATATTTGTAATACTAAATACCAAATCTTTGAAAGTAGCCGTAAATACAAGATTACTCTTAAAAAACAAACTGGAAGGCATCGGGTGGTTCACTTATGAAACCATGAAAAGGATTACCCGGGCGCATCCCGAACACGAATTCTTCTTCATATTCGACCGTAAATATGACGACTCGTTTATTTTCAGCACCAACATTACTCCGTTTGTTGCCGGTATTCCCGCCCGTCATCCTTTTTTGCATTATCTGTGGTATGAACAGACGATTCCTGCGGTTTTAAAACGCATCAAACCCGATGCATTCATTTCACCCGATGGCTATTGTTCTTTAAGGGCAAAGTATAAAACGCTCATTGTGATTCATGATTTGAATTTTGAACATTATCCCGAGAACATGCCCTGGCTGTCACGTAAATATTACCGCTATTTCACACCGAAATATGCCCGTAAGGCGGATCGCATTGCCACGGTTTCGCAGTTTTCGAAGCAGGATATTGTCGGGCAATACGGCGTTGACCCACAAAAGGTGGATGTGGTTTACAACGGGGCAAGCGATCTGTTTACCCAAGTCAGTCTTACGAAAAAAGATGAGATAAAAACCAGGTTTGCCCACGGATATGATTATTTTGTTTTTATCGGAGCGCTGAATCCGAGAAAAAACCTGGTCAACCTTTTCCGGGCCTTTGATATTTTCAAGAAAAAGACCGGATCATCTGTCCGTCTTGTGATCATCGGGGAAAAGATGTGGTGGAACCGCGACATCAAATCGGCCTTCAATTCGATGCAGCATCGTGACGACGTGGTATTTACCGGCAGGCTGGGGATGCCTCTCCTGACGGAGGTTGTCGGCTCGGCGCTGGCTCTGACCTACGTCTCGGTTTTTGAAGGATTCGGTATTCCTATCCTCGAAGCTTTTAAATCCGGGATACCGGTCATCACGTCCAACATCACTTCCATGCCCGAGGTGGCTGACAATGCCGCCCTGTTTGCCGACCCTTTCAAACCAAAAAGTATTGCCGAAGCCATGATACAAATCTATTCCGACCGAGGCCTGCGTGAAGACCTGGTTTCCAAGGGAAAATTACGGCAGCGGGATTTTTCGTGGGATAAAACAGCTGACCGTTTGTGGGAATCGGTGACAAAATTGTTGGATAAGAAGAAAAATATATGATTTTTGCGCTTTAAATAAACCAAAATGAATGTACTCATTATAGGATCAGGCGGCCGTGAACATACCCTGGCATGGAAAATAAGTGAAAGCCCGAAACTAAATAAGCTGTTTATCGCACCGGGCAATGCCGGGACACGTGCTGTTGGAGCCAACATTCCGGTTGATCTGAATAATTTTAAAAGCATTAAAGAAGCCGTCATCGAAAAAGATATTGACATGGTGGTGGTCGGCCCTGAAGTGCCTTTGGTGGAAGGAATACATGATTACTTTCTTCAGGATAAGATTTTAAAGAACGTGCCGGTTATCGGCCCGGTCAGGAAAGGAGCCATGCTCGAAGGGAGTAAGGATTTCGCCAAGTCGTTTATGGAAAAATACAATATTCCTACTGCTGCCCACAAAACCTTCAACCGGGACAACTACAAAGATGCATTTGAATTCATTGATTTGCTCGAGCCGCCCTATGTGTTGAAAGCCGATGGTCTGGCTGCCGGTAAAGGAGTCCTGATTATCGAAGACCCGGATGAGGCAAAAAATGAACTGGAAGCCATGATCACAAAGGAAAAATTCGGAGAAGCGTCAGCTAACGTACTCGTTGAAGAGTACCTGCAGGGCATTGAAATTTCCGTTTTTGTTTTGAGTGATGGCAAGTCGTATATTCTGTTGCCCGAAGCCAAGGATTACAAAAGGATCGGGGAAAAAGATACGGGACTCAATACGGGGGGGATGGGATCGGTATCGCCGGTACCATTTGCTAACCGTGAGTTTATGCAAAAAGTGGAAGACCGCATCATCCGGCCCACCATCGAGGGTTTGAAAAACGAAAATATCGAGTACAAAGGATTTATCTTTTTCGGCTTGATGAATGTACATGGCGATCCTTATGTAATTGAGTACAATTGCCGGATGGGAGACCCAGAAGCCGAAGTGGTTATCCCGCGGATCAAAAGCGACCTGCTGGAATTGTTTGAAGCGGTTGCCAACGGAACACTATCTGAAACGAGCATTGAAATTGACAACAGGGCTGCCGCGTCGGTGATGCTGGTTTCAAAGGGCTATCCGCTCGCATACGAAAAAGGAAAGATCATATCAGGCCTTGAGAATGTGAATAATTGTGTGGTTTTTCATGCAGGTACGGCCATGGATATCGAAACCGGAAAGATCAAAACCAGCGGAGGAAGAGTACTGGCGGTGACAGCTTATGGTTCCAATATAAAAGAAGCTTTGGAAACTGCCTACGAAAATGCCGGAATCATTGAATTTGAGGGTAAATACTTTCGCAGCGACATCGGTTTCGACCTGTAATAAACAACCTGTCCATGCTGAATTTCTTTAAAAAAGGATTGCCTGACCAATACATCGTATTGTCACTGTTTGCCTTACTGATGTGGGCACCTGTGTTGATGAACAAAGGACAGTTGTTTTGGGTTGACCATCCGTTTCTGAATGTCTCCTATCAGATTACTGGCATATACTCTTACCTGGTTTTCGGATTGCTGTTTGTAGTCATTATTATTTCTTCGCTCACCGTCAATCATTTTGCCAACGAAACCGAATTTACGGGACAGCAAATCACGGTGGCCATGTTCTTTTTTCTAATCCTCGTGTTTTCATTTCCCGGCTTTATCTATTCCGCCCCGGTGGTGATGGTTAACCTGATCATTATTTTTGTTTTCGGCAACCTTTTTAAACTTTCGGGCACTTCCAGCCAGATTATACTGGGTTTTGATTCGGGTTTTTTACTGGGGCTGGCCTCGCTTGTTTTTTTTCCCGTTGTGTTCCTTTTGCTTTTGGTCTGGGTTGCTTTTCTCATTCATCGTGCCAACTCATGGCGAAATTACGTGGTGAGTTTCCTGGGAGTGTTAACGCCGTATGTTTTCCTGTTCACCTGGCTATTCTGGACCGACAGTCTGACTACCCCGGGCCTTTTTGATAAACAGCTTTTCACGATCTCTTTTATCTGGATAGAGCAGACTACGTGGCTTGAAAAAGTAATTTTTATCCTGATATTTATTGTTACTGCAATATCATTTGCCAAAGTGGTTACGGAACAGATCGAAAAAAATATTGTCCTTCGCCGGAACCTGATGATCGTGGAATACGGGCTGGTCATCATTTTTGTTGTTATCGTGTTTTTTTCAAAAAACCTGACAACGGGTATTTTCCTGACGGCACCGGCGGCGTGGCTTCTTGCGCATACATCCTATCATCTGAAGAAAACAAAGTGGATGAATCTCTTTTTACTCTTTCTGATCATCCTCATTATTGTCAATCATGTTTTAATCCTGATCAATAACCATGCTCCTGAATGGCTACAATAAAAACCTGATCGAGGCCGGTTGCGATGAAGCCGGGCGCGGATGCATTGCGGGGCCGGTGTTTGCTGCAGCAGTAATTTTGCCTCCTGGTTTTAGCTATCCTGAACTCAATGATTCAAAAGAATTGTCGAAAAAAGTAAGGGATAAGTTGCGCATAATAATTGAAGAAGAAGCCGTTGCGTGGGCCGTGGCCCGGGTTGACGCTCCCGAAATCGATGAGATAAACATATTGAATGCCTCCATCAGGGCCATGCATCTCGCTGTGGATCAGTTAAAAGTAAAACCGGAATTTTTGCTGATTGACGGCAACCGTTTCAAACCTTATAAAGGCATTCCGCACAAGTGCTTTGTGAAAGGCGACGGCAGGTTTCTGCCCATTGCCGCTGCATCGGTGCTGGCCAAGACACACCGCGATGAGTATATGCTGAAAGCAGGGGAAACCTGGCCACATTACAATTGGAAGAACAACAAGGGTTATCCCACAATGGAGCACAAACTGGCCATCCGGGAGCACGGCCTTACCCCCCTTCACCGCCGGTCGTTCAATTTCAATATTCAGATGAAGATTGAGTTTTGAATAGTTAACAAACACTTGTTAAATATCTACCCTCTTGCTATCTGAATGCACCCGGATAATCTTTACCTTTGAATGGAGTAAGGAAAAAGATTGAAATGGGTAAAAAAGCAGCCATATGGGTACCTCTTGTCCTGCTGATTATTGCAGCGGGTGTTTACTATTGGTTTTCTAATCCCTCATTTGAAAAAAACAATGGATGGCGGTATGTTCCCAATGATGCCGGGTTGATCGTGCAGATTGACAGGCCCCAGCGTATTTTCTCAAAGTTTGGAAAAGACAGCAAGATCAGAAAATCTTTTTTTAAAAATGAAAATCTGAAAAATCTGATCCGGCGAATCGAGACTGCCGACAGTCTTTTCAGCACAGATACGAAGCTTTCGAAAATATTCAATTCTCCGTTGCTCATATCCGCATCATTCGATGCCGCAAATAATGAGGTGCGGTGGCTTTTTATTTTCCAGCCGGCAAATGAGGTGAGTACGGGACTGCTGAAAACCCGTCTCGAGCGGCATTACAAAGTTTCATTTATTGATCAGCGACAGGAGCTTGTGAGGGTACGCCTGGATTCGCTGACTCCCGGTGTTTATTTTACAGTAAAACATAATCTGGTTTTTCTTTCAACCGATGAAAAACTGCTCCAGCGTGCAGTGGCGGAAAAACGTTCGGATACGCCACATTTCAGTGAGAACAAGTCATTTGTGCAATTGCAAAAAATGGCGGGTAAAAAAGTGGATGCGCGTATATTTATTCACTATTCACGATTTGCTTCACTTTTCAAGCCCTGGCTGAATGTAACGGGAGAAGATGTTTTTCGATGGATTGGTAAACTGGCCCAATGGGGCGAGACCGACCTGATCGTCAAAAACGATGAACTGTTGATGAGTGGTTTCAGCTATGCCGCACCCGGCAATTATCTTACAGGGTTCCGGTCTTCAAAACAGGAAAATATTCAGGTCTTCGGCATCGCCCCGTTCAACACCAACTTTCTGATTGACCTGGAATTTGATGATCTGAAAAAAGCAGTGAACCAGGAAAAACTAAATGCTTTCAAACCGGCTTTAAGAGAACAAATAATCAAATTGCTCGAAGTTTCCGGGCCGGAGGTAGCGCTGGTTTCAAATGCTTATAATCAAAGCACGGTCAGGACAAACTGTTGGTTCCTTTTAAAAACACGGAATCCCGGTGCTGCAAAACAGATTCTAAACAAGATATCGGCCCTGTCGGGGAAAACCGGCAAGGAAAATTATGACGGACATGAAATAAAAAATACAGGTCTGCGAAACCTTATCCCGGGTTTGTTTGGTGCTGCATTTGGAAACATTGAAAATACATGGTTCTGCGTGCTGGATGATTTTATTGTTTTCGGAAACTCCCCGGGAGATATGAAAAAACTGATACGGTTGTATGAATCGGGCAAAACGATGGATATGAATGAGAACTTCGTCCAGTTCTCCGACAATATCTGGGATGCGTCCAACCTGTTGTTTTATTTCCGTCCCAAAAGTATTCAGGCATCGCTGGCAAATTACCTGAACAAATCCGCTTTAAACACAATGAAAAAGAATGAGCTCCTTTTAAATAATCTCCAGGGAGCCTCATTTCAGTTCAGCGCTTCGGACACGCTGTTCTACACCAGTTTTTATTTTCGTTTCAGCGAGTCATTGAAAGAGGAGAACCTGGCTTTGTGGAAAGTTCAGTTGGATGATGAGATTGCGGGCAAACCTTATCTTGTGAGAGATCATAAGACCCGGACCTACAACGTGATCGTTTTTGACGTCCGGGCAAATATGTACCTGATCAGTACCGACGGCAGAATTTTGTGGAAAAAGCGGATTGATGCCTTGCCGCTGAGTAGGATTTACCAGGTGGATTATTACAAGAACGGAAAAATCCAGTACCTGTTCAATACCAAAGATTTTATCTACCTGATTGACAAAAACGGAGATGCGGTAACCGGATATCCGAAAAAGCTGAATCCTTATGCGACCAACGGCATCAGCGTGTTTGATTACAACGGTAAAAAAGATTACCGCATACTCATTGCACAGGCCGACAAAAAGATACACAACTATCATCTGAACGGAAAACCGGTGGAAGGATGGAAAAACCCGAGGATGAAACAAATAGTAATTGTACCCGTCACGCGGCTTGTGGCCGGAAATAAAGATTACATCATCATCACCGATGAAGACAATAACATTAGGATTGTGAACAGAAGAGGGGAGACAAGGATCGCATTAAAAGAAAATCCGGATAAAGCCGCCAACTCCGATTACTACATTAACAAAACCAACAGCAAAGGCATCATCCTGACCACAGACAAAGACGGACGGCTGGTATATATTTCAAGAAACGGAGATGTAAAGAAAACGGAACTGGATAAGTTCGCACCCGATCATTTCTTTTTATATCAGGACTTCAACGGCAATGGCGACAAGGATTTTATTTTTGTTGACGGCAACAGGCTAGAGGTGTTCAACCGGTTCAAAGATGTTTTGTTCACTTATCAGTTTCCTTCGGAGATCACCATTAAGCCGGTGTTTTTCCGGTTGGGGAAACATCAGAATGTCCTCGGCATTGTCAGCAGCAAGGAAAATACGGTTTTCCTTTTCGACAAAACAGGGCATCCTTTGATCGGTTCGGGCCTGGTGGGTAAAAATCCGTTTACGGTCGGCAGCCTGAACCGTGACGGGGTGATCAACCTGGTTACCTCCTCGGATAATACCGTGTTTAATTATAAGATTGACTGACCGCCTATTGATTATTTCGGACAGCTTCAATCAAAGCAATCCTGTGGCAGAAAATAGAAAATCAGAAGATAGTTCATCGCAACCTGCACCCCGGAACGTCAGAACCGGTAGCCGATCTGAATAAGATATCTTAACCCAAAACCCATGCTGAAGTTTGCGCCGCTGGAACTAACCGTTTGGTCCTTTACCAGTTGATTAAAACCGGGAATGGTACTGGAAAGGATGTCATATATTGCCTGCAAATACTCACTTTCTTTGTCGTAATCTATATCGCCACCCAACGTCATGTTTGTTGAATAAACGGAAAGTGAAGGCCCCATAAAAACCAGATCAATGGATAACCGTTCCCTGATGATGAACTGATAGCCCAGTTCGACACCTCCGCTGAAAATATTCAATTTGGCTCCAAAGTTCAACACTCCTTCTATTTCCGGGCTGTTTAACACAACGATATCATTCTGGAACTGATAGTGATGATACGAACCATAAACACCCCAGTATAGTCCGTCGGGAGCCATGCGTCTGTTTCGTTTATGAAAATAAAAACGGTAATCACCCGAAACGGAAAGCCCCCATTTTTTTTGGGAGCGTTGTATGTTCAGGCTGTCAAGTAATCCTTTTGTCAGTGAAGGCAATTCAAAATACCCGGCATTGACTGAAAACGAACGGTATGGTTTCAGCACACGCTCGTAACTGATATTTACATTTTTGTTACTCCATAAAAGCATGGGCGTAAGGTTCCAGCGGATCACATTTTTCCTGTATTTGACCGAATCGGGAAACTGAAATTCTTTTTGTGCGGTAATCTGACCAAATATCCCTGCAAGAAGAAGGGTCATTAAAACAAGAGCAAGTTTTTTCATAAAGAACTGATTTAAAGCGTTAAGGTATATTGCAGCGTAACATTTCGCATGGGCTCGGCTTTCAGGGGACGGAGGGAATACCAGCGATTAAAGATATTGTTGGAAATGACAGCCAGCTTATGGTGCTCAAGAAAGTTGTAGCTCAACCGCATATCAAATATGGCGTTGCCATTATTGTGATTGTAAAAATAATTCCGGTAAAGTATCGGCTGGATAAGCCCCCCCGAAGCTTCCGTGGCATCTTCAAAATCAAAAATAGCCATGTCCAGGTTCACGATCTTGCTGTAATATCGCATACTTATCCCGTATGAGATGTGTTTATAGCCAATTTCAAAATCCATTTTTGCTGTGGAGAGAAATCTGTATTTAAGAATCCCTTTTGACGGATCCACACTTGTTGTTTCGTAACTAAAGTCAGTGCTTCCGCTTGGATTATAATCCCTGGCAAAAATATAATGGGGTTCCAGTGTGATGGGTTTAACATAAGTATAACCCAGTAAAAGGTTGATGTGCCAGAAGCCGGCAAACTTGGCCTGACCGGTTATCGACATATCCACACCAGTAATCTGGGATTTTCCTGTATTTACAAATTTAAACCCTGCCAGCGCAAAAGTATAAGTAGAATCCCAGAAGCCGAAAAGATATTCGATTGTATTCTGATATTCCTGGTAAAAAACAGCAATATCAAAATAACCGTAAAATTTGCTGAATTTTAGACCCTGCTTCAGCCCGACTTCGGCATTGAGACTGTATTCAGGTTTCAGGTCGGGATTGTTAAACACGCCAAAACTTCCCACTGATGTTTTGATGTATCTTTCGGTGATGGTCGGAAAACGGTATCCCTGGCCGATGGAGGCCCGCAGATAGGTTTCCTGCGCTACTTTCAGCGATGAGCCAAACCTGAATATGGGCCGTGTATCCTGGATAGAATCATTCAACCTGAAATGTTCAAGACGCCCGCCAAGTGAGATATTTAACACATTTCCGAACTTCTTCTCGAACTCCACATAAGCCGAAAGATTCCATAATCTGTTCACATCGGAACCCGACGCTTCATAGATACTCGCTTTGGAATATGTGTAATTGCTTGTTATTCCGGCAATAAAATCCAGGTTCCCCAGATTCTTAAAACTCTTGCTGAACTGATAGCGGTTGTATATCATAAATGCCCGTGTAGATTGGTTATTGATAGCATCCGCATTATGATACAATATCCGGTTTGTGAACTGATGCTTGATCCCCAGATTAGAATAAAAATTAACGTAAGGGTCAAAATACATCGTGGTTGTATTGGCCAGCAGCACAGCACCCGGATATCCTCTGTAAAAGTTTGCCGTGTCATCAAGCCACGCCAGAGGTGAGCTCTCGTGCTTGATCATGATGTTTCCGTTCAGACCGAAATTCAGTCCCTGTTTTTTCTTCGATCTCCGCCGAACCTTGAAATTCAACCTTGCTTTTTTGTTACCCATGTCTCTGTCGCTGATTGAATCCCCCGGATTGGTGACCCATGGCCCCGGTATGGGAGCACCTATGTAGCTGCGGTCGGCCATGACCATCCCGCCGATGACCAGATCGGTATTCCCTTCTCCCAGCCGGCGTGTATGCAAAAAGCTTGCCCCGCCGAGATAGTTTACGCCGTTCCACCATTTTTCAGCGGGCGCACGTGGTGGCGTGTACATTCCTGCGTAAGTCTGCACCTTGGTGTAAGGCTTTGTGCCCGGGTAATTCGTCCGGATATAGATGGCTCCACTAAGCGCCGACGAACCGGAAAGAACCGACGAAGCACCTTTCACTATTTCAATTTGCTTGATGTTCTCGACAGGAACCAGAGACCAGTCGGGTTTTCCTGCATCGCCGGTAACCATAGGCAGATCGTCAATAAAAACGGCTACTTTGCTGCCCACACCGAAGGTAAAGCCGCTACCGCCACGAATCTGTGGTTCTTCATTCAGAATGGTTACCCCCGGATTCATGTCGAGTACCGTTTCCACCGAACGGGTATTTCTAGCATCAATAATCCGGGGTTTCATCACATCTATCGAAACCGTCTGGTCTTCAATTTTTCTGTCAAATCGCCCTGCCCGTATTTCAATCTCTTTGAACTGGATACTGAACGGCTCCATCGTGATATTCTTGAACGTTGTTTCGCCGGCTTTGATGGTTACCGGAATATTTATTGTTTTCATGCCGGTAAACGAAACCGTAAACAAATAATCACCCGGTGACAAAACAATACTAAAGTGGCCGTTAAAATCACTCACTTCTCCGACGGTCATATTCTTTTTCAAATAAATATTGGCCCCGACGAGCGGATCGCCGGTTTCCTTATCAATGACACGTCCTGCAAAAATCCCGGTGTTATTATTTTGTGAAATTCCGGGAATAAAGCTGCCTGCCAGCAGGATTACCAAAAAAGCTTTGAATAACCGTTTCATAAACAAGGTTCTTAAAAAAGAATACTGCAAAATACAAATAATGATCCGCTATCTGATCATAACCTTTTTGGTCAGCACTTTGCTGCCCATATTGGCGACCACAACATATACGCCTGTTGGCACATCGAGGTGTATCTGATTTTGTATTCCGGAGGCAATGTCGGAACTGTAAACGGGTCTGCCTGTCATATCCAGCACCTGTAAGCCAACAGTGGCCTTTTGTTTTTCATCAATAAAAACCGTCAGTGTCTTATGATTTACGTAAACTTTGAGGTCATTTTCCGTGATCTCATTGATATCTGTCCCGTCATTATAGATCAGTCCCAGATCGTCAAACCACGCTTCACTGCCGTCCAGAGCGGTCACGCCGTTACCCGAAGTAATGATGATCAGGATATAATCAGGTGTGTCAGATGTATAATAATTAAACGGAACCGAGAAGCGAGTCCATTCAGTCACCGGATCGCCCGAAAACTCATGATACGCTACTGCAACCCAGTTAGAAGTATCGGTAGCCGGAGCACTTGTTGAATCGGTATGCAGGATCGCTTTGATCGTCCCGAAGTCGCCGGGTGTAGGATTGCATTTAAACCATCCGATAATGCTGTCGGGTCGATGGGGTAAAGGCATGTTAAAATCCGGATCGTTAACTTCGGTAAATGTATATCCTTTGTTGGGATCCAGATCGGCAAATATCCTTTCGTTTGTAATTGTTCCCGGAGCCACAATGCCGAATGTACTGACATTATGCAGGTATATTGAATATTTTCCACTGTGGGCATCCGTGCTACTGTCCCACACCGCCGGTGAAACTTTAGCCAGGGATTCCGGCAGGGCCGTTCGCAGTGAGTTCCAGTTAACAGGTTCCGGTACAGGCCCGATACCAATGGCTTCCCAGTCTTCAAACCCGGGATTCTCGAGCTGTGTCTGGGCATTTACTCCAGAAAATAAAAGAATAAGGGTCGTAAATAATAATAAAGTTTTTCTCATAATTTTGTATTTAGGTTCTTTTTTTAAGCGAGTAAAAATATAAAATTCTGTACAGCATTATCCCTGCCACCCTGTTAAATAAAGAATAATCGTGTTGAATAAGGTTATACTCAATAAATTAAAAGGTTAATAAATTTCCGGGATTGTGATCCTTACACGACTATTTTAATGTGTGCCTAATAACCGAAAGACCGTTAATCTTAACTTATTCCGGCTATTTGATGAAAATCTTTTGCGTCAGCATTTTCCGTTCAACAGTTGCCACCACTACATAAATCCCGGTCGGCACATCAATGTGAAACCGGTGCTGTTTTCCGGTTATCATATTGGCAACAAAAACCTGCCTGCCTGTCATATCCAGCATCTGTAACCGTACGGGACTGTTTCGGTTATCATCAATATAAACCGTTAAATTTTTATGATTTACATAAACGTTAAAGTCGCTTGCCGTTAATTCATCGACGCCTGTCCCGTTGTAAATCAATTCCAGATCATCGAACCATGCTTCACTCCCGGCAATGGCCGAAGTTCCGTTTCCGGCAGTGAGCATCAGCAGAACATATTCCGGATTACCTTCTTTCAGATAATGGATGGGGAAAGAAAAGCGTGTCCAGGTTTCAACAGCGGTAATTGAAAGAGGATAAAACGCATAGCCAATCCAATTGCTCGAATCGGTTGTGGGGAAGTTGGCAGAATCACTGTGTAATACCATTTTAAGAGTTGGGAAATCACCAGGCTGCGGGTTACATTTGTACCAGCCGGTGATACTATCCGGACGATGTGTTAAAGGCATATTAAATTCCGGATCGTGAATATCAGTGAATGTAAACCCTTTCTCCGGCTGTACACTTGCAAACAGCCTTCCGCTTGTTAAGGATCCGGTAGCGACAATACTAAATGTACTTATGTTGACGAGGTAAACCGAATAGTTTCCGCTGTGGGCATCCCCACTGCTGTCCCATACGGCAGGGGCCAGTTTGGCCAGGTTTTCGGGGGTTGCCGTTCTAACCGAATTCCAGTTTACCGGTTCAGGCACCGGTCCGAAAGCAATCGGCTCCCAGTTTTCAAAACCAGGATTCTCTAACTGCTTTTGAGCATTTAAACCAAAAACAAAAACAATGAAAACAATCAGAAGTAAATTCTTTTTCATGATATACGATTTTTGGTGATTCTCAATTTCATCGTAAAAATAAAAAATAAATCGCAGAAATCAAACTGATACACCGAAATAAAACAACTCCTGGAGATTGGAAAACCATTGTTCCCGGAATAAAAAAAATCCGGCAGCACATTTGTGCTGCCGGATTTTTTTAGCTTTTGGATTATCTTTTTAGAAGATATAGGATAT
>JAOZOO010000061.1 GCA_029933225.1 Bacteroidales bacterium | reverse complement strand
TATTAAAAAAACATCTTTACTTCTCATTTCGGCTGCAAAAATAGAACGGGGTTTTCTATCCATACCAGACATGCGATGTCCGGTCGCACTTTTTTATCTTAAAATAAGTTAAAAAAATTGGGGCTGAAGATCATCTGAAAGGAGAAACCAAACTGGATAAATCTTAATTACAAGTTAGAAAAAGGGAGTAATTAGTTTGTAACTAATACATAAACCCAAACACCCACAACGGTACCACATTCCCGCTTCCCGTTTCAATATCGTCTTTTACCAGCCAGCTATTTTCAATACCGGCGATTTGTTTCTGACCTTTGGTTTTTCCGCCAATCTTGTAAAAAATGTAAAATGCAAAATACACTTTTAATACAAAAGTGTAAAATAGAAAATACGTTTTTGGGTGGAAAACGTAAAACAGAAAATATGATTTATAGAAAAAATGTAAAATGGCTGGAACACTTTTGATGGTTCGGATTAGCATCTTATTTCTAATATTAGTGTGTTTTTCCTTGCGGATTTCTTTCAGTCATTGGCAAGAAATCACATGCTGCAAACTCGAAACCCGTTTGGAATTTTAATATTTGGAATTTGGATTTTATTTGGAATTTGTTTTTTGATATTTCTGGTTAAACCAGGTTAGGATTATCGCTTTTTAATAGCCCGCAAAATTTCCCTTTTTCCCGGTGGGCCGGGGAGTTTTTCAATGGTGAAGCCGCTGGCCTTCAATGCGCGCTTTACGTCGCCTTTGGTGGAATAGGTGGTTAATACGCCTCCGCTTTTCATGGCCGAAGCGATTTTACCAAAAATCTCTTCCGACCACATTCCGGGTTGCACGACAGGGGAGAAGGCATCGAAAAAAACCACATCGAAGAACGTGTTGTCCGGGAAACGTATTTCATCCAATGACTTCAGATGTTTCTGTAATGTAAAATAACCGGAGACTATTATTTCTTCTTCCCGGTGCTGATGCATCTTTTGAAACAGTTGTTTGTCAACCTTCAGCAGTTGTGGATAATTCAGTTGTGTTACGGTTTCAAAAGATATAGGGTAAAGCTCAATGCTTTGGTACTGTACCGGGATTTTATTTTTTTCAGCCCATAAATAAGTCAGCAGTGCATTGAGCCCTGAGCCGAAGCCCACCTCGAAAACGTGAATGGCCGAAGCGGAATTGCTGAAAAGGTCAAGTCCGGACCGGATGAACACATGTTCCGATTCCTGAATGGCGCCGTGGATGGAGTGGTAGGTTTCGCCGGTCCTCGTGTCAATCAACGTGTGTGAGCCGTCTTGCGTCAGGATGATTTTTGGTGTTGTCAAATTAGTAAGTTGTTAAATAACTAATCAGTTGTTTATCGAATATAACGAAAGAAAAATCAGCAAATAAATATCTTTTTTATTGACCCACCCCCGCCTGCCAAAGTGGCTACGGCGGGCAGGCCTGCGCCCCTCCGGGGAGGGGAACATCGGAATTTATTTGCTGATTTTTCCTCATTGTAAATTGATGATTTGCGTATTTTCACACTCAGTGATCACGGTTTAATAATAATACTTCAGTTCAATGGCTTTAACCGGAGCCTCTGAAGGCAGTTCGTTGAGCAGTTCCATGTTCGGATAAGCAAATATCATCACCTTGTTTTTGAACGCAACAAAGATGCGGTTGTTTACTCCATCCAGTTCCATGTCAACAATTTCCTCGTCAAACTGTTTGACTTTCATCGTCATTTTGGTGACAATGTCAAAGCGGTACAAGGCGTTTTCATCCGCAATTAAAAACAACCGGTAATCGAGCCGGGCAGTATGGGTTATTTCTCCGGCAGGCAGGGGCGTTTCTTCCGAAAGGAAATTTCCTTCAAGATGATAAATTCCGAAAATAGCTTTTCCTGACAGGTTTCCGAAAACATAAAACCCGGAATTGCCGGTAAAGGGATAAAAATCTGTTACATGGATAAAAGTGCTGAACTGGCGGTAAGCATAGCCGGTTGTCTTGTAGAAAGTTACCCAGGCACGTTGCGTCGAGTTGCGCAGGCGAAAATCTCCGGTGAAAAAATCCTCATTCACGCCAATCCTTTCGGGGATACTGTCGAACAACAATCCTGTGGTGACCTTCTGGTAACCAGACTGTTGAAACATGACCGATATCCTTTCATTTTCAGCGGCAACATACAGGAGGTTCTCCGATGTTTTCAGGAAAGTGTATTCGGGATAGGGTTGTTCCGGTGTTTGTGTCCATTGCAGTTCCTGATCTTCAAACTGGTATGCGTACAATCGTGACGGGATGGAAGTAGTTACAAAAAGCAGATCATACAAAGATGACGAAGCCGAATAGACCAGTTCCCCGTCAAGGTTCGCAAAAAGGGATGCGGTGTTTGTGCTGTCGTAATAGTCTATTCTTGTGTCGTTTATGCCGGGCCGGGTGAAAAGATAAAAACCTTTGTAATGCATCTCGGCATCTTCGAAATGAATATCGCTGAAAACGCGGGTTACCTGTTTCCCGTCATCAACGGCTACCTGAAAAATAAAAGGGCCGGTTTCGCCCGGCGGAATGTTGCCGATGAATTCATCATAATCGATCAGGGTATCCGGTGCGGACGGGTAAATGAACTTTTGACCGAGGACAGGTATCAGTTCCTTATTATTAAAGCTGATGCGAATATAATTGAGGGGGGTATGGCTTTTGACATGCACCCTGACCCTGACCGTGCCCGGCAGTTTATAAAAGGCGTTACTTTCAGGAGAGATGATTTTAATTTCAGGCGGCAGATAAGGTTCGTCTTTCTTGCAGCCGGATAGCGACACAAGCCAGAAAAGCGCAACAGAGATAACAACAATGGTCCTCAAAATCAATTTCTTTTGTCATGAGCTAAAGTAACCAAATTTTTGTACTTTTAATTGTTTAAACCGACATCCATGTTAGATAACCTGAACATAGCCGATATACTTTTTCTTGACATCGAAACCGTCCCTGCCGTTGCATCATTTGATGAACTGAACGACCGTTTTAAGAAGCTGTGGGAAAAGAAAGCGGAACAACTTCGGCGTCACGACCCCGATCTGACGGCTGATCAGTTGTATGAGCGGGCGGGAATTTACTCCGAATTCGGAAAGGTCATTTGTGTTTCCTGCGGATTTACCCATGGCAGCGAATTCAGGGTCAAATCATATTATGGCGACGATGAAAAAACATTGCTGGCGGAGTTTGCAGGCTTGCTCAACAGGCATTTCAACAAGGAGCGTCATCTGCTGTGTGCCCACAATGGCAAAGAGTTCGATTATCCGTACCTTGCCCGCAGGATGCTGGTTCAGGGGATAGAACTGCCGGAGATTCTGAAAATGGCGGGTAAAAAACCCTGGGAGATCAAACATCTCGATACCATGGAACTATGGAAATTCGGTGATTACAAACATTACACATCACTGGATTTGCTCGCTGCCATTTTCGACATCCCCACCCCCAAAGACGATATTGACGGCAGCATGGTCGGACAGATTTACTGGGAAGAGAAAGACCTGGAACGCATTGTGACTTATTGCCAGAAAGATACCCTGACGGTAGCCCAGCTTTTGAGGCGGTATCTGGGGTTACCGCTGATCAAAGAGGAAGATGTTGTGATTGCCGGGAAATGAGGGGTAGGAGCGTTGAATTGCAGCTTAGTGAACAGTGAGTTTTGAAAACAGGGTTTGTTGCATTTTCCGGATTTCAGGATGTGGAATCTGACAAATTACACAATCTGCAATAGTTTTAAGTTCATAGCCCGCCTGCCGAACGGACAAGTTCGATGTTTGAAGTTCCATCAATGCTACCAATCACATTTTCCTCTTTTCCCTTCTCTTCGCTGCAATGGCCAGTTGTCCCAGTGCAATGCCGCCGTCATTGGAGGGAATGTGGGAGTGGGAGTAAACATGAAAACCCTCGGAAACCAGTCGTTGTTCCGTCTGTTCCAGGATGATCCGGTTCTGGAAAGTACCTCCCGAAAGGACCACCTCGCGGATACCGGTTTCGTGACTTATCCTTGTTACGGTTTCCAGGATCACGGAAACGATTGCCTGATGAAACCGGGCGGCAATGTTTCCGGGGCGTTTTCCTTTGGTCAGTTCGTCGATCATTGCTTCGAAGGCCGGTTTCATGCTGATGATATCACCTGTAAATTCAAAAGGATAAGAACCTTCTGTATCCGGTGTGGCGGCGGCTTCTAACCGCATGGGCGCTTCGGCGTGGTAGGTTGTGTCGCGGCAGATGCCCAGTAGCGAGGAAACTGCATCGAACAGCCGTCCGGCAGAGCTTGTCAGCGGCGCGTTGATCTTGTTTTTGATCATGAACAAAACAATCTCCAGCTCTTTCGGGTCAGTGTCTTTAAAAAGTTCCGGATATTCAGCTACAACATTTTCCCCGAAATAATGCACAAGGTAAGCTGTCATCATCCGCCAGGGATGTTTGGTCACCGCATCGCCACCCGGCTGGGGAATGTATTCAAAATGGGCTTTGCGCTCAAAATCCAGGAAATCGCAGACCATGAACTCGCCGCCCCAGATGTTGCCATCCGTACCGTAGCCCGTCCCATCGAAGCTTACACCAATCACTTTTGTATCCACTCCGTTCTCGGCCATGCAGGAGGCAATGTGGGCATGGTGGTGCTGAATGGCCACGGTAGGGATGTCTAATTGCCTGACGTAGTTTGTGGAAAGATAATCGGGATGCATGTCCATGGCAGCCAGGGTGGGCTGAAATCGGAAAAGGCGTTCATGCCGCCGGATGGACTCTTTGTAAAACTCAAGGGTTTCCAGATTCTTCAGGTCGCCGATGTGCTGACTCATGATGGCCTGTCTGCCTTTACCGATACAAAAGCAGTTGACCAGCTCGGCGCCGGCGGCAAAGATACCTTCCGCATCAAAAGTGAGATGAACCGGCGACGGGGCATAGCTGCGCGACCTCCTGATCACCCGTTCTTTCCCGTTGGCAATGAAAGCCACAGAGTCGTCAGTGCGGTTGTGAATGTCCCGGTTGTAGGTGATAACCCCTTCGGAGATGCCGCCCAGTTTTTCAAGTGCTGTCCGGTTGTCAATCACAATGGGTTCGTCCGACAGGTTACCGCTGGTGAGCACAACAGCCGGAAGCTTTAACCGTTCAAACAACAGATAATGAAACGGCATGTAAGGCAACATGACGCCCACAGTGTTTAGCCCGATGCTAATGGATGGTGCAAACGGCTTTTTCACTTTTAACAATACGATGGGTTTCCGCCAGCCGGTGAGCAGTTTTTCTTCCTCTGGACTGATGTGCAGGTATTCTTGTGCAGTTTCCAGGTCTTTCATCATCAGGGCGAAGGGTTTGCCTTCCCGGTTTTTGCGCAGGCGCAATTCCGATACTGTTTTTTCAGCAAAAGGATTGCACGCTAAGTGATATCCTCCCAGTCCTTTGATGGCAAGGATTTTTCCCGATTCCAGTAACTGTGCTGTCCGTGTGAGTATGTTTTCAAGGTTTTCGTCTGTTTTGCCGTTTTCATGCAGGGTGTACCACGGTCCGCAATGATTGCAGGCGATGGGCTGGGCATGGAAACGGCGGTCGAGGATGTCGGTATATTCTTTCCGGCAGGTATCGCACATTTCGAAAACAGCCATTGTGGTTTGGTGGCGGTCGTAGGGCAGGTCTTTAATGATGGTAAACCGCGGGCCACAATTCGTGCAGTTGATAAAAGGATAGTTGATCCGGTGGGGCTGTGTTTTCATGTCTTCGAGGCAGGCCTTGCATACGCCGATATCAGGGCTGACTTCCGTGATCTCATCAGATAAAGACTCACTTTTTTTAATGGAAAAATCACTGAACTGTTCTGTTTCGGCGGGAAAATCATGCAGAGTAGATATGCTTGCCGCTTGGGGTATCCTTTCCGGCAGGGAAGAGATAAATTTTTCAACTTGTCCCGGTTCACCTTCCACATGAATAAAAACACCGCGGTTGTTGTTCTCAACGGTTCCTTTCAACCCATGCTCAACGGCCAGCCGGTAAACGAACGGGCGGAATCCAACACCCTGTACCAACCCTTTGATCTCTATTTTCTTTGCTGTAATGCTCAATTTATTTCAATCCGATTCAGACAAGTTTAATTTTTCAAAAGTAAATAAATGTGAATAACCCCCAGCGGAGCCCAGGGATAGTAATAATCCTGAAATAACAACCCCGAATCAGGTTGAATATATATAATGAGTTTATGATAAGTATCATATAAAGTATTCTTTGTATCATGAATAGTTACCTTAAAAACCTCACGGCAATAAGTATATATGTCAATCCGGAAAACGGATTCGTCTCATCTGATTTTAATTTAAAATCGTTATAAAATATGCTTTTGTTATCTTTTTAACAATATAAAGTTTAATTTTGCTGTGAAAAAAATAACAATACTTGTTCATCGAATCAAACAACATTAAAATTACGGTCAATGAAAGACAAAATTATAAAGATCACCTCCCGGTATCAGAACGACCGACACAGGTTGATGGATATTCTGATTGATATTCATGACCTTCAGGGCTATGTGAGTGATACCGACATCGAAGTGCTTGCTCAACAGTTGGGCATGTCGGAGGTGGAGATCAATGAAACGGTCACGTTTTATCATTTCTTTTCAAAAAAGCCGAGAGGGAAATACAACATTTTTCTGAACAACAGCATAACGGCTTTCATGCGCGGGCGCGAGAAAGTGAAAAAGACGCTGGAAGAAGAATGCGGAACAAAGATCGGCTCTGTATCACCCGATGGTCTGTTCGGCCTCTATTCTACTTCATGTATGGGTATGAACGATCAGGGCCCCAGCGCCATCATCAACGACAAAGTCTTTACAAACCTGACGCCTTACCGGGTCAGAAAGCTGATTGCCGACCTGAAATCAGGAAAAACCCTTGATGAAGCCATTTACGAAAGCACGGGCGATGGTAACAATTCCGATCCAGATGTCCGCTCCATGGTCTTCAATAATATCCGCAAACGGATGATCCTGCTGGAAAGGAATTATAAAAAATTCGAAGTGATCCGCAATCTGCTTATCAAACATTCACCTGACGAGATTGTTGGTATTGTCGAAGAGTCCAACCTGCGGGGCAGGGGCGGAGCCGGGTTCCCTACCGGCTTGAAATGGCGCTTTGGCCGCAGGGTGGAGGCCGACCACCGCGTCATCATTTGTAATGCCGATGAAGGGGAGCCGGGTACTTTCAAAGATCGCGTTTTACTGACCGAATTTCCCGACCTGGTTTTCGAAGGGATGGTGATTGCCGCTTATGCAACCAGCGCCGATATCGGTCTGGTTTATCTGCGGTACGAGTACCGGTATCTATACAAATACCTGAACCGTATCCTTGATGAAATGCGAAAACAAAATCTGCTGGGTGAAAATATAGCGGGTGTCAAACATTTCAATTTCGATATTCGCATTCAACTCGGCGCGGGAGCTTATGTCTGCGGTGAGGAATCGGCGCTGATCGAGTCGCTGGAAGGCAAGCGGGGCGAGCCGCGCGACAAACCGCCTTTTCCCGTTCAAAACGGTTATCTGGGATATCCGACTATCGTAAATAATGTGGAAACACTGGCAGCCGCCGTACGAATTGTTAAAAACGGAGCCGACTGGTTCAAAGGTTTCGGTACCACCGATTCGCTGGGAACCAAATTACTTAGTGTCTCGGGTGATTGCAAATTCCCCGGCATTTATGAAGTGGAGTGGGGGACAAGCATCCGCGAGGTGATGGAAATGAGTGGCGCTGACGATGTACAGGCCATTCAGGTAGGTGGCCCGTCAGGCGTGATGATCAGTGTGAAAGACATTGACAGTCTGGGGACGACCGACCTGATGAAATGGTACAAACCGTCAGGTATGATGGTCGCACAGAAAACATTTGACCGTAGGCTGAGTTATTCCGACCTGCCCACGGGCGGTTCCATTATGATTTTCAACAGCCAGCGTGATCTGCTGAATGAGGTGGTGATGAACTTCATGGATTTCTTTATCGAAGAGTCCTGCGGCTCATGTTCCACCTGTCGTAATCTTCCGTTCCTTATGAAGAAAAAACTGGAAAAAATCGTCAGCGGGCACGGTGTGCGGAAAGATATTGACGACCTGCTGAACTGGGGCAGGATCATCAAAGTAAGCCGCTGTGGGCTGGGTCAGACAGCAGCCAACCCCGTCGTCTCGAGTATCCTGAATTTCAGATACCTCTACGAGCAGCACGTCAAGGCAATGGCTGACTTTGACAATGTCTTCGATATGGAAAAATCGGTTGAAGCGGCCAATAATTTTGTCGGCAGAAAAACCATTCTTCATCATGTTTAACCGTTAATAATATTACTCAAAATGAGCACAACGATAAGATTTAAAATAGATGGCAAAGAGATCATTGCCGAAAAAGGGCAAACCATAGTGGAAGCAGCCAAAGCAAACGGTGTTTACATTCCCACACTTTGTAACTTTGAGGGATTGCCGCCAAAGGGTTGTTGCCGCATGTGTACCGTCAAACTCAATAAAAGGTATATGACGGCCTGCACGACACCTGCTGCCGATGGTATGGAGGTGGAAAGCGACACACCGGAGATCAACGATTTCAGAAAAGGGATTATCGAGCTGTTATTCGTAAGCGGCAATCATTTCTGCCCGGCATGCGAAAAAAGCGGAAACTGCGAATTGCAAGCGCTGGCTTACCGTTTCAAAATGATGGTGCCGCGCTTCCCGTTTTTGTTCCCGCAAAAAGGCCTGGATGCTTCCAGCCCCAAGCTTATTAAAGAACAAAACCGTTGCATCATGTGCAAACGCTGTATCAAGGCCATAAAAGATGACGAAGGTCGCAGCTATTTTGCCTATCAGTACAGGGGGAACAAACTGGAAGTGATCCTTGACAAAAAGCTGGGAAAAGAGATATCGGATGCGCTGGCCCGCAAAGCCATGGATACCTGTCCGGTAGGATCGATCATTTATAAAGAATTGGGTTACTACCAGCCCATCGGGAAAAGGAAATATGACAAAGAACCCATTGGTAGTGATATTGAAGTTCAACAGTAAAACCGATTAAAATGGAGAAAAAGATAATAGCTACAACTTCACTGGCAGGGTGTTTCGGATGCCACATGTCGTTTCTGGATATCGACGAAAGAATCCTCGACCTCATCGAACTGGTGGAGTTCAACAAATCCCCGATTGATGACATAAAGAATTTCACCAAACAGGTGGATATCGGCCTCATCGAAGGGGGATGCTGCAACAGCGAAAACATTGAGTTACTGAAATTATTCAGGGAAAACTGCAACATACTTGTATCGTTTGGCGAATGTGCGATCATGGGGGGATTACCTGCTCTGCGTAATGGTATTCCCATCGAGGAGTGTCTTCAGGAAGCATACATTGACGGACCAACCGTGGGGGAAAACAAACAGAAAATATTGCCCAATAACGAGGAACTACCTATGTTGCTCGATAAGGTTTACCCGTGTCATGAGATTGTCAAGATTGACTATTTCCTGCCGGGATGTCCGCCACGTGCCGAGCTGATATGGAATGCACTGGTTGCGCTGGTCACCGGGAAAGAAATGGAATTGCCTTATGAAGTGGTGAAATTTGATTAATGCATTGAAAATTATTGAATCATGTCGAAAAAGATAACAATAGAACCGGTTACACGTGTTGAAGGGCACGGCAAGGTAACCATATACATGGACGATCAGAACAATGTGCGCGAGTCGCGTCTGCATATTGTTGAGTTCAGGGGTTTTGAGCGTTTTGTTCAGGGCCGCCCGTACTGGGAGATGCCTGTACTTGTCCAGCGGCTGTGCGGCATTTGTCCCGTAAGCCATCATCTCGCGGCAGCCAAGGCGCTGGATGTCATCGTCGGCGCCGGAGCAGGCGACGGACTGACGGCTGTGGGTGAGAAAATGCGCCGGCTGATGCACTACGGTCAGTTTTTCCAGTCGCACGTGCTGCATTTTTTCCATTTGAGTTCACCCGACTTTTTGTTTGGATTTGACGGCGACCCGCTGAAAAGGAATATCATAGGTGTAGCCATGGAAAACAGGGAGCTTGCCGTCCAAGGTGTGATGATGCGTAAGTTCGGGCAGGAGGTCATCCGCCTGACAGCCGGAAAAAAAGTACACGGGACGGGCGCTGTTCCGGGCGGGATAAACAAAAACCTGACAATTGAAGAACGTGATGAACTGTTGAAAGGTCCCGACCCGATGAATGCCGACAAAATGGTCGAGTGGTCGGTGGCGGCACTTGATTTCTTTAAAGGTTATCATAAAGCCAACCGAAAGATGGTGGATGAGTTTGCTGCCTTTCCTTCCAATCATTTGAGCATGGTGCGCAAAGACGGGGCTTTCGATATTTACCACGGCGTCTTGCGTGCAGTGGATGCCGAAGGGAAAATTATCCTGAATGATGTGGATTATCAGGATTATGAAAACTACATCGAAGAAGAAGTCAGGGACTGGAGCTACATGAAGTTTCCTTACCTGAAAGAGTATGGAAAAGAACAGGGATGGTACCGTGTAGGCCCGCTGGCACGGCTGAACGTGTGTGATTTCATGCCGACACCTCTGGCTCAAAAAGAATTTGAAGAATATAAGGCCTACACCAACGGCAAACCCAACAACATGAGTCTGCATTATCACTGGGCACGGCTGATCGAAGTGCTGCACTGCGCCGAGGTGATCCGCGACCTGCTGAATGATCCCGACCTGCAAAATGAAGACCTCGTTGTGAAAGGAGAAAAAAGGCATCGCGGAGTAGGTGTGCTCGAAGCACCGCGCGGCACCCTTTTCCATCATTATGAAATCAATGATGACGACCTTGTTACACTGGCCAACCTGATCGTTTCGACGACCAACAACAACGAGCCGATGAACCGGGCCGTCAACCATACGGCCAATGCCATGCTGAACGGGCATACGGAGATTACCGAAGGGATGATGAATGCCGTTGAGGTCGCCATCCGGGCTTACGATCCCTGTTTGAGTTGTGCCACCCATGCTTTGGGCCAGATGCCGCTGGAAATAACCATGATAAATAACGAAAATAGAATTGTTGACCATAAAACTAAATAATCATGAACAAAAAAGTTAAAGTTCTTGTGTACGGTTACGGGAATCCGGGCCGCCAGGATGATGCCCTCGGAATTGAAATGGCTGAAAGAATCAAAGAATGGGCAGAGAAAAATCATTTTGATAATATCGAAACTGATACCAACTATCAACTGAATGTTGAGGATGCCGAAAAGGTCTCGAAAAAAGATGTGGTTGTCTTTGTGGATGCAACACAGGAGGATATCCATGAATTTAAATTCTCGCGATTGCAGCCCTCATCCGAAAAGGTTGAGTTTTCCATGCATTCCGTTTCCCCGGATTATGTGTTGCATGTGTGTAAAGAGTTATTTAACAAAACACCCAAATCATGCCAGATGGCCATTAAGGGATACAGGTGGGATTTTAAAGAGGGCCTGTCTGACAATGCCAAGCTGAATCTGGAACAGGCTTTCCAGTATCTGACCCGCCGTCTGGAACAATACATTGATACGCAGGTACATTATCCCATTAGCATGTTATCAAAATGAACATTTCCACAACGTACATGGGTCTTGAGCTGAAAAACCCATTGATTGTGAGTAGCTCAAGATTAACAGGTGACCTTAAAACCGTCAACCAGTGTCTGGAAGCGGGGGCAAGTGCGATTGTGCTGAAATCGCTTTTTGAGGAGCAGATCAGAATGGTTGCCGAATCGAAGCTGTGGGACGGTAAAGACACCGATATCTATTTCTGGTTTCCGGAAGCCAAAGAGGAGGTGATGGGTCTTGCCTTTGAAGCCAATCTCGACAATTACCTGGAGTTTGTGAAAAGGGTAAAAAGCGAGAGCGATGTCCCTGTTATCTCCAGCATAAACTGTGTAACGGATGAAGGCTGGCCGAAGTTTGCCGCGGCAATAGAGGAGGCCGGTGCCGATGCTCTTGAGCTGAACATTGCCATCTTCCCGTTCAATGCTTCGCAGGATTGCAAAAAAATCGAAGATATGCATGTGGACATCGTCCGGGAAGTGAAAAAGCATGTGAAGATACCTGTTTCGGTGAAACTGGGTTATTATTTCACAAATCTGTGTGTACTGGCTAACAGACTGGTGGACAGCGGGGCAGACGGGCTGGTTTTATTCAACCGTTACTTCAGGCCGGATATCAATATTGAGAATCTGGAAGTGATCACAGACAATTACCTGTCATCGCCGGTGGAATCCCTTGTGCCCATGCGCTGGATTGCCCTGATGACCGGAAATGGTCTGGAAGCCGACCTGGTGGCGACCACCGGTGTGCATGATACCCGTGGAGTTATCAAACAAATACTGGTGGGTGCACGTGCCGTGCAGTTGTGCACAACACTTTACCTGAATGGAATAGAAGTGATCCGAACTATTGAGCAGGGCCTGAAACGGTGGATGGAGGATCACGGTTACGAATCGCTGGATGATTTCAGAGGCAAGTCGCTGGAAAGACAAACGACCGATGCTTCTTTTGAACGTGTTCAGTATATGAAACGGGATTACGAGTAAATTTCTTTTATAATGTTGGGTGTAAGGGTTGCTTCATTTCGGGGCAGCCCTTTTTAATAGATGTTTCCAAAAATCATTTTATTGTTAAAATAAATTCTTTCGTAAACCAATTATTCCGGAGAGTACTTTACATGTCGTTCTTACAGAACTAAATTTTATTTTGTTTTTTCCAGGGACTTGAGTCCCTGGTTATAACATGTCATCCCGATGGGATGGATTTCAATTGAATTTACATTTTGGCCAGTAATCAGGTAATTTTATCTATTAGGATAAAGACTGCCGGAGGCAGGATATGTTCTTGCCAGGCATCGTAAGACCCTGGAATAAAGATAAGAAAGGAATAAAGTTCCATCGGAACGAAATGTTTTTCATGTCTTTTGAACAAATCCATCTTCTGGTAAATCTGATGATCCTACCAGATTTATTTTCCTAATTCAACATATAGCAACAAAACAGCAAAAGCATCAATGACAAGAAGCATCCAGGGGATTTTGTCGAATTTTCCGTTAACTACTTTAAGCACTGTATAAAACAAGAATCCCCAGACGATTCCCTGCGTGATGGAATAAGTCAGCGGAATCAGGATCAAAGTCAGAAAAGCAGGGATAGCTTCTTCAAAATCTTCCCAGTTGATCTTGGCAACCGGGTTCAGCATAAAAACGCCGACGATCACCAACACAGGTGCTGTGGCAATGCCAGGCACTACCTTTGCCAACGGGGCAAAAAACAGGAACGGAATAAAAAGCAGCCCGGCAAAAACAGCGGTCAGTCCTGTTCGGCCTCCCGCCTGAATACCGGATGCCGATTCGATGTATGCGGTCCCGGAACTGGAGCCGAACAGCCCGCCGAAAATAGTGGCAAAAGCATCGGCAATCAGGGATTTGTGAATGTGTAGCGGTTCGCCCTTTTTGTCTTTCAGGCCGCTGGCTTCAGCCACACCTACAAACGTTGCAATACTGTCGAACATATCGGTAAACAGCAGTCCGAAAGCGGCCGGAATAATGCTCAGTTTAAGCGACCCGATCAAATCGAGTTGAAAAAGATATCTGAAGTCAGGCCACGACATGATTTCCGTAATGTGAACCAATATCGGATCCCCATTGGTAACCGCTGAAGCATCGCCGTACCATCGGCCAATGGGGTAGGCCAGGACGGTTGTGATAATGATGCTTAAGATCAGCGCTGCTTTTACTTTTTTTACTACCAGGATGGAGACAATGAACAAACCGGCCAGAAAAGTCAGCGTCATGATATTGAATTCTCCCATCCCGATGAACGGGTCTTTCACGACAATGAAATGTGCTTTGATCAGTCCGATGAGGGTAATGAAAATCCCGATACCTGCCGCTGCTCCGAATCTTACCGATACCGGAATGGCTTTCAGGATCATGGTGCGTACCCTGAAAACCGACAGGATCAGGAAGATCACACCGCTCCAGAAAACAGCGCCGAGAGCAGTTTCGGGGGATACTTTCAGGTTCAGAATGATCGAATAAGTAAAATAAGCATTAATGCCCATGCCGGGAGCCACCAGAATGGGATTGTGCGCATAAATTCCCATCATAACGGAGGAAAACGTACACACAAGGATGGTGGCTGTCATTACCCCTTCATAGTTCATCCCGCCTTCGCTCAATATGGCCGGGTTGACGACAATAATGTACATGGCGGCAACAAAAGAAGTAAGCCCGGCGATGAACTCGGTTTTTACATTTGTTTGATTTTCAGAAAGCCTGAAATATTGATTTAGCATATTCTTTTTGCTTAATTATTATTTTTCATACCTGCCGGTCAACAAAAACCGCGTTGATTTGCCGGTAAATATTACGGGAATTCAGTAAGGCAGGTTTCAAAAATTCCACAGAATAATTTTCTTTATTCGGTTGGAAATCAAACCAATTTTTATACTTTTGCAGCCAATTTTTTCAGGAGTAAACAAGTATATGATAAACATAACGCTACCGGATAATTCTGTAAAACAATACCCCGCGGGTGTTACGGCAATGGATATTGCCCGTGACATCAGCGAGGGGTTGGCTCGTAATGTACTGGCTGCCAAAGTAAACGGAGAGGTCGTTGACGCTACCCGTCCGCTGAATGAAGACGCCAAACTGCAACTGCTGACCTGGCGCGACAAGGAAGGAAAAGCCGCCATGTGGCACTCTTCAGCCCACCTGATGGCCGAAGCCATCGAACTGCTTTATCCGGGAGTTAAATTCGGAATTGGCCCCGATATTGAGAATGGGTTCTATTACGATGTTGATTTTGGCGATTACGAAATTTCGGAAAAAGACCTCGTCAAGATCGAGCAGAAAATGCTGGAGCTCGCCCGTGAAAAACAAACTTTTGACCGTAAAGATGTTTCCAAAGAAGAGGCATTAAAGTATTTCGGTGAAAAAGGCGACGAATACAAGCTGGAGCTTATCAGTGAACTGAATGACGGGGAGATCACTTTTTACAAAAGCGGCTATTTCACCGACCTGTGTCGTGGACCGCACATTCCCGACACTTCACCCATCAAGGCAGTGAAACTGCTAAAAGTGGCTGGTGCTTACTGGCGTGGTGACGAAAACCGGAAACAACTGACCCGTATTTACGGGATTACCTTCCCGAAAAAGAAAGAACTGGACGAGTACCTTGAAATGCTGGAGGAAGCCAAAAAGCGCGATCATCGTCTGCTGGGTAAAAACCTTGAGCTTTTTACTTTCTCGCAGAAAGTAGGGCAGGGACTCCCACTGTGGCTGCCCAAAGGTGCTGCCCTGCGTGAACGCCTCGAGCAATACCTGAAAAAAGTACAGCGCGAAGCCGGTTATGAAGCAGTGATCACACCGCACATCGGTAATGTGAACCTTTATAAAATATCGGGACACTACGATAAATACGGGGCCGAATCATTCCAGCCCATCAAGACCCCGGTGGAAGGCGAGGAGTTTTTCCTGAAGCCGATGAATTGCCCGCACCATTGCGAGATCTATGCTTCCAAACCGCACTCTTACAAAGAGCTGCCCATTCGCTATGCGGAATTCGGCACGGTTTACCGCTACGAACAAAGCGGCGAACTGCATGGGCTGACGAGGGTCCGCGGTTTTACGCAGGATGATGCCCACATCTTTTGCACACCTGACCAGATCAAGGCGGAGTTCAACGGTGTGATCGATATCATAGATCAGATATTCAAAGCCGTTGACTTTAAAGATATTAAGATACAAATCTCTTTGAGTGACCCGGAGCATCCCGAAAAATATATCGGAAGTCGCGAAAACTGGGAAAAGGCCGAACGGGCCATCATCGAAGTAGCGGAAGAGCGAAACCTGAATGCTGTTACCGAATACGGTGAAGCGGCGTTCTACGGCCCGAAAATGGACTTCATGGTTCGCGATGCGCTGGGACGCGAATGGCAACTGGGAACCATCCAGGTGGATTACAACCTTCCGGAAAGGTTTGACCTGACTTACATTGGTGCCGACAACGAGAAGCACCGTCCGGTGATGATCCACCGCGCACCGTTCGGCTCAATGGAAAGGTTTGTGGCCGTGCTCATCGAACATTGCGCCGGCAATTTCCCGTTGTGGCTGACGCCTGACCAGGTGGCGGTGCTGCCCATCAGTGAAAAATATCAGGAATATGCCGAAAAAGTATTAGCTTTGCTTAAAAAGCACGATATTCGTGGCCTGATTGACGGACGGAGTGAAAAAACCGGAAGAAAGATCAGAGATGCCGAAATGAAAAAGATTCCTTACATGCTTATCGTTGGTGAACGAGAGCAGGCGGAAGGAACGGTTTCGGTAAGGAAACACGGTGAAGGAGATATCGGAACTTTCTCAATCGACAAGTTTGCCGAGATGGTGAACAAAGAGGTTGAGGAAATGATTGATATAAATTAAATAAAATATTAATTAACATAGGAGGACTAAACAATAGCAACATTCAGAGGCAGAAGATCCAGAGGATCTTACAAAAAACCGGAAAACCCGCATCGTATCAACCAGTTCATCACAGCGCCCGTGATACGGTTAGTGGGTGACAACGTGGAAACCGGTATTTACCAGACAAGAGAAGCGCTGACCATGGCTGACGAAATGGGGTTGGACCTTGTTGAGATTTCACCCACGGCAAGCCCGCCCGTTTGTAAGATCATGGACTATAAAAAGTTTCTCTACGAACAAAAGAAAAAACAAAAAGAGATCAAGGCCAAAACGGCCAAAGTGGTTGTCAAGGAAATCCGTTTGGGACCTAACATTGACGACCATGATTTCAACTTTAAACTGAAACATGCCATCAAGTTTTTACAGGATGGCGCCAAGGTGAAAGTGGATGTGTTCTTTAAAGGAAGATCGATCATTTACAAGGAAAAAGGGGAGTACGTTTTGTTAAAGTTTGCCTCGGAACTCGAAGAGTACGGAAAGGTGGAACGACTACCCAAATTAGAAGGGAAAAGAATGATCATGGTGATTGCACCAAAGAAATAATGAATTTTAGTATAAACTCTAAATAGATTAAGTAATGCCAAAGATGAAGACCAAATCCGGTGCGAAAAAACGGTTCTTTTTTACCGGCACCGGTAAAATCAAGAGGAAGCATGCTTACAAAAGTCACATTTTGACAAAGAAGTCGAAAAAGCGGAAACGCAACCTGACTTACTTTACCATTATTGACAAAGCAGATGAAAAGAACATCAGAAGGATGCTTCGCAGTTAATTCAATCATTGTTTAACTTTGTTATGGCCTGTAAAGTTTCCGTGTAAAGCCGGGACGCCATAGCGGAAAAAATTTTAAAAAAATGCCAAGATCAGTAAATGCAGTTGCCTCGAAGGCACGTAGAAAAAAGATCATGAAAAAAACCAAAGGCCAGTTTGGCCGGCGGAAAAACGTCTGGACGGTTGCCAAAAACGCTTATGAAAAAGGCATGGTATATGCCTACCGTGACAGACGGGCGAAGAAACGCAATTTCAGGGCTTTGTGGATCCAGCGGATCAACGCAGGCGCCCGGGAGTACGGAATGTCTTACTCGGTATTCATGGGGAAGCTCCATGCCAAGAACATCGAGATCAGCCGTAAGGTTCTGGCCGACCTGGCCATGAACAACCCGGAAGCATTCAAAGCCATTGTGGATGCTGTGAAGTAAAT
>JAOZOO010000181.1:2847-5000 GCA_029933225.1 Bacteroidales bacterium | reverse complement strand
AATGTACTTTTCAAGAAGACCATGGAGCTTATCAGATAACGGTAATTCAGAATATAGGTCCTGACGGGCAGGTACTTGAAGTGTATTATTCGGGCATTTATGACGGTATTGATTTCGGGGAAATGTATCTGATTCAACAATATATCTTTTCTCCAGACAATAAAAGCTTTTTTTTATTTGTCTTTAAAGCACCTGTGCCTCCTGAGTCTTCCGGGGAATATTTATTTACGTATTCAATCCAAGTGAAGGACGGCAAAACAATTTATACCCCCTGGGGAGAAGAACATAAAAAACATATTGAATACACCGATTTTATTTACGAGTGGGATAATGTAAAAAAAGAAAATCATGAGAGTTTAGGTTCCTGGGAAATATGGAACGGTAATATTTTAAAAACCTATTTATTTGCCTGGAGTATTTCAAAAGAAGAAACTTATATGAGCTATGCAAGTACCTGGAATTTTGACACGCTTGAAGGTGAATGGTGTTCGTATGATGATGATGGACAAGTGATCGATTGCGGGGATTTGTAAAATCAGACTCCGGTAACCCTTACTTTTTTTGCAAAATTTTCTGGTCTCAAATCACTTTTTTAAGGTTTTACTTGACAACGGGATACCCTCTGTTGTAACTTTGCAAAAACTTGATCCAATGATGAATATTTCACAGAAATATCAAGCTCAGGGGTTAATTTTACTGTTGTTTGCACTACTTATCATTGGTTGTTCCAAGAAAAAAGATGTCACACCTTCCAATGGGATCAGTCACAATGACTCCACAGCGCTTTACAATATTTTTAAAGACATTTCAAAAGATAACCCGACCATGCTGGATATCGCACCCATTCAGCTTCCCGATACTTTATGGAATTCGGAAAACGAGGGCATGAAAATGATTGTTGAAACCCTTAAAAAATTCAATGAACTGATAAAAAATCCGCAGAACATTCCCTCAACCGGTCATAAATCTACCGTAGCAACCGATTATACAAAAAATTGTGAAACATACGGACAAACAACCATTTGCACTTTTAAGGAAGACCATGGTGATTACCAGATAACCATTGAGCAAATTATCAAGCCGCCGGATTATATCCAGTATCTTGTTTCCTATTCCGGGATTTATAATGGACTTGATTACGGAGAGGACTACCTGATCCAAAGTCACTATCAAAGAATGGACGGAAAGTCTTTTAACTGGATTCTTTTCAGAGCACCTGATCCGCCTGAATCGGCCGGACAACCAATAATGGCTTATCTGATGAATGTGGAAGACGAAAAAACAATTTACACGCCATGGGGAACAGAGCTTCAAAGAAAGGTTACATTCACCAGTATAGTTTATTACTGGGACAATATCAAAAAACAAAACCATGAATGGGTTGAAAACATTTTGGCTTTTGACGGAGACACTTTACAAATGACAATATCAAGCTGGAGTATCAATAAAGAAAAGATGTATATAAGTTGGTCCGCAACCTATGATTTCAACGAAATGAAGGGCGAATGGTGCGCTTTTGATGATGACGGGATAATCATCGAATGTGGACCCATTCCTTGATACTTCCGTCGTTGGTGTCCTCACCAACGGCCTCTGAATTTTAATGTTTTATTGTACATCCGGCGTATCCACCACCAGCGATTTAATCTGCAACTCTTTACCGCACAGCAGTTCATGATACAGGCCACCGCATTTGGGGCAACTATCAAAAATATTTTCAATATCAAATTCTTCTCCGCAGTCGGAACATCGTGCACGCGCCTGTATTTTGTTGACTTTTATTTGGGCATTTTCAAGCAGGGTGTTTTTCACCGCCATTTCCATAGCCGTATCGAGTGCCTGAAACTCAATACCGGACAACGTGCCGATATCAAGCACAAGTTCGGTAATCGCGGTTGCATCGGCTTTTTTGGCTTCCGCTTCCGCAATTTCGATAATGCTCATGGCGATGGAGAATTCATGCATAGGTCAAGAGTTTAAATTGGAATGATGGGAAATCGGAATGGTGGAATGATAGATGGGTGGATGGAAGACATAAGACTGAAACCAGAAACCAAGAACCAAGAGCCAGGAACCAGGAACCAAGACTGCGGACTGCCGACTGCCGACTGCAGACTGAAGACTGCCGACTGCCGACTGAAGACTGCCGACTG
>JAOZOO010000181.1:0-2747 GCA_029933225.1 Bacteroidales bacterium | reverse complement strand
CGACTGCCGACTGCAGACTGAAGACTGCCGACTGCCGACTGAAGACTGCCGACTGAAGACTGAAGACTAATATCCCGCATTGCTGTTTTCTTTGGATGAGAAGCAAATATATAAAACCGGTACAATTTTTATTAAAATCCGGTCAGCCTGCCTGTAAGTTTTCGCTTCTCCCCTTTTTTCCGAAAAGATAATAGTTCAGCACAAAAAAAGCGCCGATCAGAAAGGGTATGCCAACGAGGATAAGTGTACCCCACATAAACCGTCCCCTGATGCCCATAAAAAAGATGACGAAGGCCAGGACGACCGCCATCAGCAGTATGCCTGCAATATTCTCCTGCTTCCAGGCAATGACCAAAATAATGATCATCACGAACGACGGGATGTTATGGATCAGAAAAGCGCCCACTGTTTCCCAGAAGTTATATCCTTCGCTGAAAACATCTAACGAAAACATTCCCCACAGGAGGATCGTCAGCATTAAAAGAATGCGCAGAGTCCAGGAAACATAAAGGTTTCCATGTTCAGATTTTTTCATTTGGTTTGATTTTTACTTTTTAAATAGCTAATGTACAACAAAAACGTTTAGATGTCAATCATTTACATAACCATTTTAAACTATTTTATCAAAAGCCTTTTTCAGGAGCTTCTACAGCATTCATAGGATCGAATAACGATTCTCCCGGAAATGTTTACATTTATATGATTTTTTTCGCCCAAAGATCAAATTATGGAATTAATTGCATTGATCGTTGCTTTTGTTTTGGGGTTTGTCATGCGCCTGCTCGGCCTTCCTCCCATGCTGGGGTTCCTCATTGCCGGTTTTGTTTTAAACTTTTTCGGAGTATCCTCCAGCGAAACGATTGACAAAGTTGCCGGCATGGGCATACTGCTGCTCCTTTTCACAGTCGGCCTGAAACTGAATGTCAGGAGTCTGATCAGAGGCCACGCATGGAAAGGGGGCCTGCTGCAGATGTTGTTGAACTTTCTCGTATTCGGCCTGATCTTTATACTTCTCGGGTATCTCGGCGTCTATTATTTTAGCGGAGCGCCTTTGAGAGTTATTGCGATTATCTCATTTGCTCTGGCTTTTTCGAGTACTGTTTTTGCCGTGAAAGTCCTTGAAGAAACCGGCGAAATGACCGGGATACAAGGCAAAACTGCGATAGCCATCCTGATCATCCAGGATGTGCTGGCTGTCTTGTTCCTTGCTTTGTCAGAAGGTAAGTCTCCCTCGGTGTGGGCCCTCCTGTTGCTGGGTCTGCCCTTTCTGCGAAAACCGATCATCTGGCTTATGAAAAAATCGGGTCACGACGAGATGCTGATCCTCTTCGGGTTTTTGCTGGCTTTCTGGGGAGCAGAACTGTTTTACATGGTCGGGCTCAAACCCGATCTCGGGGCACTGATTGCTGGCATGATCGTGGCCAACAGTCCCAAATCCAACGAGATGGCCAAATCACTGATGAGCTTCAAAGAGTTTTTCCTGATCGCCTTTTTTCTCAGTATCGGACTGTCGGGAACTCCCGAGTGGTGGATGATCGGCATCGCTTTTATCCTGATAATGCTGTTGCCCATAAAAGGGTTTCTATATTTCAGGATTTTAACTTTTCTCGGTCTTCGGGCACGAACCTCTTTTCAGATATCCACAAGTTTATTAAACTACAGCGAATTTGCCCTCATCGTCGGCAGCATGGCCGTTGCACAGAATATGCTCGGCAACGACTGGCTGATCGTCTTATCCCTGGCGGTTTCATTTTCATTCATCGTGGCCGCTCCTGTAAAGACTTTCCTCGATTTTACATTAGTAGAGAAATATCTTGCCCGTTTTGAAAAACCTGTACCCATTGCCGAGGACAAACAGATCAATATTCACGGGTACGATATTCTTGTTTTCGGTATGGGAAAGATCGGCACGACGGTTTATGATGAACTGGCCGTTAGATTAGATAACAAGGTGATGGGGCTGGATGATGATTATGACATCGTCCTCGGGCATAAAGCGGCCGGCAGAAATGTGATTACAGGTGATGCAACGGATACACAGTCATGGGAAAGGATTATACCCGGTGATGTTTCGCTGGTCATACTAACGATGAACAATCATTCTGCCAACCTGACCGCCGCAGCCACATTGAAGAAATATCAGCCGGATGTAAAAATTGCCGCACTTGCCCGGTTCGACGATGAAATGGAAGAACTGAAAGAAGCAGGTGTTGACAAGGTCGTGAATCTGTATGAAGAAGCCGGAGCCGGTTTTGCAGGACATGCCGTCACACTGCTCGAAGATTTACCTTTCGATACCTGACCTCCCGGAAAAATACCTTCCAGCCTTGAGATGGCTCTTGTTTTCGTCCCATTTTCACAAAACTTATGTAAATAATTGGTTTCTAATGTAGAAATTTTGCGTTTTGGTGTCTCACGATAAAAAAATGATATTTCCTTTAAAAAACCTGTCTCGCACTTTTGCCATAATGCCACGATATTTGCGTAGCGAACCGAAGAGAATGGGTCTGTCTGTATTTCATCCCGTTCGCAACGCCTTACTTTTCTTCTTGACCTGCCCGACGGCAGGCGGGTAAGAAAAGTAAGCAACCCGCCTGTACCGATGGCACATTCGGGCAGGCCCGCCTGACCGCGACAGTCGGGCAGGAAGGATCAAGAAAATTTGAATCGAAACTTCCGCTGTCCTTCGCACAAGCCCCCCACGGCAACTCCCTGACAGCGCAAATTTTCATGCCTGCGCGCAAAGG
>JAOZOO010000180.1 GCA_029933225.1 Bacteroidales bacterium | reverse complement strand
TAAATGCCGGTTTTTTCGTTCAGACGGAAACTGTTCAACGTATTGGGTTCCATGCGCCCGGCATAAACCTGTTGCCCCAGGGTGTTGAACACTTCCACTTCATAACCTGATTTCGGCGTCTCGTTGAAATGTATATAAACCCGGTTATCATAAGCATATACGGTAGCATTTTGATCAGCCGGCGTTTCGCCTACAGAGGTGATGCCGTTGAAATGAAGGACAAAGCGGTTTTCGTCGTCATCAGTGGTTGCTGTAAAAGTGTAAATCTGCTGGTCTTTCAGGTTGATGATCTTACCGGTAAACAAATCTTCGAGAGAAATCTCGCTGGCGCCATAAAAACTTTCAACACCTTCCGCAACAATATGGTAAGTTGTATTAACCCCTGCTTTGAAATGAAGCGGTAACTGATAAGGTTCGTAAACATAAGGCAGGTAATTTTGCGCAAATTTTTCATTATTGCTTACTGTCCAAAACTGTGGCGCTGTTTTGCTTCCTTTTAATTTGTGGGCGTCAAAGGTAATGTCCCATGCCTCGGTAGCATCAGCCCGGAAACCAATTCTGGTCAGATCACCAAACGTGTTCTCGTCGTTAGTGATCTTCAACACCAGCGTTTCATCCAGTGCTTCGGCCTGACTGCTTTTGTAATTGCCATGTGTATCATGGACACGTTTTTCAGCGGGAATGTTAATGTAATTGGTGGCATCGGTTGCCTGGACAAAGAACCCGTTTGTTGAAGGAATGACATCACCGTTATTTATTAATGAATAATTTCCTGTTGATTCGTTCCATATTTGTGCAACACCGCCAATATTACTTAATGCCCAATCCGTGGAAGCTGCATCCCATTCAATGGCTGATGTATATGGGTTACCCAAAAAATTCCAGCCATTGCCTTTACTAGGAGTATAAGGTAAGTTCGTAAAGTCATAGTCCCAGTTTGTTAATTCACCGATAAAATGTTTGGTGCCTGATGATGAATAAGCGACCAGGTACCCTTGTCCGCTGGAAAACTGGGTAAATGAACCGGAAGACTTATAATTGTGCCATGTTTCTGTTTGTTCAATCCATTCATAAAGGTCATCATTTGTTCCGGGGGCAAAGTCGGATGGAGCAATGTCCATCATGTCAACCGGTGAACCGATTTCATGCCATCCATCATCACTGGCAGTCCATGCAGCAAAATACCTTTCAACCGTAGCATTACCCAACAGCATTCCTTTTCCAATGAATGAACCATTGCCTGTAGCATCAGATTGAATGGTGAAGGTTGCCCCCGCCCTTGATTTGGAAGAAGCCACATCGAGGTCGCCGTAAGCTGTCAGGGCTTTGTTTACGGGAATAGTCAGTGAGGCATCGGATTGAAGCGTGAGGTCATTACAGGCAGACTGTGCTGAAATAACCGGATTGTTTGCTGCCTGTGAAACCGTAACATTAAACGAAGCATCCGGGATATAACCATACGTACCACTCCAGTTGTTGCCTTTTGTATTCCAGTCGCTGTCAGTCGTCCCCTGCCACGTAACATCTTCCCTGTAAGCTGCAGGGGTCATGTCATCAGGATATGCCGAACCCGGAATATCCCATTCCGAAGCGGTCCACGTGGTGTTGGGGCCGGTTACGGAACGGAGACGGACGGCTTTAGTGTCTTCATACTCCCAGTCTTTACCTGTTCCGTCCTCATCAATTACTCCATAAACATCTATAAGCGTTCCGGTTGTGTGATCACCACCATAATATAAAAAGTATCCGTCATCACCATTACCACTAATATTTGTATTCGCCTGATCTGGATTAAATCCGTATTCTGTATTAAAGTCTGTAGTGTTTGTTGCGAGAACAAAAATACCGCCGGCAGGTATAGAACCTGTTAACTGAATATCATACCACGTTCCCCCATTTGTTTGTTTAGATAAATACCACGTGTCTGAACTAAAATCTATTGTTGAGGTTCCCAGATTATATAATTCAACAAAACGATATTTATAATTACCCGTACCAGCAGGGTCAGCAACTTCGGAAATTAATAAGTCTGAATTGTCAGGAAAAGTTGTGGCGTTATCTGTTACCCCATTTGAATAATTATCTGAACCGTCCACTGACCAGGCTTCGTAGTAATATTGTGTGTTAGCTGTAAGTCCTGTATGGCTATAAGCAGTGCCTCCTCCGTTATAAATGACTTCACTTCCATCAGCGAATATATAACCAATAGCATAAGATGTCCCATTAGAAGGTGAAGCAGTTATTGAAGATGTATTATAAACGACCATTACATCATCACTGTTTCCGTTAAGTGTCCAACTCAAATCAATTTGTGTAGTGGATACGGTAGATGCATTGAAATTACCCGGATCGTCAACTGCTGATTCGTAAATGGAGACATTATCAACCCGCCATGCCCGGGGTGAAGTTGTTGAATGGTACTTGAAAGCAAAGTGTACTGATGTACCTGAAATACCTGAAATATCTACATCACCAGATGATGTCCAGGATGAAGAACTACCAGGCTTTGTCCACGTAGTAATTTCAGTCCAGGTTGCACTGGTAGGATCACCTTCACCAGTATAATCAGTTGAATACATTAATTTCAGATAATTATCCGCATCATCATTTCCATATTGCCAATACGTATCAAAATTCATTACTTCATCAGAGTAACTATCCATATTTATTCCCGGAAGTATCAACCAGTCTTCTTCAGGGTTATCGCCGTTGTAGCCGTTCATAAATGCATAACCGCTGGAAGCGCTCCAGATATTTTTCCCGGCAACATTGGCAGGAAACATATCTCCGAATCCACTTGAAAAGTCTTCGGAATAGGGTATTGTGGCAGTTTTTGCATCGTGAGTTAAATATTGTTGCTCATCCGAAGTTGTTGTATTTGCATCGTTATCTGTGGCAACTATTTCATAGTAAATTGTTGTGCCATCAGACTGAGCGGGAATATCCGAATCAGTTACATAGGTGTCACCCGATGAATTAGACATATTTATGCTGTTTGTTAAGGAACCTGAAGTTGTTCCCCAATTTAATTCAACAGTTGAGACAGAACCATCATCCGTAACATCAGCGGAAACACTTACCGTTTCAGAAGAAGTTGGAAATTGAGGAGAAGCTGATATATTAGAAATCACAGGTGGTGTACCACTTGGCCAGCTTTCCATGTCTCCATTTGCTAATGTAATGGGTGTTCCCGTTGGAGATTCCAATGTAAAATCATCAATATACTGAGTTTCGGGCGCAGAAAAACCACTTTGGTCGTAAAAACGTACACCAACTTTTACACCCGTTGCTCCTGTTGGAACAGTACCTGTTGCAACCACTTCCTCAAATCCTCCGGTACCAGCATTACTATATCCACCATACGTTGTTGAAGCACCATTCCATTCCAACACAACCCTTGCTTTAACATGGGCACTGGTCCAAACCCAAAACGAATAAGTATAAGAATCGCCGGCGGTTACAGCAACTTCATCATGTCGCATATCGCAACTAGATTGCGAACCAGTATTAACATCGACACGGCATGAATAAGACCCGCCATGTACATTAGTGCTTTCCTGATAAGTATCAATACCAGTATCACCCGTCCAGTTATCGGGGAGCACCTGTGAAAATGAGGTCAGCACAGAAAACATTCCGGCAAAGATCAAAAACGTAATTTTTTTCATAGTACAATTATTTAATTAGAGATTAATTTGATTTTCGTTCATAAATGTGATGAATTACGAAAAGTTTCAAAAATAGGGAATGAAAACAGACGGGCTTTTCCGAAAAGTTAAATTATTATTAACATTTTCAAGATTATATTAACAATTTGGCGGTTTTGAAAGGAATGATGAATTATTTCCTGCTTTTTCGGGCGGTTAGCCCTACTTCGGCAACACCCGGAAGTTCGTATTTTGAATATTTGTTTTCCACCCTGACTTTGCAGATACCTTTTTCATAAATGGTCATGTCCCTGCGGACGGGCAGTTTTATTTTCCATACTCCGTCGTTGCTGTCTCCAAGCCAGTTGCCTTCTTTGTCTTTCAGGTCAAAGTCGTAGTCACGCGAACGGGTGGTTCCGTCGGGAGTGTAGAAAGTGATGTTCACCCAGAATTTGTCCAATGGGTAATTTTCGTTGGTTGAAACCGTCAGGTAAAAATCCAGCACATCATTTTTCTGAACGGGAACATCAAACCAGAAAATGTCGAACCTTTTCCAGACCAGATCTTTCAGTTTATAATCCTTATGGAAATAATCAGGCTCCCTGCTGCATGAACCCAGCACAAAAGCTGCAATGATCAGTGAAATAAAAATAGTTCTCATATCCACATTTTAATCATTGCAAAAATAACAATTCGCCTTAACCTGTCCCCCTTGAGGGGGATTAAGGGGGTGGAAAAAAAATCTCCCTACCTTTGCCGCATGTCAAAAACGGCGAAACAGAAATATTATGTAGTCTGGCGGGGCTTCAAACCGGGGATATACGACAACTGGGAGGATTGTAAAAAGCAGGTGACCGGTTTTGACGGCGCCAAATACAAATCTTTCAAAACACGGGAAGAAGCGGAACAGGCCTTTGACGAATCGTATGAAACCGTGGTGGAGCGCAAAGGCAAAAAAGACCTGCTCAAACTGACAACCAAAGAAAAACCGATACTGAACAGCATTTCGGTGGATGCGGCCTGCAAAGGCAATCCCGGCATCCTTGAATATCAGGGGGTTTTTACCGATACGGGTACACCGCTGTTCAGGCGTGGCCCTTTTGAAATGGGGACGGTCAACATCGGGGAATTCCTCGCCATCGTCCTCGGGCTGGCCTGGCTGAAAAAAAATAAACTGGATTATCCCATTTATTCCGATTCACGGACAGCCATTGCCTGGGTGCGCAATAAACGGGTAAATACCAAACTGAAACGGACGCGAAAAAATGCACGGTTGTTTGCCGATGTGGACAAGGCGGTGAAATGGCTTAAAGAAAACGATTACAAAAACCCGGTGTTGAAATGGAACACAAAACTGTGGGGTGAGATACCGGCTGATTTCGGGAGGAA
>JAOZOO010000312.1 GCA_029933225.1 Bacteroidales bacterium | reverse complement strand
CACACCGCACCTTAAAGCTTGCTCCAATCCACCGAAAGGGTCTCGTTGCCACCATCGAAGAAAGCATCCAGGTCGTCTGTGGGTTCTGCTACGGTATCTTTTTTCTGTCTGTACTCCATATGCAGCTTGTATAACTGCTCAAGTCTGTCAAGACGGACAATGGAAAAGAGCTGTGCATAGGCAAGCGTCAATGCCTGTGCATCACGCAGTTCGGCCAGCTCTTCGGGGTTGAGCTCGTTGAATTTTGTCAAATCAACCCTGAAAAAACCTTTTAACAGGGGTCTCTCCTCATCGAGACTCTCTATACCAAGCTCCCAGGGGACAAGAACTCCGGCTTTGTTGAGTGCATCCGATGCTTTCTGGGTGATCTTCGTCCATTTATTTGTCTCTTTGAGGTACTCCAGCACTTTTGTCACATCCGGTTCGACCTCGCCATCATCAGTAAAAAAGCGCTTCTCGCCATTTCCGGGTTCCGGAGACTCACGGTAGAGCCCGCTATCATGGTCGAAAAGAAGCACTGTCCTCATATTTCCGTCTTCAGTTTCCGCCTCATGCAGCGCAAACGGATAGGCATGATAGTGTCTGGGTGTCGGCGCAAAAGCCGGTCTGCCGTCCGGCAGCACATACAGGTTGTCATCTTTGTGCACACCCTGTATGGCGACAAAAACAAGTGAACCGTTCCGGTCTTTTACAAAAGCAAAGGCATAACCCGGCAACAGTTTGGGTGCTTCCGTAATGAGCACGGGTACGACACTGTCCTTCTGCGCGGCTATCATGGATGTACGAAGTTTCCATCCGTGGGTTTTGTGTTCGTTCCTGTCTATGGGTTTGAATGTCGGCATTCTTTTCTCCTGTGTATTTATGGGCGTATTATAGCATAGGGTTGGTTTGGTGTAATGTTGTTGCTGCAATGGTTTTGGTGCATTAAAATGCACCCTACGGGATATAACATTCTGGGATCCGTAGGGTGCAATTCATTGCACCGTTAAATGTTTGATTCCGTAAAAACGATGGGGGTTTGACATGTATATGTTGGTTTGGTTAAATGTATTGGTTAATTTGGTCACGGCAATGGATTTATAACATCATGGGATCCGTAGGGTGCAATTCATTGCACCATCAAATAAAAATGCAAATGGAATCCAAATCAATGCAGCAATACATCACATACATTAAAAATATTTTTGTATCGAAAAAATGGAAGATTGAAATTTATAAATGAAGATCCCGCCCAGGAGGGCGGGAGAAATTACGGTGCAATAGCTTGCACCCTACGAATACCCTTCGCAGCGGGATTGAGAT
>JAOZOO010000179.1:2901-5130 GCA_029933225.1 Bacteroidales bacterium | reverse complement strand
AATTTTTTGTGTCAGCTCAATAAACTGTTCCACGGATAATTGCTCTGCCCGTTTGTCGGAGAAAGGGATATCTTTAGCATCCGGGGTCAACAATGGTCTCAAAGCATTTCGCAGGGTTTTGCGACGCTGGTTGAAGGCGGTTTTAACCACATTGTGATAAAGCTTTTCGCTGAATGGCAAAGAGTGCCTGCTGTTGCGTTTGAACCTGATCACCGCTGACTTGACTTTTGGCGGAGGGGAGAAAACCTGTTCGTTGACCGTGAATTCGTAATGGATATCATACCATGTTTGCAGCAAGACACTCAGAATGCCGTAAGTTTTGTTGCCGTGAACGGCTTTTATCCTTTCGGCCACTTCTTTCTGGATCATGCAGACTACTTCGGTTACGAGGTCTTTTTCTTCCAGCACTTTAAAAAATATCTGGCTGGAAATATTGTAGGGGAAATTGCCGATCAGCGTGAAAGGGGAGGAGAAGATGTCACTTAAGCTGGTTTTCAGGAAATCGGTTTCGGTAACGATCAGGCGGTCATCATTAAAATTGTCTTTCAGGAAATCCACGGATTCTTTGTCAATTTCGATGGCTTTCAGTTGAACGGGAGTTTCTCTTTCAAGGATGGCACTGGTAAGGATGCCCGTTCCCGGCCCCAGTTCGCAAATGCGTAATTGTTCTTCACTGATCAAACCGGCAATCTTCCGGGCGATGTTCCGGTCGGTTAGAAAATGTTGTCCCAGATGTTTTTTTGGTCTGACCATTTTTTGGAGTTTTGAGTTTTGAGTCTGGAGTTTTGAGTCTGGAGTTTTGAGTTCAGAGTTCTTCACCAATCACTACTCACCATTCGCTAATCTGCAATCATTCTCCTCTCTTTCGCAAGACCTGACAGGTTGCCACCATGCAAAACCTTTAGAAACCTGTCAGGCAGCCTAATCCATGACTCACGACTCCTTATAAATAAGCTTCACCTCTTTCCCTTTTTTCATTTCCCGGTAGATTACGCGGGCTTCACCGGCATAAATGCTGTCGGGATAATCACGCATGAGTTTCATATAGAGTTTAAGGGCTTCTTCCGGGTTATTGAGGTACAAGCGGTTGATTTCCGCGCGGCGGAAAATGGCGTTGTCCGTTTTGATGCTTTGCGGATATTGGACAATGAGCAGATTGTAAACCGAATCGGCTGCAGCATACTTTTGTTCCGATTCCAGCGCCGTTGCTTTTTTATAAAGATAATACTGATAAGTATTTATACCATTCGGCCTGGCTGCCACGGAGTCAAGCCACATCATGGCCGAGTCATATTTCCCGCGGTATAGCATCAGATCGGCTTTGCCAAACATGCGCAACGTTGTACCGGTCGTATCGTCCTCCAGAATGTCTTTGATGAACAGCGACAATTCAAGTGCATCGTTGGCAATGAGCTTGGATGTGGCACCTTTCAGAATATCCAGCTTGGTCTCCGCCCACGGGTATTCGCCGATATAATAAAACAACCGCGCATTCCTGAATTTGGCTTCATGCCCTATGGGCTCGTTTTTCATGTCGCTTTCCACCTGAGAATAGAGGAGTGTGGCATCCCACACTTTTTGTTTGAATAACAGGATATCGGCCATCATCAACTTAAGCTCTGCCTGTTTTTCTTTTCCCACTTGCGGGATGGCTACAGCTTTGTTGAGCAGATCAAGGGCTTCGTCGTAACGCCCCTGTTTGAATGCAATGATGTGGGCGAGATTGGCGGCAATGTTCACGCTTTCGGAATTCAATCCCAGTTTTTGCAAAGCTTCTTCACCGGTTTTGTAAAGTTCTTCATATTCTTTCTGCGAGGTGGCCGGGCTGGCTTCGGCCTTTTTTACCAGCGCATCGAAATAACCGGTATAGGCCTCCGCATAAAACGGAGTTTTTTCACCTTTGTCTTTGACATAGGCATAAGCTTTGGCTGCCAGCTCATATTGCTTGTTGTCGAGTGCCACATCAGCCACCTCAAGCATTTGCACTTCCTGGTCTTTGAATCGCCGGTCGATGGCGCGGGCCTGCCGGTAAGCCAGTTCAAAATCTTTGGTCTGCATGGCATACCACATCAGCAGGTCGGCATACACGGCATTGCCGGGATCGGACTGGGCTTTCCGTAGCAATTCTGTTTTGAGAATCTTCGACAGGTTCTCCTCCACATCGTTATTGAGCAGCATCTGGAAACGGTTTTTGATGCGCTGCATATCCTGTGGGTGATGATTGAGATA
>JAOZOO010000179.1:0-2801 GCA_029933225.1 Bacteroidales bacterium | reverse complement strand
TCGGCCTGTTTGTATTCTTTCATGACCACGAGGCAGTTCAGCAGGTAAGCGTAATAATACTGCTTTGGTTTATCGTCATAAAGCTGGCGATAAAGTGCAGCCGCTTTTTCATATTGTTGGTTTTGATAATATTGCAGGGCCAACCGCTCTTTGGATGTTTTGCTGTTCTTTTTTTGTGGCGCCCTTTTCATCATCACATAAGGCTTGTCATTCTGGGCAAAAACAACGACCGGTGCTGAAACTGCAAAAGTTATCAGCAGAATAAGAAAAAGCGATATGTGATTTTTAAACTTCAAAATTTCCAGGATGTTACATTCATCGCGTTGTTACATGAACCATTGCAGGTAATATAACTTTGAATCTGTCTTATTTATTTTACGATTTTATCAAAACCGGTGTAAGGTTGTAGTGCTTCGGGAATGTAAATCCCGTCTTCCTTCTGGTTGTTTTCGAGCAGCGCGGCCACCACCCGCGGCAAAGCCAGTGCACTGCCGTTCAGTGTGTGTGTCAGGTGAATTTTGCCTTCCTTGTTTTTGAACCGCAGTTTCATCCGGTTGGCCTGGAAGCTTTCGAAGTTGGATACCGAGCTGACTTCAAGCCACCGTTTTTGTGCTGCCGAATACACCTCAAAGTCATAAGTCAGCGCCGAGGTGAAACTGATGTCTCCTCCGCAGAGTTTCAGGATGCGGAAAGGCAGTTCCAGTTTTCGCAGCAGCCCGGCTACCTGGTCTTTCATTTCTTCCAGCACCTGATAAGATTTGTCAGGGTGGGCAATCTGTACGATCTCCACTTTGTCGAACTGATGTAAGCGGTTAAGTCCCCGTACATCTTTGCCATAAGAACCGGCTTCGCGGCGGAAGCAACTGGAGTAAGCCACATTTTTCACCGGCAGGTCGCTTTCCTGCAGGATTACGTTCCGGTAAATATTGGTGATGGGTACTTCAGCCGTGGGAATAAGGTAAAGTTTATCCTCACCCACAAAATACATCTGGCCTTCCTTGTCGGGAAGCTGTCCTGTGCCAAAGCCCGAATCCTCATTGATCAGCAAGGGGGGCTGGTATTCGAGGTATCCTCGATGAGTTGCCTCGTCGAGGAAGAAGTTGATCAGCGCCCGTTGCAGACGAGCGCCCTGCCCCCGGTAAAAAGGGAATCCTGCGCCGGTGACCTTGCTGCCCAGATCGAAATCAATAATGCGGTATTCTGAGGCCAGTTCCCAGTGGGGAACGGCATTCTCGGGCAATACCGGCATGTTGCCTTCCTCAAATACCACTTCGTTGTCCTCCTCCGTATTTCCCGGTGGGACGCTTTCGTGCGGCAGATTAGGCAGTTCCACCAGCTTTTCGTTCAATGCAGTGACCAGTCCGTTCATCCTTTGCTCCAGCTCTTTGGCTGTCTGTTTAAGCTGTATGGATTCTTCACGTTTTTTTTCACCTTCTTTACGCTGCCCCGATTTGAACAGAATCCCTATGTCTTTGGCGATCAGTTTTGAGCGCATCAAAGTGTCGTCGAGTTGTTTTTGCGTATTTCGCCGCTGTTCGTCGAGGGAAACGATCTCGTCAACCAAAGCGGTCGCATCGAAGTTCTTCACGGCAAGCCGGTCGATGACTAATTGTCTGTTTCCTCTTATAAATGATAATTGAAGCATGGATCAAAGTTTTTGCAAAACTACTTTTTTAAAGATATTGTTCGAGGATTTTCAGGATTTAATGTTGGGCCAGAACGTTTCAGCAGAGAACAAAAAAACCCGGTCTGTGAGCACAGACCGGGTGTATCTTTTTTATTGATCAGTTGTTAGTTCTGCTCTTCTTCAGTCGGGATAACACTTACGTAAGATTTGTTATTCCTTCTTTTCCTGAATTCTACAATTCCGTCTTGCAGAGCAAACAGTGTGTGATCTTTCCCCATCCCGACATTAAGCCCCGGGTAATGCTTGGTTCCTCTCTGGCGTACGATAATGTTGCCTGCTATGGCACGTTGGCCACCATACAATTTAACGCCCAGTCGTTTACTTTCTGATTCGCGTCCGTTGCGGGAGCTACCCATTCCTTTTTTATGAGCCATGTTTTATATTTTTCAGGCCTGCTTTTCAGCAGACAGGTTAAACAGTGATCTTTTCAATCAATACTTTACTTAAATCCTGGCGATGACCGTTGGATTTCTGATATCCTTTTCTCCTTTTTTTCTTAAAAACGATCACTTTGTCGCCGCGGAGATGTGACACGATCTTGGCACTCACTTTTGCACCTTCAACCACAGGCGTTCCTACCTGCACCTTGCCGTCATTGTCAACCAAAAGAACTTTGTCGAATTCCATCTGATCGCCTTCATTGCCATCCAGCCGGTGAACAAAAACTTCCTGTCCCTGCTCTACCTTAAACTGCTGTCCGGCTATATCTACAATTACATACATCTTCAATACTTTAGTATTATTCCTTTTCAATTTTAGGGGTGCAAAAATAGTAAAAATAAATATGTAAACAATTTTTACCGATATTTTTTTAATTAAGAATAAAGTAACTCGGCTAAAATAGTTCTATTTCAATTATATTTTCAACCTTCACCTTCAAACTAACCTCTCCTCCAGCAAATCTTTCCGGATCACAAAACCTTTTCGCTTTTCTGCTTCAAGCATCCCTCTTAACGGTTTTTTCCCTTATTTTCTCCATCTACTGACTGAAACTTTTAAAAGTATTGTTAAACATGCTTGTTTTTCAAAATATACTTTATTTATATCCATCACCCAATGCATTATACCTCACCTCCCTCACCTCCAGCTTCAGCCACGTCCACAACCCGTTGTC
>JAOZOO010000060.1:6102-18082 GCA_029933225.1 Bacteroidales bacterium | reverse complement strand
GTGGAAGCTTCGTTTTGGTGGCATTTTCTTTTGTCTGTTTCTTTGTTGCCGGACAAAGAAATAGACATCTGAATTATTTTGAGAAAACTTGCTTATTGTATGATTATAACAAATTTTTCAGGTATCCCATTGACAAAAACAGGATTGACGGTAAATGAAAAATACTTTCAGTTTTTTAATGCAACCGGTTATAAGGCAAAGGTAAACTTTGTATACTACGCAAATTACTTTGCACACCTTGCGTTTAAATCATTCAGCTAACCACCACATTGATAATCCGTTTGGGAACCACAATAATCTTACGAATGGTTTTCCCTTCAATCCATTTTTGCGCTTCCCGGGCTTCAATCACTTTTTTCTCGATTTCTTCCTTTTGCATATCAACAGGCAACTCCAGCTTGAATCGCATCTTGCCGTTAAAAGAAACAGGATAAGCAAACGTATCTTCCTTAAGATACTTTTCATTGTATTCGGGATAGGGCACATAACTGATGCCACCTTCATGGCCCAGCGTTTCCCAGATTTCTTCGGCAATGTGCGATGCATAAGGCGCCAGTAAAACAGCGAGTGGCTCAAGGATTTCCCGCTTGTGACATTTCAGGTCGGTCAGCTCGTTGGTGCAGATCATAAAGGCGCTTACCCCCGTGTTAAATGAAAACCGTTCGATGTCGCTTCTGACTTTTTTGATGGTCTTGTGCAATACTTTCAGCTCCTGTTCAGTGGGTTTCTCGTCAGTTACAATCAGGTTGTCATTTTCATCAAAATAGAGTCGCCAAAGCTTTTTCAGAAACCTGAAGACCCCTTCAATACCTTTGGTATCCCAGGGTTTGTCCTGCTCCAAGGGGCCGAGGAACATTTCGTACAACCGCAAGGTGTCGGCACCGTATTTATCTATTAAATCATCAGGATTCTGAACATTAAGTTTGGACTTTGACATCTTTTCAACCTCATAGCCGCAAATGTATTTGCCGTCTTCGAGGATGAACTCCGCGTCATGAAATTCAGGACGCCATTTTTTGAAAGCCTCAATATCCAGCACATCGTTATCCACGAGGTTGATATCCACATGAAGCGCCTGCGTCTGGTATTGCTTCCGTAACCCGTAAGACACAAACTTGTTGGTGCCCTGGATACGATACACAATGCTGGAACGTCCCTGGATTTTTCCCTGGTTAATCAGCTTTTTATACGGCTCATCCTCGCAAACCAGGCCCAGGTCGAATAAAAACTTATTCCAAAAACGGGAATAAATGAGGTGGCCCGTGGCGTGTTCGTCGCCACCAAGATACAGGTCCACATCGCGCCAGTATTCGTTGGCTTCTTTTGAGAAATATTCGTTGTCGTTCCAGGGGTCCATGTAGCGGAGGTAATAACCGCTTGAGCCGGCAAAACCGGGCATGGTGTTGGTTTCGTAAGGATATCCTTCTTTGGTTTTCCAGTTTTTGGCCCGCGCCAGGGGTGGTTCACCTTTTTCCGTCGGCAGGTAGTTGTCCACAGGCGGAAGTTCAAGGGGCAATTCGCTTTCATCTAAAGGGTAGGGCATGCCGTTTTTATAGTAAATTGGGAACGGCTCTCCCCAGTATCGCTGACGGCTGAATATGGCATCCCGCAACCGGTAGTTCACTTTACCGTATCCGATGCCCATTTCCTCGAGCTTGTCAATGGTAGCCCAGATAGCTTCCGAAACCGTCATCCCGTTGATGAATCCCGAGTTAATCATGATTCCCTCTTTGGAATCGTAGCTTTCTTCCCAGGTAGCCGGATCAGTCGGCTCCTCCCCTTCCCTGACCACCACCTGGATGATGGGCAGGTTGAAATGACGGGCGAATGCAAAGTCGCGGCTGTCGTGGGCAGGCACTGCCATGATGGCGCCCGTGCCGTACCCGGATAGTACATAATCGGCAGTCCAGACAGGGATTTCTTTTCCGGTGAGCGGGTTGACAGCATAAGCCCCCGTGAAAACTCCTGTAACGGTTTTTACTTCAGTCATCCGCTCCCGCTCGGAACGGTTTTTGGCCCAGGTCACATACTTTTCTACTTCTTCTTTCCTGTCAGGGGTAGTGATTTTTTCAATCAACTCATGTTCGGGTGCAAGCACCATGAAAGTGGCGCCGAAAAGTGTGTCGGGGCGGGTGGTGAAGACGTTAACCCCTCCTAAATCCTCCCCGGGGGGGAGGACTTTTCCGCTCTCCGTTGAATGCTCTTCTGATGATATTTCTTCTTCGTCAATTTTATTATCAAGAAAAGATTTTATTTTTTCAACAACTTTATCTATATCCTCAAATACCTCCTGATTAGAAAATCGAATAACGGTAAACCCCTTCTCCTGAAGAACCGCGGTTCGTTCTTTATCTTCTTTTTTCTGATATTTATGAATCTTGCCGTCTATCTCAATGATGGTTTTCTTTTTCAAACAGACAAAATCCACAATATAGCTTCCAATGGCATGTTGTCTTCTAATGTAATGTCCTGTTTGATTTCTGCGTAATTTTTCCCAAAGCAGTTTTTCCGCGTCGGTAGGATTTTTTCGCAAATCTTTTACATTCTCTTTCAGGGCTTTCCATGTCCTTGCATCCGTATTGTAATAACGGGGTTCCTGCTCCCTCCCCCCCGGGGAGGGTTGGGGAGGGGTCTCTACCTCACCATACCGCGAGAGGCCAAAACTCACCATCGCCCCCTCGCTCCTGCCAATCCAGTTTCGCTGTATCTCTTTTACGTTATCAGTCCAGTCAACCTTGTCCAGGCCGTCGAGCAGGCGCTGTGCATAAGCCGTGATGCGCAACGACCACTGTTTCATCAGTTTCTTTTCTACGGGATGACCCCCGCGCTCCGAGAATCCGTCTTTCACCTCGTCATTGGCCAGCACTGTCCCTAGGGCCGGGCACCAGTTTACCACCGTGTCGGCCAGGTAAGCCAGGCGGTAATGCATCAGGGTTTCCTGCTGCTCCTTTTCGGTTTTGGCTTTCCATTCTTGTGCCGAAAATGACTCAACTTCATCACAGGCGGCATGGATATAAAGGTTTCCGTTTTTCTCAAATTCTTTAATCAGTTGCTCAATCGGTTCAGCCCTGTCGATGTCTTTGTTGTACCACGATTTGAATAATTGAATGAATGTCCATTGCGTCCATTTGTAATATTTCGGGTCGCAAGTACGCACTTCACGGTCCCAGTCGTACGAAAAACCGATCCTGTCGAGTTGGTGGCGGTATTTTTCAATGTTCTTGTTGGTGGTCACTTCGGGATGGGTTCCGGTCTGGATGGCATATTGTTCTGCAGGAAGGCCATAAGCATCGTAGCCCATGGGGTGTAACACATTGAATCCCTGATGCCTTTTGTAGCGGGCATAAATGTCGGAGGCAATATAACCCAGCGGATGACCCACGTGCAAACCGGCACCTGAAGGATAAGGGAACATATCCAGCACATAATATTTTGGTTTCTCCGATTTATTATATGCTTTAAAAGTTTTGTTCTCTTTCCAGAACTTCTGCCATTTCTTTTCTATTTTTCCGAACTCGTATCCCATATTGCAATTTCCTTATTTTCTCAAATTCATGAAGTTAAAAAAAACGGTGCGAAATTAATAAAAGATGTGTTTGTTTTCTTGAATCAGGAAGTGATAAGCAAGAATAAGAACTGATCCTGATTGAGTTTTAACCTTTTTTGTTCACAATCACCCGTACAGCCCGCGGAATGACTTCAAAATGCAGCGGCGAATGTCCGAGCGATTCGCCGTCGGTTTCCAGGTAAAGTTTATGAGCGGGTTTGGCAGAAACCATAATCTCCTTACATGTCATTTAATGAAAATCCGGCAAATTCTATTTGATATCCTTCAAACCGGTTGATTATTCCCTCAGCTTTTTCTTTAAGTTTTGAAATACTTATGTTTTCGGGCTGCCGTTTCACTTCTGCTATAATCATTTTCTTCTGCAGATCATTTACAGCCACAATGTCTATTTCATTCATGTTTCCTTTTTCCCAATAGGTTCCTATTGAAGAAAAATCTCCCTCTGTAATTAATTTATTGAGGAAATATCTTTCCAGCAATTTTCCGCTATATGTTTTATAATCCCTCAAAACGATTTTTTTTACATAATTCAAATTACCTATCTCAATGGCGCTAGTGTATTTATAGATAAATCGGAACCAGAAATTCAGAAAATTATCTTTGATAAAATATTTTACTGACCGGCTGTTGGGCTTTGAGAAAACAGGCCTGATCTTTTGGATAATCCCAAATTCTTTCTCCAGCTTTTCCAAATATCCGCCAACGGGAATTTCCAGTATTGATTCTATTTCCGGCCTTGACGTTTTGGAGGAGGCAATGAGTGCCAGTATGGAAAAATAATTGCCATAATCTTTTCCGAATTCATCAATTAACACGTTTTTTCCTTCATCCAGAAAGAGCGAATTTTCAGAAAGAATAGTATCCAATATATCATTTAACGTGAATGCACCAGATTCAACGAGTAACTCTATATATTTTGCCACGCCTCCGGTAATCATATAAAATGCCAGTAAGTCATCAGACAAATAAGATGGATATTGTTCGCTGAGAATTTCTTTAATTGTATTAACATCAAATTCTTTCAAAAAAAGACGCTGAGTTGCCCGGCCAAACAATGGTTCTTTTGATTGCTCAAAAATGCGCTTTATCAGTGAATATACAGAACCACAAAGTATTAAGTTTATTTTTGAATTGTCTTTTTTGGTATCCCAGATATTTTGCATATCGCTGTAAACCGAAGGATTTACAGCAAGAAACTGTTGAAATTCATCAATGATCAGCGTAAAATGAGTAGTTTGGGACAGTTCCATCAGATAAGCGAATATCGTTTTAAATGTTTTCATCTCTCCGAAAATTTCCACACCCAGTTTTAATTTTATTTCTTCCACAAATTCGCTGCAAAGGAGCGCTTCGTTTTTTTTGGCTATGAAAAAATACAAGTTCTTTTTCCGGATTACCGAACGCACGATCAAACTTGTTTTCCCAATTCTTCTACGTCCCGTAATAATGGTCATTTGTGCTGATTGAACTGATTTCTGTTCAATTTCATTCAAAAATGTCAGTTCCTTTTCTCTGTTGTAAAATTTCATCATTAATAAATTTATCGCAACACACATTACCGTAACGTGCGTTGCGTTAACCTGGCAAAAGTAAAAAAAGATTTAAAAATTCAAGAAATTAATCTTACCGGGAGTAATCAATTAGAATAACCGTTACTCTTATCAAGTTACAATTTCTTATTCACAATCACCCGTACAGCCCGCGGAATCACTTCAAAATGCAGCGGCGAATGTCCGAGCGATTCGCCGTCGGTTTCCAGGTAAAGTTTATGAGCGGGTTTTGCAGAAACCATGACCTTTTTCCCGGTGAACTGCTCGACCTCCCACATTTTCACAAATGAACCGTCGTACAGGTTTTTGATATTTGTAATAATGCGGTATTTAGTGATTTTCCGGATGATCGTAATATCGAACAATCCGTCATCGGGAACGGCATCGGGCAGTTGCATCATGCCGCCTCCGTTGTATTTACAAATGCCGATGCTCATGGTAAACACTTTGCCGGAAAACACGTGTTTGTCGTCGGCATGGATGTCGAGGTGAACACTTTTGTATTGAAACAGCCCCGAAACCACATTAACGAGATAGGAAACCGGACCGCCTTTCCCCTTCTGTTTCATGATGTTGGCTTTCTCGGCAACGAGAGCGTCATATCCCATGCCTGCAATATTCATAAAGTAGCGGTCTTGTTTGTCTTCCGAAAAGCAGTAAGAAGCTTTGCCCACATCATGAAGAAAGACATGACCGCTGCTCAGCAGATTTACCTGCTCCTTGTATGACTCGGGCATTTCGTACATCCTGCCCCAGTCGTTTCCGGTCCCCACCGAAATCATGCCTACCGTTACATCCTGTGTCTTTATCCGTTTTTGCCTGAATATGCCATTCACGACTTCATTTAGCGTACCGTCACCACCGACGACAATAAGTTTGTCGAACCCTTTTTCCTCAATCTGATCTTTGGCGATCTCTATGGCATGATAAGGACGCTCGCTGAAAATATGGTGAATCTTCAAGCCGGCATCTTTTAACAATCTTTGTATCTCCGGCCAGTCGCGCTTACACTTTTTGCTTCCGGCGTGCGGATTGACAATGACCAGCCATGTGTTTTGTTTGTTTTCCAAAATGTGTTGTTTATTGATATTGAGGTCTCCGGATGAAAATACTCCGGGAAAGCGCAAGATACATTAATTTCCATGAAAAATTAAATTCACCGGTGATTTTCAAAATTATTGGATTAACTTTGGTTCTCAATACTTATCCCGGATCATGAAGTTCAGTGAAAAAATAATTTACAGCAAACAGAAGCATATCGCCCGTGCAAAATTCTCTATTCTGATCCCCACGTGGAACAACCTTTCCATGCTTCAAATTTGCGTAAACAGCATTCTGAAGAACAGCCATTTTTATCATCAGATCATTATCCATATCAATGAAGGAAGCGACGGAACCCTGGATTGGGTAAAGGAAAAGAAGCTGGATTACAGCTTTTCCAAACGGAATGTCGGCGTCTGTTATGCTTTCAATGCTGCGGCCTCGCTGGCTGACAGCGATTACCTGTTGCTGATTGACGACGACAATTATGTGCTGCCTGACTGGGATTTGCATTTGTGGAAAGAAATTGAGCAGGTGGGCCATGAATATTTTTCCATTTCGGCAACCAAGATAGAGCCCCGTAAAACATTCAATCCCTGTGTGATTGCGCCACATTCATTTGGGACAACGGCCGATGATTTTGATGAAAAAGCGCTGCTTGAAAATTACGCCGGTCTGGAGTGGCACGACTGGAACGGCAGCAACTGGTATCCGTTGGTTGTGCACCGCAGAATCTGGAACCTTGTGGGGGGTATGAGCATCGAGTTCACACCGGGCATGTATTCCGATCCCGATTTCATGATGAAACTGTGGCAGGCAGGGGTTCGCTATTTCAAAGGCGTCTCAAAAAGCCGTTCTTATCATTTTATTTCGGCCAGCGTCAGGCGTGTTAAAAAGAACAACGGGCGGAGACAGTTTCTGAAAAAATGGGGGATGAGCAACTCGGTTTTCAGGAAGCATTATCTGCGGATGGGGACTCCCTTTACCGGCCCGCTGCCGGAGCCTGAAGACACCTTGAAACTGAGTTTATTGCGATTGAGAGACAAAATCAAATTACTGTTTTAATCCGGGAGATTTAAAACTTTTGGAATCTGTCTAAAAAGTCCTTTGTGCACCTCCGTGTCTACTTGGTGCATCTCTGTGATACAAATATAAAAAGCTGTTACACAAAGGTTCACAGAGAAATCACAAAGAACCACAAAGATTTTATTTTATCAAATTAGCTGAAAAACTGACTTTTAGTCAACCCCGGCATATTGCTTTCAGTTTCCGGTTTTTACGGGCCATGTTCGCGAAACTATTTTTTACCTGACCTCGCCAAATGCCATGCTTTGGCATATTTCTGAAAAGTTTCGTGGGCGGTGATGGTGCAAATGATAAAGCCGTAATATCCGTCCAGAAAACCCGCTTTCAGAAAATAGTTGCGGAGAAACTTAAAAAACGGATTGATCAGCACTTTAATAAACGGGACATGTTTTTTCTTTTTGACCAGTTGTTCTGCGGCAATGGTGCTGAACTTGTTGGCTTGCAGTATGTGTTCTTCGATGGTATAATAAGAGTAATGCAGCAAATCACCTTTCAGGTGTTTAACCTTTGCCCCCGGCTCCAGCACACATTTGTCATGCGGGTTTACGCCCTGCCATTTTCCTTTCCGCCGGTCCCAAAGCCGGAGTTTGACATCGGGATACCATCCGCTGTGCCTGATCCACTTGCCACAGTAATTCGTAAACCGGTTGAATGTATATCCGTCATGCGTCCAGTCTTTTTTTACCTCAAGGATGGAAGTTTTTAATTCATCCGACAAAGCCTCATCTGCATCGAGTGACAGGATATAGTCGTAAGATGCCTGGTTCATGGCATAGTTTTTCTGTTCGATGTGGCCTTCAAATTTATGTTCGATGAATCTGACATTCCTGCTTTCGCAAATCTCCCTGGTTTTATCGGTTGAAAAAGAATCCACGACCACGATTTCATCGGCTACGTCTTTTACCGAATCGAGGCAGCGGCTTATATTTCGTTCTTCGTTGAAGGTGATGATGACAACCGAGAGTTTGATCATGCCGGGATTATTTCAGCCAAAATTAAGAAAATTTTGAGGGTGGGCTTTTTTTCAGGAAATCAATATCTTTGAATCCTGACAAACCAGAAACAATGAACCGCATTCTAATCATTATTCTGTTTACCGTTTTTTTCACAGGTTCCGCTTTCTCCCAGGCAAAATTCAAGGAAACGGACTTCCCCATCAGGATGAGGCGGACTTTGGGCATCAACGCCAATCTCGGATGGAACGGTCTGACGGGAATCGGCCTTGCCATGCAGTATTATGTAGTGCCGAAGTTTGCACTGGATGCCGGTGCAGGCATTTCTTCCACAGGGTATAAATTCGGTATCCGGGGACGTTATATTTTTCTCAAAAAGAAATTTTCTCCTTTCGCCGGCGGCGGGTTCATATACAGTACAGGATCACTGGACCAGGCCATTACTCTCGAAGATATTACTACGGGAAACGACATCACTTTTAAAATTTTACCATCCCGTTTTTTGCAGTTTGTCGTTGGCGGCGACCTGGTAACGGGCGGCGGGTTTTTCCTGATGTTCGATCTGGGTTATGCCTGGCTGCTCAACGGCAACATGAACATCATTTCGGGTAATCCCAGCCCGGACATGAGCCGCGTATTTCGAATAGCTTATGGTTCGGGAATTGTCTTTGAAGTAAGTATCGGTTATATCTTTAAAAACAAAGGGTTCGGCAGCAGATTTTAATTTCTCCAAAAGGCAGGCGAGAAAATGATCAGGACGGTAAAGAGCTCAAGTCTGCCGAGCAGCATCAGGAACGAAAGAAACCATTTACCGAAGTCCGGGAAAAAAGAATAGTTGTCCGTTGGGCCCACATGACCTATACCCGGGCCGATATTCCCCAGCGATGCAATGGTTGCACCGACGGAAGTTTCAAAGTCCATTCCCATTGACGACAACACCACTGCCCCCATCCCGAAAACAAGAATATAGATCAGGAAAAATGCCATCACATTGAAAATGATATCCTGGCTTACAGACTTCTTATTAAATTTAACAGGAATGATGGCGCTGGGGTGGATGGCTCTTTTCAGCTCCAGCCATGAATTTTTAAACAAAAGATAATGCCTGACCACTTTCACCCCGCCACCTGTTGAACCCGCACTGCCGCCAATAAACATCAGCGCAAAGATGAGCATCCACAAAAATGACGGCCAGCTCAGGTAATCGGCTGTGGCAAAACCGGTTGTGGTTAGAATGGAAACCACGTTGAACAACGCATCCCTGAAAGCGTCATTCACGCTGTAAGTATGAAAGATAACCAGGCCACTGCCAACCATCAGCGTCACCAGGATGATAAGCCCGAGATAAGTCCTGAATTCCTGATTCTCGGTAACTTTTTTTAGCCTGCCATGCATGCCAAGATAATGAAGCGTAAAGTTGGTTCCGGCGATGATCATAAAAAAAATGATAACATATTGAGAGTAAGCACTGAAACCGGCAATGCTGTCGTTTTTAGTTGAAAAACCACCGGTGGCCATGGTGGCGAATGCATGACACACGGAGTCGAAAAAATTCATTTCACCTGCCCATAAAAGCAGCGTTTCAATCAAAGTGAACAATACATAAATGCCCCATAATCTTTTGGCCGTAGCCGTAATCCTGGGGTGAAGCTTATCCGGCGTAATGCCCGGCATTTCGGCAACCAGCAACTGCATACCACCGATGCCGAGGAAAGGAAGAACGGCAACGGTCAGGACGATGATTCCCATCCCGCCGATCCAGTGCGTCATGGCCCGCCAGTAAAGAATATTTTTCGGCAGCGATTCAATGTCATTTAAAATGGAGGCCCCCGTGGTGGTAAAGCCCGACATGGTTTCAAAAAAAGCATCGGTAAATGACGGAATGGTTCCGCTGATCAAAAAAGGCAGCGTTCCGAAAATTGAAATAACGATCCAGCTCAATGAAACGATCAGGTACCCTTCGCGACGCCCCACGCTTTTTATACCTTTTCCCGGGTGAATGGCAAACCACAAAACCAGCCCGGTAGTTCCCGTAATGATTGCCGATATAACGAGGGGTAAAAACGGCTCATCATAATACAATGCAAAACCAATCCCGGTGAGCATAAAAAAAGACTCAATGATAAGCAGGAAACTCAGTACTTTGAGTATCACCTGCACATTGATCAGTTGTCTTTTGGTTTTGCGGGACATAATTATCTTTTAGATACCGAAAATGCTCTTGGCAAATAATTTCTCGACCTTGGGCATCACACCGGGTAAAGCGATCACAACGACCTGGTCATTTTCCTGAATTTGAAAATCACCCAGCGCAATATAGGTTTCCTCACCTCTGACTATCCCGCCGATAATGGCGCCTTCCGGAATATGCAGATCTTTGATGGGTTTCTTCACTACGGCTGAACCTTTATTGGCAATCACTTCGGCAATTTCCGCATTGATGCCGCTCATGTATTTAAAATAAGTAATGTCGTCACTCATGGAAAAGCGGATGATATGACTGGCGGCAATCAGTTTTTTGTTGACAATGGCATCAATTCCCATGTTCTGGGAGATTTCGATGTATTCCAGATTTTCAACCAGGGCAATGGTTTTTTTAACACCATATTTTTTTGCATGAAGACAGGTCAGGATATTGGTTTCCGAGCTGTCGGTAACGGCAATGAAGGCATCCATGTTCTCAATGCCTTCTTCTTCCATCAGGTTGATGTCTCTGGCATCGCCGTTAATGATCAGGGTATCGTCAAGCAGGTTTGTGAGTGCCAAACAGCGTTCTTTGTCGCGTTCTATCAGCTTAATGTTCATATCCGATTCCATCCTTATGGCTATGACCCGTCCCACACGTCCGCCACCAACGATCATGATGTTGTTGATCTCCTGTTTCTCCTTACCGCCCATTTTCATCAGCTTGGCAGAAGATTCCGGTTTGGTGATCACGTAAACCAAATCGTTGGGCTGAATAACCGTCTGGCCTGTAGGTAAAAATGTATCATCACCCCGATGAAAGGCCACCGCCCTGAAATCCAGCGGACCGTATAATTTGGCTACCTCTTCCAGTGTTTTTCCGGTTACCGGAGCATCTTTTTCAATTTTGATCAGGAAGATGGCAAACTTGCCTTCCGAGATTTCATAAATTTCAATGGCTGCCGGTTGTTCCAGCAGGTCAATGACCTCATGACCTGCTATATCTTCCGGTGAAATTAACAGGTCTATTCCCAGTTCTTCGTAAATTTTCTGATTTTCTTCGCTGAGATTCTCCAATGTATTTACACGGGCTATGGTTGTTTTCGCTCCGAGTTTTTTCCCGAGAATGGCGGTCAGGATATTGGTTTTTTCATCGTGTAAAACAGAAATGACCAGATCCGCTTTTTCAACTTGGGCCTGTTTGAGCACACCAACCGAGTTAGACTCGCCAACGAGCGTCATCAGGTCGGTATGGGATTCAACCATTTTCAATAATTCTTCATGGGGGTCAACAATGGTGATGTCGTGGTTGGAGTCAACGAGCGCTTCAGCCAGGTGGAAACCCACTTCCCCGTCACCTGCAATGATTATATTCATGATCCTGAATTAAGTCCGGCAAATTTATAACAATTGAAACTTTTCTTCCGCATGGAATCGGTCTAAATTCGGATGAAGACCAAAATAATTCATTTTTAAGGGGTTCCGTTTATTTTCTTTTTCCGTTATTCCCACCTTTTCAGAAATTCTTTTACCTTTTCAGCTACTCCAAAACTTAAAGACCCCAAACTCAAAAACTCGGAACTCCAAACTCCAAACTC
>JAOZOO010000060.1:4022-6002 GCA_029933225.1 Bacteroidales bacterium | reverse complement strand
ACTCAAGACTCAATCTCAAATTCATCCCAATCCTGACCCACATCAAACTTTTTCCTGAATTCAACCAGTTCACTGTATGAAAGTCTTTCGCTCATGGCCCTTTCCTTGCCTTCGTCTGCCCGGGATATGATCTTTCCTTTCGGGTCAATAATCATTGAATCACCACTGTAATAATTTCCCGGTCCGTCATGGCCGATGCGGTTAAGCCCCACGACATAGGCCAGGTTTTCAAGGGCCCGCGCGATCAGTAACTGTTCCCAGGGATAGCTCCTGATATTGGGCCAGTTGGCGACAAACAGCATCAGATCATATTCATACCGGCCGGATTTGTCAATTGTGTTTTTACACCACACCGGAAAGCGCAAATCATAACAGATCATCGGCCGGATACGCCAGCCGTTCAATTCAATCGTCAGTTGTTTTTTCCCGGCCGTGATCTTTTCGTGCTCCCCGCCCATTGAAAAAACATGCCGTTTGTCATACCGTTCGTAAGTACCGTCGGGGCGCATCCATATCAGTGAGTTGGTGTATTTCCCGTTTTCATCAAGCAGGATACTGCCTGTGATCACGGCACCTGTATCGCGGGCAATGTCTGCCATCCATTTTGCGGTATCACCGTCCGGCGGTTCAGCCAGCCCTGACGGGTCAACGGGGAATCCCGTAGTAAATGTCTCCGGCAGAACAATCAGGTCATGATCTTCAAAATGGTTCATTATTTTAATGCCGAACAGCTCCCTGTTCTTTTCAGGGTCTTCCCAGACCAGGTCAGACTGGAGACACAATATTTTCAGATCCTGCATAATATGTCAATGGCTTTTTCGAGTGTCGATGTTTCTTTGGCAAAACAAAATCGTACGGTTTTATTGTCTTTGGCATTATGGTAAAAAGAGGACACCGGCACGCCGGCAATCCCGTACTCTTTGATCAGCCGGGTAGCAAATTCCACTTCCGGTTCTTCGCTGATGTTGCTGTAATCCAGCAACTGGAAATAGGTTCCGTAAGACGGCAGTATTTTAAACCGGGAATTTTTCAGCCCGGAAACAAAGAAATCGCGCTTCTCCTGGAAGAAACTTCCCAAACCCTTGTAATGGCCGCTGTCTTCGAGGTATCCGGCGATGGCATGCTGCATGGGCGTGTTGACCGCAAACACCATGAATTGGTGTATTTTTCTGAACTCTTTCATCAGGTTTTCGGGGGCCAGCACAAAACCCGTTTTCCAGCCTGTGGCATGAAACGTCTTGCCGAAGGAGCCGACCAGCAGGCTGCGGGAAGCCAGTTCGGGATAAAGACAAACGCTCTCATGTTTTTTCCCCTCGAAGATGATGTGTTCGTAAACTTCGTCACTTAAAACAATGATATCGGTTCCGCGTGTCAGTTTTTCCAGTTGTGTCAGGTCCTCTTCGTAAAGAATGCTCCCCGTTGGGTTGTGCGGTGAGTTGGTGATGATCATCCGCGTTTTCGGGCTGACGGTTGCTTTCACTTTGTCCCAGTCGATGCGGAAATCCGGGAAATGCAGCTCCACATAATTGACAACGCCTCCGGCGGCTTCCACGGCAGGGGCATAACTGTCGTAAGCCGGCTCGAAGATGATCACCTCATCGCCCCGGTTCACAAATGTTGAGATCGCACAGAACAGCCCCTGGGTGGCACCAGCCACGATATTGATTTCCGTATCCGGGTTATAGCGTGCTCCGTAGTTCTCCCGGAACATACGCGATATGGCCTGCCGCAGTTCGGCGACGCCGGGCATCAGTGCATACTGGTTGTAGCCGTTTTTCATGTATTTGTGCACCAGTTCGATCAGTTCGGCAGATACCGGGAAATCGGGAAAACCCTGCGAGAGATTTACAGCTTTATACTCCCGCGCAAGCTGCGTCATCACTGCAAAAATGGAAGTTCCCGTGTTGGGGAGCTTGGATTGAATTTTACCCTGAAAAGGATTCATAGGCCGTGTGCTTTAGAGCTACAAATGTAAAGATT
>JAOZOO010000060.1:0-3922 GCA_029933225.1 Bacteroidales bacterium | reverse complement strand
TTTGTCCATAAATCAGTTTTTTTGAGCTATCAATAGATTGTTTTAAATAAGGATTTTTTATAGCTTTTTCTTCGAGAAGATCTATATTCCTTTGAAAGAGATCTTCGAGTGCAAATTTGAAATCAAAATAATTGTCAGCATAGGCGTTCAGGTCAATCAGGTCAAACGTGACAAGAAAATCAATGTCGCTTTCCCTCTTCATTTCGCCATTGGCAAAAGAGCCGAAAACATACAATTCCGATACATTGTATTTTTCGCATAATTTTTTCAGTTCTGAGATATTTTTTTCAATCAAGTCCATATTACAAACATAACACTTTTTATTTTACTCTGGTCAACCGGATTTGTGCTAAAAGAATTCCTATGTAGTAATCCATTAGAGACGTGAAAGTCCCGGGGCGGGATTGAGCCACAGGCATTCCTTCGGATCAAATCCTGATCCGTAAGCCAAGTACAGTATAAGTTGAAACGCTTATGAACAAACGGGTTAACCCGTTTGTTCTCACAGTATTAATTGCTTTAAAAACCAAAGAGATAGAAAAAAGGACAAACTAAACGGATAAAAACTATATCTCTATTCCGCTTTTCAATATTTCGAAAACCACAGGATTGGATTGTTGAAAATCCTCCTTGCTGAAAGGATGGGGTTCAATCATTAAATCTTCATCCCTTCGCATTTTCATTAGTTCGATTTGCATATCAATGATATCAGTAATTGATTTGAATACCAATGCTAAATCTATATCACTATCCTTGTGGTACGTACCCTTTGCAAAAGAACCAAATAAAAATACGCGTTCTGTCGGATATTTTTTGTTAACTAATTTAACATATCTTCTTGCTGTTTTTATAGCTGTTTTTTTATCCATTTTCTTAGTGTTTTAATGTTTTCTCACCACACTAATGTAAATTCGGGTGTGCATTTTTTATAAAATTCCTGCTTATAAGTATCATAACGTGTATTTAAGTTAAAAGTTGTTATTGTATCCAGCCATTCCAGATGCTGTCTTTCAAAAATCAATCCCGATAATTTGGATAGTCTTCTTAAGTCATGTGTATAGGGTGCATGGCTTTTGGTTTTTATAACAATTGCTGCTTTCAGCAACTTTTCCAAAACAATGTGTCCAATAAATAATGCCCAATGATAATCTTTTGAGGTATAAAGATTTATCATTGTACTATAGTCAGTATCAGATGTGTTATACCAGTAATTATATATCTTATCAAAATCCGCTGAACCATTTTCCATAAACCCAAAGATACAAAATTCTTTCGTTTCATAATTTCCGGTATAAATAACATTATACAAAGCCTTACTTTTTATAAATTTGTAGAAATAATCCATTGAAACATTAACTAAAATCCAAAACCATGAACACCCTCGATAATTACGATTTTTCAGGCAAGAAAGTGATCGTCCGTGTGGACTTCAATGTGCCTTTAAACGATAAATATGAGATTACCGACGACACCCGCATCAGGGCAGCCATCCCCACCATTCAGAAAATACGTGAGAAAGGGGGCGCCGTTATCCTGATGTCGCACCTCGGCAGGCCGAAAAACGGACCGGAAGAGAAATTCTCACTGAAACACATCGTAAAAGACCTGTCGGAAAAACTGGGTGTGGATGTTCAGTTTGCCGATGATTGTATCGGCGAACAGGCGCACAACATAGCCGCCCGGCTGAAACCGGGCGAAGTGCTGTTGCTTGAAAACCTGCGTTTCCATCCCGAAGAAACCAAAGGTGATGAGGCCTTTGCCAAAAAGCTGGCCGGGCTGGCCGATGTGTATGTGAACGATGCTTTCGGGACGGCACACCGTGCGCATGCTTCCACGGCGGTAATCGCCAGATTCTTTCCCAAAGACAAGATGTTCGGTTACGTGATGGAAAACGAGCTGAAAAGCATCAACAAAGTGCTTGTTGAAAATGAAAAACCGTTCACGGCCGTGCTGGGCGGCGCCAAGGTGTCGGGCAAGATCGAGATCATCAACAACCTGTTGGACAAGGTGGATAACCTGATCATCGGCGGAGGCATGATGTTCACCTTCATCAAAGCCATGGGCGGTGACGTGGGCAACTCGCTGGTGGAAGAGGATTTAATCGAAACGGCCAAAGCGGCCATAAAAAAGGCCGAAGAACTGGAGGTTAATTTGCACATCCCCTCCGACACGGTGGCCGCCGACAAGTTTGACAACGATGCCGGCACACTGATTTGCAAAGCCGGGGACATTCCCGACGGATGGATGGGACTGGATATCGGACCCGAATCCATTAAGACATTCAGCGATGTGATCAGAAACTCCGCCACCATCCTCTGGAATGGCCCCATGGGCGTTTTCGAAATGGACAACTTTGCCAAAGGTACCGTGGAAATTGCCAAAGCCATTGCCGATGCCACAGCCAAAGGAGCTTTCTCACTGGTGGGCGGCGGCGACAGCGTGGCAGCCGTGAACAAATATCACCTCGCAGACAAAGTCAGCTACGTGTCCACCGGCGGCGGCGCTATGCTGGAATTCATCGAAGGGAAAACGTTACCGGGCGTGGCAGCAATTGAAGAATAGGAAAAGGTTGTAAATTATTTATCCCGAAAAAAATCAGTGAGCTCATCATATTGTTTTTACTTTTTTTCTTACATTTGGAGGTTTCTGGATTAACCGGCTAAACAACATGCCTTTACCTGTAATCATATTGAAAAGACTGCACCACCGCGGAAAAGACTGTATCGGTCTGTATTTTGACTACAACAGGGAACTTATTGCACATACAAAAAAGCTGGAGGGGGCTGCCTGGAGCGCTACAAACAAGTGCTGGTATGTGAATAACAATCCCGGAAATCTGAGGCACATCTTTTCCCTGTTTAAAGGGGTTGCAAGAATTGATAAGGCCGGTTTCTTTCAGAGATCTTATGATGTTAAAACATCTGATAGAAACCCCATTAAGGAAGCGGCAAAAGTAATTAAGAAAATACCAGATGAATACATTGATTTGCTCGTCAGAAGGAGGTACAGTGAAAATACAATCAAAGTGTACACTCACTTTTTCAGTGAATTTATCAATTACTTTCCGGATACAAAAATTGATGACCTAACTGAGAATGATATACGAAAGTACCAGGATTATCTGATAAGCAAAAAGAAGGTGGCTGTAAATACACAAAATCAAGCTATCAACGCTATAAAGTTTTATTATGAGAAGGTTCTCGGCAACGAAACAAAGAATTATTATATCGACCGGCCCCGAAAGTCAAAAATACTGCCAACCGTTCTGAGCGAAAATCAGGTATTAAAGTTAATTGAAGCCACTTCCAACCTGAAACACCGGAGTATGATTGTTGTCTTATATTCGGCCGGTTTACGAGTTGGTGAGCTAATTAATTTACGCAAGCACGATATTCTTTTTGAAAAGAACCTTATCTTTGTACGAGGCGGTAAAGGAAAGAAAGACCGGACAACGATATTGGCAGAAAGCACGGCGATTTTATTAAAAGAATATATGAAGGAATACAAGCCAAATTATTGGATGTTTGAAGGGGTAAACAGGAAACAATACAGCCGTTCCAGTGTGAATAACGTTATTAAAGCTTCGGCTGAGAAGGCAGGGATAGGGCAGCGAATCAGCAGCCATGTATTACGTCACTCGTTTGCCACGCATTTGCTGGAGCAGGGGGTTGACATACGGTACATACAAATGCTTTTGGGACATCAAAACATAAAAACAACGGAGATTTATACCCATGTCAGCAAAAAAAGTCTTGCAAATGTTAAGAGTCCGCTTGACCATATTTTACAAATCGAAAAGGGTGGTTTTTAGCATGTTACAAAGCCACTACATACAAGCGTATAAACCGCATAAGTTATTTACATAAACGTTATATGCAAGCAAAAGAAACATAAATACTAACCAAATTATACTGACATGAAG
>JAOZOO010000059.1:13799-18136 GCA_029933225.1 Bacteroidales bacterium | reverse complement strand
GCCAGCGGCTGGAAAACGTTTGGTAGCGGAACTACGACTACGACTATGGAAATGCTTCCGGTGAACTACACATTCAAAGTTTATTACGGTGGTGCCGGTATCCAGAAGAGCCAGAATGTAGGTACTGATCCTGTTGTTGTTTTCAATACGATACCCGTAACCATGAAACTCCTGGCTTCTGACGGAACGACAGAACTGGCCGGAACCAGCAAGTATTACGCCAGCGGCTGGAAAACCTTTGGCGGCGGAACGACCACAACAACCATGGAGATGCTTCCGGTAAATTATACATTTAAAGTTTACTACGGTGGCGCCGGAATCCAGAAAAGCCAGAATGTGGCTACCGATCCGGTGGTTGTTTTCAATACAATTACGGTCACCATGAAGTTGCTCGATTCTGGTGGCAATGAACTGGCCGGAACCAGCAAGTATTACGCCAGCGGCTGGAAAACTTTCGGGAGCGGGACAACGACAACTACCATGGAAATGCTTCCGGTCAATTATACTTTTAAAGTTTATTACGGTGGTAAAGGAATGCAAAAATCACAGAATGTTAGTGTTGATCCCGTTGTGATTTTTACAGGCACAGCAGTGACGTTGCATTTTACAGGTGACATTAAATACTATGCCAGCGGCTGGAAAACATTCACCAAACCGACGATGAACCTTCTGCCTGGTACTTATACGTTCAAGTTCAGTGGAAGCGGTTATCCTGCTTACCAGACTACACTCACCGTTGAGGGATCAGAAATGGAAAAAAGCATTGCCTATATCCGGCTGATCAATAGCTCTGGTAACCCGCTTGCCGGCGGTGAAGCTAAATATAATAAGGGGGGATGGCAATCCGTTGGATTAACGAACGTCCAGGGGATTGCATTTGCAATGATAGATGGCTCTGTCGGTATCCTTGATTACAGAATGTACTGGGAAGGTTCTTATGTTCATAAATATCAGAACCTGAATACAAATTCATTTGTAATATTCCAGACAACAAACGTTATGATGGATTTGTATGCATCTGACGGGACAACAGCATTGACGGGTGAAGGCAAGGTCAATTCCGGCGGCTGGAAATCTATGGGTAATACACCCGGAGCAAGCATGGAGTTGTTGCCGAAACTGTATGATTTCCGCATCTATTATGCCGGATCCTACATCCATAAATATCAGGATGTGGGAAACAATTCGAATGTTGTCTTCCAGACAGCAAACGTTACAATGGATTTGTATGCATCTGACGGGACAACAGCATTGACGGGTGAAGGAAAGGTCAACTCCGGCGGCTGGAAATCTATGGGTAATACACCCGGAGCAAGCATGGAGTTGTTGCCGAAGTTGTATGATTTCCGCATTTATTATGCCGGATCCTACATCCATAAATATCAGGATGTGGGAAGTAACACGAATGTTGTGTTCCAGACCACGAACGTTAGGATGGATTTGTATGCATCTGACGGGACAACAGCATTGACGGGTGAAGGCAAGGTCAACTCCAGCGGCTGGAAATCCATGGGTAACACACCCGGGGCAAGTATGGAGTTGTTGCCGAAGTTGTATGATTTCCGTATCTATTATGCCGGGTCCTACATCCATAAATATCAGGATGTAGCAAGTAACACGAATGTTGTGTTCCAGACGGTTCTGGTTGAGACGACACTGGTTGACGGAAGTGGAAATGATATCTCCGGAGGCGAAGGCAAAGTTAATTCCGGCGGATGGAAATCGCTTGGATATACACCCAATGCAACGATGGAGTTGTTGCCAAAGACCTATGATTTCAGGATGTATTATTCAGGTACATACACACATAAATATCAGGATGTGACCAGCAACCAGACTGTTGAATTCGTGTGGGATGGTGGTTTCAAATCAGCTTTGATCACACCTGATTATATTACCGAATTTACCAATGCCTATCCAAACCCATTTAGGGATGCTGTAAATCTTACTTTCTCAATTGAAAAAGACCAGAAAGTAATTGTAGCTGTTTACGATATGCGGGGCGCTTTGGTCAAAACACTGGCAAGCCGGAATATGCCTGCCGGAGATCATAAAATCATCTGGGACAGTAAAGACAAAAATGGCGGAATGGTAAATCAGGGTGTTTACATTGTCAGGTTCATAACAACCAACAAGGTTGAACAAAAGACGATTGTGAAAATGAGATAAGCAACCAGATGTTATTGTTAAAAAGGGGGTGATTTGATCATCTCCTTTTTTCTTTTCAAAACCGTTTTGCATCAGGCTGTTAAAAAATATTAAAGTGAAACCGGATTTCTAAATATACCCGAATTCGGGTATTGACTTTTGAGATTGTCCGTTGTATTTTTATAGGCCGTTTTCGCCTGAGATAGAGAAAATAAATAAAAAATGGTTTTTACCAGTTTGATTATTCTCCATCATCAGACGACAACGATCTGAATGTTGATGATTGTCGTAAACCTAAAACATTATCGCAATGAAAACGGATATTCTTTTCCTGCTTTACAACCCATAAATTGAAGCTTATTTGACGATCGTCAAATGCGTATTGTCAATTTTTTATCGTGCCATACAATCAATTTATTAACCTAAATACAAATTATTATGGAAACAAAAAATTATTTTAAAACAGCGCTTGTCCTGTTGATGATTTTTATGACAAGCATGGTTTTCGCTGCTACGGCGCCTGTAACGGTAAATGCTTATGACAGCGAAGGCAATACCATTGCAGCAAAGTTCAAAGTGTTTAAGGGGCCCAATTATGTTGGGGAGTACAACACCGGAACTTCCGTCCAACTGGATGTGGGCGCAACGTACAAGCTGTTTGCCCACTATCAGAGCACAAGTACCGAAAGGGTCACTTTTGTTGTGGACCCCTCGGGAAATACGTTTAACTTTTCAACCACAAAGATCACCTTCCACTGGACAGGCGGTTACCTGGATTACAGGGGATCCGGTGGATGGATCAGTTTTGGAAAAACCGGTGGTGTCTGGAATTCAAGAGAACTTTTCCCAAAAGATTTTTACGGGAACACCATGAAGTTCCACTTTGGGTACAAATGGAATGATCCGAGATCGATGATAGTGGAAATGGACTATTCGGGTCAGACTTCAATCGAAAAAGTGGTTTCGCAGTTGCATCTTGTTGACCACAATGGCAACCCGCTGGCAGGCGGAACGGCACGTGGCGGATACGCAACACCTACAGTATGGTTTGTGCCCGGTTCAACAAATGCACAGGGATTGCTGCTTGATATGCGAGACGGAAGCAATACGAATCTGTCCTACGAAATGAAGTTCAACAAAACTACAAAGTGGAGCGTTCAGCAAACGGGAAGCATTTACGATTTTCAGACCTCTCTGATTACGCTGCGTGTTGAAACCTGTGACGGCACTCCCATTAACGGAGCTGCACCAGCCTTTGGTTATGGAACAAACGGCGACGCCTGGTGGTTCCCGGGAGGCAACACCGGAACATCAGCCGACGGGGAAAGCGAAGCAGAAATATTCCCGGGTACATATACATTCCGGATGGAGTATAAAGCCACAAAAGAATATATCTCTTCATGGAATTTCCCGGCTGACGGTTCAACAGTTACCTGGACTACTACAAAAGTTACTTTAAATTATGCCGGCTCTATTTCTTATGGCGGATCAACAGGTGACAGCAGATGGTTCACAAAACCATCAATGGAACTGTTGCACGGTACGTATAAATTCCATTTCCGTGGCGCCGGCACAGTTGATTTAACACTGACAGGTTGTGAAATAGGCAAGTCAGGCGTGCATATCAAGCTGGTTGACAGCAACAATAACGGACTTGAAGGTGGTGTGGCAACCTATTACAAAAGCGGATGGCACACAGCAGGCACTACGGACGCCAACGGTGATATTTTCACATTGATAGACGGAACCGCCACAAAGTATTCTTTCAGAATGAAATACCTTGGCTATTCACAACAAAAATCCAATGTGGATATCACGGTCACTAATCCGGTATTATACCAGACCGTCAATATGGAAGTCCAGTTGAAAGATTCAGGTGGTAATCCGTTGAGCGATGGCGTAGTCACCTATTATGCTTCGGGATGGCATTCGTTCGGTACGACTGATGGAACCGGAAGTGCCTTCAAAGAACTGTTGCCTGGAAAATATTCCTTCAGGATGAAATACCTGGGCTATTCGCAGCAGAAATCCAATGTGAACATTGCCACGACCAACCCGCTTGTTTATCAGACAACCAAGATGGAAGTCCAGTTGAAAGACTCGGGTGGAAATCCGTTGAGTGGCGGTGTGGTCATTTATTACGCTTCAGGTTGGAAATCGTTTGGTACGACAGACGGAACCGGAAGTAC
>JAOZOO010000059.1:0-13699 GCA_029933225.1 Bacteroidales bacterium | reverse complement strand
TTTATTACGCTTCAGGTTGGAAATCGTTTGGTACGACAGACGGAACCGGAAGTACCTTCAAAGAACTGTTGCCTGGAAAATATTCCTTCAGGATGAAATACCTGGGCTATTCGCAGCAGAAATCCAATGTGAACATTGCCACGACCAACCCGCTTGTTTATCAGACAACCAAGATGGAAGTCCAGTTGAAAGACTCGGGTGGAAATCCGTTGAGTGGCGGTGTGGTCATTTATTACGCTTCAGGTTGGAAATCGTTTGGTACGACAGACGGAACCGGAAGTACATTTAAGGAACTGCTCCCCGGAAAATATTCATTCAGGATGAAATACCTGGGCTATTCGCAGCAGAAATCCAATGTGAATATTGCAACAACTAATCCATTGATATTCCAGACTGTAAAAATGGAAGTTCAGCTAAAGTCTTCCGGTGGTAATCCCGTTAGCGGAGGCGTAGTCATTTATTATGCTTCGGGCTGGCATTCGTTTGGTACGACTGATGGTACGGGTAGTGTCTTCAAAGAGCTACTGCCCGGAAAATATTCCTTCAGGATGAAATATGGCGGTTATTCACAGCAAAAATCGAATATTAATATTACAACCACCAATCCTTTGGTTTATCAGTTAATGGCCATGACCGTCTCATTGCAAACCTGCGGCGGTACCGGATTGCCGGGTGGTGTTGTTACTTATTACGCCTCCGGATGGAAAACCTTCGGAACGACCGATGCCAGTGGTAATGCCGTGAAACAATTACTGCCCGGGAAATATTCTTTCAGAATGAAATATCTCGGCCAGTCCAACCAGAAATCGAACATTAACATCACCACGACCAACCCATTGATTTACAATACAACCAATGTTGCATTGAACTACAACGGAACGATCAAATATTATGCTTCGGGTTGGAAAACTTTTACCCAGCCATCCATGGAGATGTTACCACATAACTATCCGTTCAGGTTTGGCAGTAAACAGTTTAATATTAACGTAACGGGATGCAGCATTTCAAAAGCTTATGTGCTGCTGACATTGCTGGATGAAAATGGAAATGGGGTTCCCGGAGGTAAAGCAACTCCGGCTTACGGCGGAAGCTGGGGTGCTACTTTGCCCGGTCAAACTGACAACAACGGTAAACTCTTCTCCGAAATTCCTCCGGGATACACGAAGATAAAAATGACCGTTAACCAGGGATCGGTAGAGCAATTGCTTGCTCAATTGCAGGCTTCAAATTACACCTGGACCACAGAAGTTCTGCGCATCTGGCTGACAGACCATGCCGGCAATCCAATTACGGACGGTACTGCTTATTTAAGCCAGGGAGGTGGATACTGGCATGGCTGGGGTTATCTGAATACCTCGGGATATATGGATATTCCTTTGTTTGCCAGAACTGGAGCTTATAAATTTAAAATATCTTATAAGGGTACCAGCAACATTAAATTTCCTGTTGTAAGTACGAATACTGGAATTGATAATTATTATTTCTCTACAGGACAGGTATTCGGGAGTTGCATTACACAGTATGCCCAGGGTTCATGGCATACATTTATAGATGGAATGGAATTAATGCCAGGGTCGGTTCATTTCCGTTATCCTGACCAATATGCTACGGTTGTTGAAGGAGGTACAATTACGCTGAGTTGTGGTTCAAAATCAGCGATTGCTGACATGACAACTGACTTGAATACAATTTACCCCAACCCGTTCCGGAATTCGGTAAATCTTACTTTCACTCTTGAAAAAGACCAGAAGGTAATTATAGCTGTTTACGATATGCGGGGCGCTTTGGTCAAAACACTGGTCAACGGAAATATGCTCGCAGGAGATCATAAAATCATCTGGGACAGTAAAGACAAAAATGGCGGAATGGTAAATCAGGGTGTTTATGTTGTCAAGTTCATTACAGCCGACAAGGTTGATCAAAAGACGATTGTCAAAATGAGATAGGCGACGAATAGGAACGTTCAAAATTATCTCATGAAAAGGGCGCCGGAAGGCGTCCTTTTTTTTGATTAGTGATTTGTGAATAGTGAAAATGATGGAAGGATAGGCCATAACGAGTAATAATACCGATTACAAATCAAAATGCGCCTTTGGTTCATTTCAATCCCAAAGACACTTTGACTTAATAACGGTATTTACCATTGTAAATTTTAAAATGCACTTTTGGCGCATTTTAAAATACAATTGGTATAACCTGCTGCAGACTGCCGACTGATAACTATCTACTTAACCATCCCCGGAAAAGCATCAACCACCTGCACTTTAATATCGGGAAAAGATTCCACTACCTGCACTTTGAAATCGGGAAATGATTCTACAATCTGCCATTCTCCGCAATCATCGGGAAAGGCGTCCACAAACTTGACCTTCAGGTCGGGAAAAGCATCAACAAACTGCACCTTGATGTCGGGAAAAGATTCCACAAACTGGATTTTCCCTTTCAACTCAATACCATTCCAGGAGCAATCTTCAATTGTCTGTTTACCTGTAGTCGTACAGGAGGTGCTTCCGGTTGTACAGTCGGTGGGATAAAAATCCAGTAACGAAAAAATGACGATGGATAGTATGAGTGGCAATATGTATTTACGGATCATCAGGATTTAATATTGTTGTTGTAATTGCAAATACTGCGCTATTTTCAGTTTTCGATCCATTGGATGATCTCCGGATCATCGGGTTTCACTTTTGGCGGGATCACCTTTTCCAGTTTGCCTTCACGACTGATCAGGTATTTCTGGAAATTCCATTTTACTTTTGAGTCTTCCACACCATTCAGATCTTTGCGTGTCAGCCACCGGTATATGGGCGCCATGTCCTTGCCCTTTACGGATATCTTGGCCATCATCGGGAAAGTGACGCCGTAATTCAATGTGCAGAATTCTTTGATCTCCTCGTTTGTTCCCGGTTCCTGATGCATAAAATTATTGGCAGGAAACCCGACAATGACAAAACCTTTGTCCTTGTATTTTTCATAAACAGCTTCCAATTGTTCGTATTGAGGTGTGTAACCACATTTGGAGGCAACGTTTACAATCATTATTTTTTTACCTTTCAATTGCTGAAACGAAAAAATATTTCCGTCGATATCAGTTACCGAATAATCATAAAAACTGCTTGTTTGAGCCGTGCTCATCAGAGGAATTAATAAAAAGATCAAAAGAAACCGGGAGATTTGCATTTTCATGATTTACAAAGTTTTTAAAGGGTTAACATGGTGAATATTTTCTTTTTAATCCGATCAGGCATCTATTTGAGAAATGATTGCAATTCAACGAAACATTGTGTTTGTTACTACGTAAGTTATTAAAACATAAATTTCGTATATTTAGGGCGATTAAAACTAACCAGGACGCATTGATGTTTCCAACTGAATAATACTCTTTGTAACTTTACAAAATGTTGATGCCGGAATGATGAGGCCAAAGTTAAAAAATATCTTAAAAAGAGTGCTTAACCTCGGCGTTGAGGATGATCAGGAGTTTGATCAGTTTCATCGTGTCAAAATCCTCAACGGGTTTGCCTTAATTATCATCATATTTGTTTTATTCAATGCATACTGGGGTATTGCAGTGCATGATGTTAGAATTATTGCTGCGAATTATTTTTCGTTTATAAGCATGTTATTTGTCTTATTCCTTAACAGCAGGAAGAAGTATAAGTTTGCAAGGACGTTATTTTTTCTTACTTTGGCAATTCACATCGTCGCAGCGCAAGTGATACTGGATACAGGCACTAAATATTTCCTTTTTCCACTCTTTATTGCGGCAGCATTTATCATAGAAAATAAGTTTTTTTTATCGTTGTATTTTATTCTTCTTTTATTTCTTTTCGTCCTTGCCGAAGGGAATTATTTAACCGGATTTGCCATTGAAACAAAACCGGAAATAAATCAAACGATTACTATCGTTGACGGAATTATTGCTTTTATTCTCAGTATTGTATTCATTAGTCTTTTCAGGAAGCAATATATTCGAAACCGGAGTTTAATTATCTCACAAAACCAATTGCTTAAAGAAACGGCTGAAGTTTCAAGAGAACATGCTGAACTTGCTTCTCTGTTACTGAGTGAAATGAACCACCGTGTAAAAAACAATCTTCAGCTTATTTCGAGCCTGTTGAATATTCAGGCCAATCAGATGGAAGACAGAACGGCAAAGAATGCTATTCAGGATTCTATCCAACGAATCTCTTCCATTGCATTGATCCATCGCCAGTTATATAAATATAAAAGTAAACAGTCGGCAAAAATCGACATGGCTGAATACATAAAGGAATTGATTCCGTTTATCAAAAAATCTTTGATTGCTGATGAAAACGGGATTGAAATTCGTATGAATGTGCAAAATATTGTTCTCCCTGTTGAAGAAGCTGTTTCGGTCGGACTCATCCTTAACGAAACCATAACCAACTCCATCAAACATGGATTAAAAGATCAGAAAAATAAAGTGATTAAACTGGATGTCCGTAAAAACCGAAATGATAAAATCCGGATTGTTGTCAGTGACAGCGGGTCAGGCATACAGCGGATGACTGACGGAAAAAACGTAGGATTTGGTTATGAATTGATAAATGCCCTGGTATCAAATTATGAGGGCAGCATGGTCATTGATGAGGAGAAAAATAAAATAACAATTGAGCTTGTTTGCGGAATCCAATCCACAACACCCAAACAGTTAAAGAACGTAGCAGCGTTATGAAGAAACGGATATTGATATTGGAAGATGAAGCCATCGTTGCATGGGATGTGAAACAGATGCTTGAGCAAAATGATTTTGAGGTAATTGCGATTGCCAATTCGTACAGTAGCGCTTTTGAGTTATTGAACGGGCATGATGTTGACCTGGTTCTTTGCGACATTAATCTGGGGAGAGGCGCTACAGGAATTGATTTTGTCAGGAAAATGCGATCATTGCAAAAAGGCACAAAGGTCATCTACATTTCCGCCTATAGCAATGAAGATATTATTCAGAAAGCTTTTGAAACTCAACCCGATTCTTATCTGACAAAACCTTTTACACAGGAACAACTGATCGTTACGGTTAAAAGTGTGTTTGCAAAAAGCAACAACATACACAGTGGAAATGGAAACGGAGAGAACCTGCCTACCAAAAGAGAACTCCAGATCATCCGCTGTATTGCCGACGGAATGAAAAGCCATGAAATTTCCGAAAGACTTGGGATATCTTTTGAGACTGTGCAGACTCACCGGAAGAATATCCTGCATAAATATAACCTGGGTTCCAGCGCCGAACTCATCGCTTATGCTTTGAAACACGGCTGGATTGAATAAAGTTCCTTAAGACAATTCCGGGCCGTTTCATTTTCATCGCACATTATCAAAAAACCTGTCCGTTATTATTTCCACCTGATGATGTTACAAATCAGAATTGATGTACATTTGTTTGCCTTTTAAACAACTGTTCTTTACGGGACGGGGTTTTGGTAAATTGTAACCTTTAAATTTTAACCTATAAAAAAATGAAAAAGTTAATTGCCGTTTTAACAGTAGCGTTCCTGTTGCCTGCTGTTGCTTTGAATGCCCAGGATAAGAGCAAAGACAAAGCCAAATTCAAAGAGTATGAACCGGGATATTACCAGAATTTTATTCTGAAAGATGTTCGTGCCGTTCAGAAAAAGGAGAATGAAGTTAAAAAGCACAAGTATTTTATGATGGATCAGTCCGGGCTGGATCTTCCGGACAAAGTTGCCGATTACAAAGACCATACTTACTGGCACACACCGACAACCTCACAAGGAAACACAGGTACGTGCTGGTGCTTTTCCACTACCTCTTTTTATGAGTCGGAAGTGCACAGACTTTTTGACAAAGATGTCAGAATATCCGAAATGTTTACCGTTTACTGGGAATACGTTGAGAAAGCCAAAGGCTTTGTCCATACCCGGGGAAAGTCGCTGTTTGAAGAAGGTTCCGAATCCAATGCCGTGGCAAAGATTTATAAGAAATATGGTGCTGTTCCTCGTTCGGTTTATGACGGACTGATTGGTGGCCGTAAATTTTTCGACCACTCCGAAATGATGAAAGAAATGCGTAGCTATCTTCAAAATGTGAAAAAAACAAATGCCTGGAATGAAGATGAAGTGATAGCCACCATCAAGTCCATTCTGAATCATTATATGGGAGAACCACCGACCGGGTTTGATTATGAAGGAGAGCATTACACACCCAAATCTTTTCTGAAAGATTATCTGAAACTGAACATGGATGATTATGTTGAGTTGTTGTCTTATCTGCAGCAACCTTTCTGGCAGCAGGTGGAATATGAAGTGCCCGACAACTGGTGGCACAGTAAGGAATATTACAACGTACCCCTGGATGTGTATATGGACATCCTCAATCATGCCATCGAAAACGGCTATACGCTGAGCATCGGAGGTGATGTTTCGGAGGCCGGCTTTTCGCGGAAAACCAATACTGCCCTGATTCCTGATTTTGACATCCCGTCAGATTATATCAATGACAATGCCCGTCAGTTCCGTTTTTCCAACAAAACAACTACCGACGATCATGGTATGCATATGGTTGGATATCTGAAAGATAATGACGGCAAAATGTGGTACCTGATCAAGGACTCAAGTTCCGGATCAAGAAATGTTGGCGAAGACAGCCCCGAATTCGGGTATTATTTCTTCAGCGAGGATTATGTGAAGCTGAAGATGATGGATTTTACCGTGCATAAGGATGTGCTGAAAAAATATATGAAAAAGTTTAAATAACAGGAAACAGTGTTTTTTCTGTTTACGCCTAAAAGAAAAAAGCCCGTCGCATTTAAAATGAGACGGGCTTTTTCAGTACTAAAAAGTTATTCAGAAAATGTTAAATTACTTTTACATTCACTGCATTCAATCCTTTTCTTCCTTCTTTCAAATCAAACTCAACGTTGTCATCTTCCCTGATCTCATCGATCAGACCTGAAGCATGAACAAAGTATTCGTTTGAAGAGTCGTCTTCTTTGATGAATCCAAAACCTTTCGATTCATTGAAGAACTTTACTGTTCCTGTGTTCATTGATAAAATTTAATGTTATTAATAATGCGGCAAAGATACGCTTTAAACAACACGAACAACCGTTAATTAAAGTTAATTTATTTTTTTCAGGAATTTAATCCCTGTCCCCGGGGTTGTCTAAAAAGTCCTCTGTGTACCTCCGTGTCCACTTTTGCCACAGGTATTCCTTTGGAAGTGTATCTTTGTGACGCAATATAAAGAGCTGTTACACAGATGTTCACGGAGAAGTTGCAAAGTACCACAAAGATTTTATTATATAAAATTAGCTGAAAAATTGACTTTTTAGACAGCCCCATATTTTTATCGTTTGTGATATGGAGGTTATTTGTTCAGGCTATTCGGAATTGGAGTTTGTTATTTGTGATTTGTTATTTTTTATAATTAGATGCCGTTCTTACAGAACTGCTTATCCTTTTTTGATTTTATTCCAGGGACTTGCGTACCTGGCAAGAATATGTCCTGCCTCCGGCAGTCTTTCCCGTACCAGCGATTTCAGTCACAACTTCAAAATCCTTTGCGCTCCTTGCGCAAACATCGTGCGCATTGCGGTTAAACAACCTATTGTTCTCCTTTTCATATAACAAAAAAAGCTCATCCTGTTTGTATAATGAGGATGAGCTTTTGAATAAATATAATATTGCCTGTTACGCCAGTTTGTGTTCTTTCACAAAATCGTTCAATACACCTTCCAGGTCGGGATAACCGATTTCCTGCAAGTCGTAATAAACACGCGTATTGGGTTTGTTGATTTTTACGATCCGGTTCAGGTCAATGGGTGTGCCGATGACTACGGCATCACAATCGGTGTTATTGATGCTGGTTTCCAGGTCTTTCAACTGCTGTTCGCTGTAACCCATAGCCGGCAGTAGGGTGCCGATGTTCGGATAAATTTTGAAAGTTTCGGCCAGTTTGCCAACAACGAAGGGTCTTGGATCAACAAGCTCGGCAGCGCCGAATTTCTGTGCGGCAACCGTTCCTGCGCCGATCTTCATCTCGCCGTGTGTCAGCGTCGGGCCGTCTTCAACGACCAGCACCCGTTTTCCTTTGATCACATCCGGGTCGTCCACCTTGATGGGTGAAGCGGCATCCACCACGATGGCATGAGGTGCCACCTTGGCGATATTCTCGCGAACGGTCTGGATAGCTTCGGGAGCCGCACTGTCCATCTTGTTGATGATGGCCACATCTGCAAGGCGAAGAGTGACTTCTCCCGGGTAATATTTCAATTCATGTCCCGGACGGTGCGGGTCAACCACGGTGATGTTCAGATCGGGTTTGTAGAAAGGGAAATCGTTGTTCCCTCCGTCCCACAGAATGACATCACAACCATCGGGATCCTGCTCGGCAGCACGCAGGATGGCTTCATAATCCACACCGGCATAAATCACATTGCCGCGAACCACGTGTGGTTCATACTCTTCCATTTCCTCGATCGTGCATTTGTGTTTGGCCAGGTCGTCAATGGTGGCAAAACGCTGAACTTTTTGTGCTACCAGGTCACCGTAAGGCATGGGGTGACGGATGGCCACTACTTTCAGTCCTTTGGCCATGAGGTATTCAATCACTTTCCTCGATGTCTGGCTTTTGCCACATCCTGTCCGGACAGCGCCTACGGCAATCACCGGCTTGGTGCTTTCTACCATGGTATCCTTCGGCCCCAGAAGAATAAAATTGGCTCCGGCAGCATTCACAATGGCCGAAACACCCATGACACGCTCGTAAGGCACATCGCTGTAGGCAAACACACAATCATCCACTTTCAGGTCTTTGATCAGTTCGGGCAAACGGGCTTCTTCGTAAATAGGTATCCCGTCAGGATACAGGTCGCCCGCCAGTTCGGCAGGATATTTTCTTCCATCAATATCCGGTATCTGGGCTGCTGTAAAAGCCACAACATTATAATCTTCGTTTCCACGGAAGTAAGTGTTGAAATTGTGGAAATCCCTTCCGGCAGCGCCGATAATGATTACATTTTTCTTCATAGAATATATGGTTATTAAAGTTAATACTTAAAAACCCACAAATTTAATATCTCCTGCAAATTATCAAGGTTATTTGCCGGATTTATTTTATTTTTATGGGCACGGAATATTTTTTATTTCTTTTCTTTTTTTCACACCTTAAACCAACTACTATGAAATTAACAGGAATGAAGTTTGGTGCACCCATTCTTAAACTTGCCGATTTTCCTGTTCCCGCTGTCCTGGAAGCCGACACACATTATGAAAACATTGAGCAACTGCTTGCCAAAAGGGGTAAAGTTGTAGTGAAACCGGTTTTCAACGGAGGCATCGGAAAAAAAGGCAAGGCCGGACTGGTCAAGATCGTAACCTCCGTGGAGGAGGCCCTCGATGCCAAACGCACACTTTATTTTGCCACCCATACCTTCAACAACGAGCGCATTCAGGCCAACGGCGTGACGTTCGAAGAGTTTATCCCCTCGAAGTATGAGATTTACTTCAACCTGAATGTTTCCACCGTCACCAGGAAAGTGAATTTCACACTGACCCATCATGGTGGGGTGGATATCGAAGAACTGGATGAGGACAGTATCATCGAACGGTCATTTGACCCCATAACGGGATTGAAATCCTATCACATCAACGATGCCCTTGCCGAATTGAACGCCCCGCAGGAAATCGTCAGTCCGCTGGTGCAGTATCTACCACGGCTATGGAATCTATACAATGACTACGGTTTCACAACACTGGAAATCAACCCCATCCGGATGGAGAAGATCGGGGAACGCTATTTTCCGGTTGCCTGCGATTTCAAGGCGCAGTTCGACCAGGACAACCCGCAAATCCGGCGACTGAACATCCCCTCGGAAACATTTTATACCAACATGTCCAATTTCGAAGCCGAGATCAACCAGTTACGGACCTATCAGGGACAAAGCGATGTGGCAGTGATCAACCCCAATGGTACCATCACACCGTTCATGTTTGGCGGCGGAGCCAACAGCGCAGCCACTGAAGTACTTTCACAAAAAGCTACTTTCTCCAGCGATTTCGGCGGAAATCCTCCTTATGAGAAGATGTACAATATTGCGGCCATCGCTTTCAAATACTGGCTGGCACAGTCTAACGTGCTGCTGATCATCGGCGGGAAAGCCAACAATACAGACATTCTGGTTACTTTCAAAGGCATATTCGATGCCCTGCGCGACTATACCCGCCGGCACGGAAAACCGGACATATACGTGGTTGTGGGCCGCGGAGGCCCCAACCTGATTAAGGGCTTTGCCTATGCCACCGACCTGCTGAACCAGCTGGAAATCCCTTATAAATTTTTCGGCTACGACAGCTCCATGCTCGAAGTCATTCAGTATGCCGTTGAGGTGGATGATTTTTTAACTGAAAAGAAGAAACAGTCATGAAAACGAAAAAAAATACTTCGCTAAATCCATTCCCATATAAAGTTCAGATCACTTCACTCAAGGATGTGGCACCGGCTGATGCGAAAGTCTGCGTGATGAACATTCTTGGGAATGAGAGCCGGAGAGTAACTCCGAAAACCCACGAATTCAGCAAGGGTAATGTTGTGGCCGGAGTACAGTACGGAAGGCCGGGAAAGGTGGAAACAGCATTGGGCGACATTCCCGTTTACAGTCGTGTGGCTGAGGTAGTGCGGCATCATAAGTTTGATACAGGTGTTGTTTACCTGCCGCCGGCTGCCGTTTTTTATGCCGTTACCGAGCTGTGTCACTACAACAAAAACCTGAAAAAGATCGTCATCGTCACCGAAAAGATCAGTGTGAAAGACCAAAGGTTGATCCGTGCGGTATGTCAGGCCAGTAACATTGATGTTTTTGGAGCAAATACACTCGGTATTGGCGACTCGTGGAACCAGGTACGCATCGGCGGCGCCCTCGGCGGGGATCATCCCGAAGAGACACTTATCAAGGGGTCGGTAGCCATCCACAGCAATTCGGGAAATTTTACCAACACCATTGCCGAATATCTTAAAACCGAAGGTTTCGGTACCACTACACTCGTCAGCTCGGGCAAGGATGTGATCATCCAGTTTGCCGTTGCCGAATTTCTGTGGGCGGCACAGAATGACGACCGGACAAAAGCCGTCGTGCTGTATGTTGAACCCGGCGGTTATTATGAAAAACAGGCGCTGGGCTGGATCAAAGACGGCACAATCAAATTCGACAAGCCTATTATTGCCTGTGTGACCGGCAGATGGAAATCCAGTCTTACCCGGGCAGTAGGCCATGCCGGAGCACTGGCCGGCGATAATGATGACGCTATCTCGAAAGAAACATGGTTTGACGATTATTTCGGTGCGGAGGCCTTCGATCCCGACAGGCCGGTGGTGACAAAAAAAGGTGTGCGTGTAACCAGCATCCAGCATATCCCGCAAGCCATGAAGTACGTGTTTAAGGCCATTGGCGGGAAGCCCGATTTCAAACCTTCCGGAAACCTGGAACTGAAACCCTGGTTCGGCAATGATTTCGGACTGCAACTGCCGCTGGAGCTGAAAATACCTGTGGTGGATGCCATTTCGCCGTACAGGGAAGAGATCGAAGCGCTGAAAAAACAGGTGGGCGCCATGCCCGTCAGGCAGAATATGCGCAACAAGTCGTCCGTTTCACGGATCAATGAGAAGACCAACATAGCCGAGTTGCACGGCCGCCCGATCGTGGATTTGATCGAACATTCCTATGAAGAGCTCATCGTTTACACCTTGCTGAAAAAAGTACCGAGGGAATGTGATGTTCCGCTGGTCAACTTCATCCTGAATTATTTATCCGTTCCCCAAGAGGCGGATTACCGGTTACTAGAGCAGGTCAGAAAAAATAAAGCCACTCCCAATGCGGAATTTGCTGCCCTGACGTCCATTCTCGGCGATCATCCTGATTTTGAACTGGCAGCACAGTATATGAAATTCTTCATTGATTTTATTGTAGAAACGGGATTGAGGGGGTATGACGACCCCGTGAACGTGAAAATGTTTGAAAAGAAAATGAAAGTGTTCAAAGGAAAAAGCCGGACGAATAATGAACAGTTTGTCACCACTTTCCTTGATATCATAAAGAATTCACCCAATCCGGGAAATATCCTGAACACACTGGCAAAGGTCATTGAAAAGGCGGAAATGGAACGACCCGACATTTTCATCATCACCGCAGTACTTTTCCATCTTGCCCTGCCGGAATTGATTTTGAAAAAGATCACCAAACAAAATGTTATTGATCTGTACACCTACTTTGCAGTTATTGCCCGTTTGACCTCAGCTGCCAATATGAAGGGCATAAACCTGTCTTTCATCGGAAAGCTGAAAAAGTTTGAGGGGTTGCAGGGTTCTTTCAGCCGGTCGGCATTCATCTACACCTTCGGTTACGAACCGGATGATAAAGAATTATTGGAATTCAACACCTTGCTGGCCCTCACGCTGACCAACGGAGCGGGAACGTTAAGCGCCAAAGGAGCCAAGGAAAGTGTGAGCGCGCGAAACCATATTTCCATGACCTATACCGGATTCTTGAGTAATACGGGACTGGCTCACGGTGGCAGTGGTTTTGAGGCTGTGGAATACCTGATGGAAAGCTTTGAGAAATATTCGAAACGTGCTGACATTCAGAAATTAGATGGCGTAAAAATTAAAAAGCTTGCTGTGGATGCAGCAGTCAGATACAAAGCCTACAAAGATGAACAAAAGGCAAAAGGTGCGAGGAATTACAAACGGATACCGTGCATCAACCACCCGGTATTCAAAGGCAAACCGATAAATATTGACCCCCGCGAGGATTTTATTTACCGGAAGTTCAAAACCGATGGAATCGGCAATGTTTTTTGGGATTTCTATCACGACCTGGTGACGGCACTTCATGATGAAGGGGTGACGCCTAATGTGTATTGTGTAAACATTGATGCGGTGATTGCCGTCATCTCGCTGAAACTGATGTGGAAAAGCATTGTCAAGGGTGACATGCCCGAAGACCAGATGCAGCGTATCGGGTTCATCATCTTCCTGCTGGGCAGGATGGTCGGCGTCTCCGCCGAGATTATAGACCACCGTGACCGCGGCCAGGATATGGACTGCCGCACGCCGGTAGGGGAGCTGGAGTTTGTGATTTGAGGGCTGTTGAATGCTTAACCGCAACGGGCGCAAAGGATCTGCAAGGGATGCAATGAAATTTTTTTCGTGACGGGGTTTGAAAACAAGGGTGCTTAAAGCGGGACGCTTTAAGCGGGGAAGGAGATTTTTTTAGAATAAGGGTTAAAATCCTAACATATCAACCGTTGTTGGTGTCCTCACAAACGCCTGCTCCGGACTGGCTCTGCTAGAACTTTCAAATTTGTTGAATGCTTTGGATCAGGTTAAAAAGGATACCTAAAAAAGGAACGAATTGTACTTATAACAGAACTTGTAAATTGGTTTAAAAAATTAAGTATCAAAAGTCAATATAGATTGATCTCACAAGGATACAATTATAATTTTTTATACGACATACTTTGTTTATTTTTACAGCCTTAATGAAAATCTTTTTAATACTATCTTCTTCGGATTATTAGAAACTCGCAAGCATATATAAATGAAAAATTCTCCGGAAGAAAAAATAATTGGATATATGAACACCGAATCACGGAATAAAATTGTGATTCACAGAAAAAATATTCCTAGAGTAAAAAGTCTGGATGTTGGTGTTGAACTATCA
>JAOZOO010000311.1 GCA_029933225.1 Bacteroidales bacterium | reverse complement strand
GAAAGGAGTTACGCAAGACATCAATGGATAATAAACATTGAACATTATCTGGATACTTTCAGAAGGAAGCCCGGAGCATTAAAAAGGAGTGTGGCCCTGGCCCGAAGCAGTTATTTGAAGGAGTTGTATGAAAAGTTTTTTTTCTCGACCCCGAGAGCATTTATTGAGTTGCTACATTATTGTCACCGGCATCAGGTCAGCGGAGAGACACTGGAGGGAAGCGTGGCACGGTTGCTCGAGAGTACTCCCGGTAACATAACCACAGAGATGATCACAGCATTGCTTGGCAATAAGCCCCAAAAGGAGCAAATACCTTCACCACACAAGGGGGAGACAGTCGAGCGCTCCAGGGAACAGCTCCAGCAAATTACCCGGTTATTATAAGAAACAAGAGAAAACAAAAAAGAAAAATCATTATGGAAAAACAGATAAAAGAAAAGATTATCCAATACAGTAAAGGGCTTCGTCTTCCGGTGTTCAGGCGTGACTTTGAAGAAGCGGCCCGGCAGGCAGCCCGCGAGAGGATGGAATATGAGATGTACTTGTTAGGGTTGATGGAAAAAGAATACGAGACCAGATTAGAAAACAGGAAAAAGGCACAGATACGTCAGGCAGGCTTTCCCGGGAAAATGTACCTGCATGAACTGGATAGTGATTTTCTTCCCGAAGATGCCCGGGAAAAACTCCCCAGCCTTGAGCGGTTGGATTTTATTGCCGCAGGAGAGAATATCATCCTGGCCGGCAATCCGGGAACCGGAAAGACCCACATTGCCACAGGCCTGGGAATAAAAGCCTGTATGCAGGGATATAAGGTGCTTTTTGTAACGATCCACAAATTATTGACCCAACTCCGTGAATCGCATGCTCAGAAAACACTGCGCCAAATGGAAAGCAAATTTGAAAAATATGACCTGGTCATCTGTGATGAGTTCGGGTATGTCTCTTTCGATAAACAGGGATCCGAACTTTTGTTCAACCACCTGTCTTTGAGAGCGGGTAGAAAATCAACCATTATCACCACCAATCTGGGTTTTGACCGCTGGGAGGAGATCTTTGGTGATCCGGTCCTTACGGCAGCACTTGTGGACAGACTCACCTACAAAGCCCACCTGGTCAACATGAACGGAGAATCTTATCGGCTCAGAGAAACCAAAAAGTTATTGGAGAAATGAAAAATATTATCCTGAAATCAATCTTTATCAGAGCTCCGGATATATACATATCGGGCATGCCCGATATGTATATACCTTTATTCTTTTTTTTCAAAAAAATGGTATACTTTTAAACTGAAATACTGGTATACTTTTCAGTTGAAATAAACA
>JAOZOO010000058.1 GCA_029933225.1 Bacteroidales bacterium | reverse complement strand
AATGTATCTGCCGAAAAGTGAAATATCAACCGGTGAGATATGATCTCCCCTGCCCGACACCAAAGCGGGAAGATTTTCAATGAAAAAAGGACAGTCGCTGCCAACCCCGGAAACAATCTTTTTCATTGCTGCTGTTGACAAACCGAGTGAAAACATCCTGTTCAGAGCTTTCATGAAATGCGCTGAATCGGACGAGCCGCCACCCAACCCCGCTTCCAGCGGAATAGTTTTCAGCAAATGAACTTCAACGGGAGGAATGTCGAATTTCTCTTTGAGTATTTGCCAGGTTTTAGTGATGAGATTTTCACCTTCAGGTATTGTTTCGCCGTGTACCACGACCCTGAATTTTTCCGAAGGGATTATTTCCAGCACATCATAGAAAGGAAGCGGGTAAATCAGGGATTCGATGGTATGATATCCGTCCGCATTTTTCGCTATCACATGCAGGCCCAGGTTGATTTTTGCATTGGGAAACAAGATCATAATATCAAAGGTACAATAATCGTGTTTCTTTTATAACTTTGGGCCGCGATTGACCGGAAGATTTAATTTTAAATATGGCATTAATAAACTCCGTACTGCACTGGCTGATAAAAAAGAGGATACACCAGATTGACCTCTTTATGAAGTACCCTCATGAGGTGCAGGAAGAGTTGTTACGAAAACTTATTTTGGTTGCCGCCAACACGGAGTGGGGCAAAAAATACGATTACAAAAACATAAAGACATCCGATGAATACCGCCAGCGGGTTCCGGTAAGAACTTATGAACAGTTGAAACCTTACATTGACCGGCTGCGTGAAGGGGAACAATATGTGCTGTGGCCGGAGGAGGTGAAATGGTTTGCCAAATCATCGGGAACCACAGCCGGCAAGAGCAAGTTCATCCCCATGAGCCATTCTTCTATTGAGGAGTGTCACTACAAAGGCGGAAAAGACATGCTCTCCATTTATTTTAATCTGAACCCCAACTCGGATATGTTCGAAGGGAAAAATCTGGTGATGGGTGGCAGCGGCGTTTTTCAGGAAGTAAGCAACACCAAATATTACGAGGGCGACCTGTCGGCAATATTGATGAGCAATCTTCCTTTCTGGGCGCAGTTCAAACGTACACCATCGCTGGAAATAGCCCTGATGGATGAATGGGAAAACAAACTGGAGCTGATGGCTGAATCCACACTGGAACATGACGTGCGGAGTATTTCGGGAGTACCCTCATGGATGCTCGTTTTGCTGAAAAAGATATTAAAAAAGGCCGGAACGGAAAACCTCAAAGAGGTGTGGCCAAATCTGGAAGTGTTTTTTCATGGCGGCGTAAAGTTTGAACCTTACCGTGAGCAGTACAATGCCATCATTCCTCCCGGTGAGATATTTTACATGAACACATACAATGCCTCGGAGGGATTTTTCGGCATTCAGGATCAGAAAGATAGTGACGACCTGCTGCTGATGCTCGACTATGGGATTTATTATGAGTTTATCCCCGCTGACCAGATCGGTACCGAAAACCCGGAAGCTGTCCCGTTATCGGGAGTTGAAAAAGATGTGAATTATGCCATGGTGATCAGTACCAACTCGGGTTTGTGGCGTTACCTGATCGGGGATACGGTTATGTTCACCTCCACCTCCCCTTACCGGATCAAGATAACGGGACGAACCATGAATTATATTAATGTGGTTGGCGAGGAACTGGTTGTGGATAATGCCGAAAAAGCCATGGTGATCGCCTGCACAAAAACAGGTGCCGTCATCAGAGAATTTACGGCGGCTCCGCTTTTCGAGGGAAACAATATCTACCATCAGTGGATCGTAGAATTTGAAAAAGAACCTGCCGATGAGGATTTCTTTGCCGAAGCATTTGACAATAGTTTGAAATCGCTGAATTCGGATTATGAGGCAAAGAGATATCAAAACATCGTATTGAAACCGCCTATTCTGGACTTTGTTCCCCACGGTACTTTTTATCAGTGGATGAAAAAACGCAACAAGCTGGGCGGTCAGAATAAAGTGCCGCGACTGTCAAACGACCGGGAATATGTGGAAGAAATCCTGGAATTGATCGGAAAAAAGCACCCGGGCAAGTGATGCCGATGCTGTTTTTCTTCAACGTGTTCATTTTCGGAAAAAAATCTTAAATTCGTCAAAAAATAATTTTACGATGCACATAGCCATTGCAGGAAATATCGGTTCGGGTAAAACAACCCTTACCAGGCTTTTAGCCAAAAATCTCGGTTGGAAAGCTCATTTTGAAGATGTGGAAAACAATCCCTATTTACACAGTTTTTATGAAGACATGCAACGATGGTCGTTCAACCTGCAAATCTATTTTCTGAACAGCAGGTTCCGTCAGGTCGTGGAGATAAGAAAAAGCGGCAAGAACGTCATTCAGGACAGGACAATCTACGAAGACGCCTATATTTTTGCGCCCAACCTGCATGCTATGAACCTGATGTCAACCCGTGATTTCGAGAACTATTCTTCTTTGTTTGAACTGATGAGCTCGTTTTTGCAGCCACCCGATCTGCTGATCTATTTACGGGCATCCGTCTCCACACTCGTTGAACAAATCCAGAAAAGAGGCAGGGAATATGAAGAATCAATCCGGCTTGATTACCTGAAACTGCTGAACGACAGGTACGAGGCATGGATTGAAAAATATAAGCTGGGCAAATTGCTCATCATCAATGCGGACAATACCGATTTTGAAAAAGCGGAAGATCTCAGCGTGGTGATTGATAAAGTTACCGGTGAAATCCACGGCCTTTTTTAAGCTTTTACAGAATTCAGAAAAATTTAACCGTTTTATTTTAGATGAAAATCCTCGGTGTCATACCGGCTCGTTATGCTTCTACCCGTTTTCCCGGTAAGCCGCTGGCAATGGTGCAGGGCAAAAGCATGATCAGCAGGGTATACGATCAGGTGCTGAAGGCAGACAGGGTTGATCAGGTGATCGTGGCCACGGACGATGCCAGAATTTTTGACCATGTCAGGGAGTTTGGCGGGCAGGTGGTCATGACCTGCAAAATCCATGAAAACGGTACTGAAAGGTGCGCCGAAACGGCTGAAATCCTTGAATATCGCAATCCACCCCTCGTCTTTGATGTTGTAATCAATATTCAGGGTGATGAACCGTTCATTGATCCCGGACAGATTGATAAAGTTGCCGCTTTATTTGAAAATGAAAATGTGCTGATCGGAACACTAATCAGCAGAATAAAAACAAACGAAGACCTGTTAAATCCGGGAGTGGTTAAGACAGTGCTTGGTGAAAACAGTGATGTGCTTTATTTCTCCCGTCAGCCGGTGCCGTTTTTGCGGGATGTGCCGGTGGATAAATGGCTTGAAAAAACAGCATTTTACAAGCATATCGGTATTTACGGATACAGGCGCCAGGTACTGAAAAAACTGGTAGGACTGCCACCCGGAAAACTTGAACGGGCGGAAAAGCTCGAGCAGTTGCGTTGGCTTGAAAACGGGTATGCCATCAGGGCGGAAATAACAGAAATGGAAAGCATTTCCATCGACACGCCCGAAGACTTATCAAAAATTAATAACAATCGTTGATTTCAAATGAATGATTTTTTATTTTAGCGGGTTGAGGTAATTGATTTTTTAAAAATGCATGTTGATCAGTACATATCGGAGCTTCTTTATGATTATGAGTGCGTTGTATTGCCTGGTCTGGGAGGTTTTATTGCCAGCGACCGTCCGGCATCCGTTAATGGCATCAACCATCATTTCAATCCGCCGTTCCGCAAGCTGACTTTCAATAAATATTTGAAGACAAATGACGGCCTGCTCACCGATCACATTGCAAAATCGGAGAGCCTGTCTTATGAAGAAGCGGGAAAGATTGTCGGCCAATTTGTTGAAACCTGCCTGAATGACCTGCAAAACAACCGCGTGGTGGTTTTTGAAAATATCGGACGTCTGCATTACGATAACCGTCAGCATCTTGTCTTTGAACAGGATACGAGCGTTAATTATCATCCCGAGGCATTTGGGTTAAATGAGTTTGTTTCTCCTGTCATCAAAAGAACAACCGATGAGGAAAAGATCAAGGAGATCATCATGCCTTCCCGGAAAGAACCTGCCGACAGGAAGGATCGAAAAGAGGACAGGGAGGTTGTCAAAAAAAGAAACAGACGTATAGCTGCAATACTAACCATCTTTATTTTGCTTTTCACGGTCGGGCTGGGTCTGATCAAACAAAATGAAATCAGGTCTTACTGGGAAAACCAGGCTTCATTTTTTCAGTTTATCACGTCATTCGGCACTGAAGATGAATCAGGAACCAACGAAATGGTTTTAACGAAAAACAAGATTCCCGATAACCGGAAAATTGAAAAGTCAGAGGAAAAGAGCAAAGAACCCGTTGTCTCAAAAAATGAATCCGAAACCGTTGTGCCCGGGCAAGAACCGACACCGGAACCAAAAGCTCCGGTAAAAGAAACTACGCCTGCCAATACCCCAACTGCTTCTGCTGTTGCCGATCATACAAAAAATGTTGTTCCTGTAAACTCATCTGCAAAAGTTTATTACATCATTGCCGGTTCTTTTTCAAAAAAAGACAACGCCGAAAAACTGGTTAAAAATCTGATATCCGCGGGTTATGATGCGGTGATAGCCGGAACCAGTAAAAACGGCATGATCCGGGTGGCTTACCTGACGGTCAAAGGACGTAAAGAAGCTGCCGAGATGCTTTATGCCATCCGTGAAAAAGAAAATGCTGACGCCTGGATTCTCCGGAAACCGATTTAAAAATATTCAACTGTGGGCAGAAAGAAAAAGCTAATGCGCTTTGCCGAAAACATGACATTCGGCAATTTGTTTCAACCCCCTTATGAAGAAGTTGTTGAAGGATTTGAGCTGAAAGGCAAATGGCACAAAAATTTTTTCCGTAACAGAAATCCCATCGTACTTGAACTGGCCTGCGGAAAGGGAGAATATACCGTAGGACTTGCCCGGAAATACCCTGACAGGAATTTTATCGGAGTGGATATAAAAGGTGCACGGATGTGGCGGGGATTGAAAACCGCCCGTGAAGAGGGGCTGAACAATGTTGCTTTCATCCGTACCCGTATTAACCTGATCGAGTATTTTTTTGGAAAGAATGAGGTTTCGGAGATATGGATCACCTTTCCCGACCCGCATCCGCGGGAGTTCAAAGCCCGTAAACGTTTGACTTCCCCGTTCTTTCTGAACAGGTATGCCACTTTTCTGAAGTCCGATGGGATCATCCATCTAAAGACCGATAATATCTTGTTTTTTGAATATACACAAGATGTTATCCGGGATTTTGGCCATGAACTGTTGGTCGCAGAGTATGATATTTACGGAACGGGATTCAAAGGAGATGCCGTTGAAATACAGACCTTCTATGAACAAAAATGGCTGGAGCACGGCACGAAGATCAAATACCTGGAGTTCCGTTTGAGGGGGTAATCGTTTTAATCAGCAGTCTTCAGTCGTCAATCTTCAATCGGCAGTCTTTTTTCACGCGACGATGCAACGAACGCAACGTTTTTGTTTTTATATCAGTCTTTCCTCCAGCGCTGCGCTCCGGCGGGCAGGCAGTCCCCAGTCTAACAGTCTTCAGTCCACAGTCTCCAGTCCACAGTCTCCATTATCCCATTAACCAATTCCATTTAACCAATCTCTCCTCATGCCCCCACTGCAACCATTGCACCTACTGCAACTATTGCACCCATAACCTCCATCCTTCCAATATTCCATTATTCCAAATATTCCCCCTATACCCTGATTTTTTCGCATATTTGCTTTTCAAACCGGCAACACCATGGAGCATGGATTCTTTCAAAAAGTGTATGAAATCGTCCGCAGGATACCTTATGGAAGAGTAACTTCTTACGGGGCTATTGCCGAATTCCTCGGAAGCAGAGGTTCTGCTCGTATGGTGGGCTGGGCGCTGAACAGCACAAAGGATTCAACAGGAGACATCCCGGCACACAGGGTGGTCAACCGCAACGGGCTGCTGACCGGCAAACGCCACTTCGGGGGAAAAGACCTGATGAAAGAACTGCTCGAAAGTGAAGGATTGATCATCGAAGATGACCGCATTATCAATTTCAAGGAAAAATTCTGGGATCCAAAAGTCGAAATTTGATACTTTTGTTCTTTGGTTAGTTACTTCATCGTTGAATTATTTTCCGCCTTCGAATACATTTACTAATTGATTGTCAATAGCACAGTGATAAAAAAATACTTTTTGCTGATCGTCGCAACGATATCATTCTCAGCCGTAACATTTGCCCAGATTCCCGACAATCCCATACCTCCCGTTCTCGCTGTGAACATGTTGGGGAAAGGAATGTTGTTCGAGCCTCAGGCAGGTGATGCTGACCTCGACTTTTCTGCTCCTTACAAACCCAGGTACGGACAACTGCTTAAAGACAATGGTTTCAAAAGCGCAAGGGTACGTTACCAGGGAAGCAAAAATCCCATGATGATCGCTATTGCCGACGGCCCTCCCTACGATACCGCTGATGATGCCCTGCTTGATGAAATGGAATGGATTATTGATGACTTATTGAGTAAAGACCTTGCCGTTGTGATCACCTTTTACGGATTGACAGAAGACAATCCGGGAGACCTTGAAAAGATGGTTTCGTGGTGGGGATATGTGGCCAATCGTTTCAAAAACAAAAGCCACCGCCTTATTTTTGACCTGTTTGTGGAACCCTGGGGTCTGGTAAAAAATCCTGATCATCACCGCATTATGGATTACTACGAGGCAATAACAACGGAAATCAGAAAAACCAACCCCGAGAGGATACTGATCTATTTTAAAATACCACCGGAAGACCATGACGATAATCCGTACGGGCCGGGAACAAAATACTTTATGACCAGTGCTTACGATCCGGTTCCTGCCGATGCCGGAATTTATTATATGTGGGATTTCCATGTGCTTAAAAATGATACACGTGATAATATCCGGTTGATAGAACAGGCATGGGAATACCAGGACTCGGTAAAACAAGCCGTATGGAGCGGCGCCTGGTCCTCCACTTCAAGCGACTTCTCTTTATGGATCATGGAACCGATGGCAACGAACATAAACAGACGTTTCATTGACCGGGGAGTATCGTCTGCTTATCTGATGATGTTCGACGGACATTCAAGCATTTACGATGCTCAAAACGACCATAACGGAAACGGAATACTCGACGAGTGGACCTACCCGGGATTTGAACAATTACTGTCGTCAGGGCCTGACATCTGGTGGAACCTGTTGAGCAATCCCGGATTTGAGCATGATATGGCCAACTGGAGAACTTCAGGCGGTAATTTCTCTGTTGAAGTCTCAAAAGAAGACCATTACCTCGGTTTTCAGCCCGGTGGAAATCCTGTTTCATTAATTCAGGATGTTACTTTTGCACTTCAAAACAACGGATCAGGAAAATATAATGCCCTGTGTTATGTAAGATCATCGGGCGCTACGGATGTTAAATTCATACTGAAAGGAACTGCCGGCGGATCGCCATTTTCATCTGAAAGCAGCACAGTTACCGTTAATTCCGGCAATGACAGGTTGATAAACGAGCCGCTTGATGTTGCAGGGGCTGGAACTGTTGAAAAAGCGGAACTTTTTATCGAGGTAAACGGCGATGCTGCAACCATTGATAAAACAGGGCTTACCATGTTTTTTTATGAAAATCCGGTACTGAATATCACACTCTGGCCGGGCGAAAGGATCAACAAAGACAACTATTCTGCCCGGTCAAATTCCATAATTGATATCAATGTTAAACTGCGTAAATTGATAAAACAGGAAGTGGCAAATAACAACAGCGACATTGTTGCCATTGCCAATGAGATACACAACATCAGAATACCGCTTGAAGACCGGCTCCGTGAACTGATCTCGCCTGATTACGCTTACACAACCGATGAAGTCCAGTACCGTACCGGCGGATATAATGAGGGATTTGAAAATAAACAATACAGCGTCCAGGTGGAAAAATACATCGAAGGAAAAGACAGTCTGTCTTATGAACTAAACAATCAACTGACAGAACAACAGGATCTGGCAACCAAATATTTTGTGCTGAACGATCTTGATTTCCGTGAATTGTATTACGATGTTTACCGCGATTATCCGGAATTTATCAAGGAGGATGTGCCTGTTGACACTACGGTAACCGTTAATGAAAGTACGCTCGCTGCCTGGCAGGATGGCGCGGAATACCGGTGGCTGGATTGCGACCTGCTGAACAATCCCATCCTCGGCGCCACAGAACAATCGTTCAGTCCGCTTGTTTCAGGCAGCTATGCGGTTGAGATCACCCTTGACGGATTTATCATGCGAAGCGGCTGCCATGAAATAGAAAACTCATCAGGCCTTTGGGACAAACATCCTGTTAAAACGACAAAGGTATATCCCAATCCCTTTCAGGATTTTGTGATCATACAGCCGGAAAACGAACATCTGCCGTTTACGGTTAACCTCATGGACATTCAGGGTAAGCAGATAAAAACTTACGACAATCTGAATCCGGCATCGGCAAGGATTGAATTGAACGCCCCCAATGGTGTTTATCTGATTGAGGTTTGTTTAAAAGAGAGGAAAGAGATCTTTAAGATAGTCAGACAATAGTGGAGACAGAAGGGTGTGGAGGAGTGATCTATTAGAGGGGAATACAGGTATAGGGGTGGGTCAATCCCATAACTGTCAAACATGGAACCTGTAACCCATAACCCGCAACAATACTTCACAAATCACTAATCCCTGACCACTACTCTGTCACCCTCCTTTTGTTTAGAAAACCGTCTAAATTATTTTCCGCTCAAATACGTAAAAAATAAAATGTAATTTTGCTGAGTTAAAAATCACTATTAAAATTAAATCTAAATAAAAATAGAGTAGCATGGCAATAGCAAAACAAGCAGTTATTGACGCACTGAAGGAGGTCATATTTTTTAAGAAACAAAATAATATTGTTGACCTCGGAATGATACATGAGTTGCATGTTAACGAGAAAAACATTAAGGTTTCGGTTGTTTTTCCTGAACTTGCCGACCCGTCGGTAGGTATTGTTACCAATTCGATAAACAAGGTGTTGAAAGATAAGTTCGGGCAGGAGGTGACTGTGGATATCAGGCCCATGTCTGAAAAAGAACTGGGTAAAGGCCCCATGGCCGGAGTGAAGAACATTGTTGCCGTCATTTCCGGTAAAGGGGGCGTAGGTAAATCCACCGTAGCCGCCAACCTGGCCATCGCACTTTCCAAAGCCGGGAAATCCGTCGGAATTTTAGATGCCGATATTATGGGGCCGTCGGTTCCCATCATGTTTGGTGTGGAAGGGCAGCAGCCCGGCGTCATTGAAAGGGACGGAAAGGGAATTATGATCCCGTTAGAGAATTACGGCGTAAAAATACTTTCCATCGGCTTCTTTGTAGCTCCCGATCAGGCGCTGATGTGGCGCGGCTCAATGATCAACAATGCATTCAACCAGTTGATGACCGACTCGGAATGGGGTAACCTGGATTATCTCGTTATCGATATGCCTCCCGGAACAGGCGACATCCAGTTGACGTTGGCGCAGTCATACAATATCAAAGGAACCGTTTTGGTGACCACACCACAAAAAGTGGCTACCGCTGACGTGAGAAGGGCTGCCATGATGTACCGCCAGGAAAAGCTGGTTATCCCGCTGCTGGGGATTGTTGAGAACATGGCTTTTTTTGTACCGGAAGATATGCCGGATAAAAAGTATTACATTTTCGGCCGCGGAGCTACCGACGAACTGGCGAAAGAGTTGTCTATTCCTGTTCTGGGAAGAATACCTATTGTGGAAAAGATAGTGGAAACAGGTGATAACGGAAGGCCTATTGCTCTCGATGATGAATCTCTCGTTACACGTGCTTTTGATGAAATCGCTGTCAATGTGGAAAAGGAAATCGAGAAGCTTGACGCATAAAATTACGAACAACATAAACGATGAATTATGCCGCATACTAAAGAAGAATTAGTTCAAAAGGTTGAGAATGTCATCGAGCAGGTTCGCCCTTATCTTCAGGCGGATGGAGGAGATATCAATTTTGTGGAACTTACTGATGATAATACTGTGAATGTTGAACTTACCGGCGCCTGCGGGACTTGTCCTTTCAGCACCATGACTTTGAAAAACGGTGTGGAAGCCACTTTGAAAAGGGTGCTGCCCGAGATCAAGGAAGTGGTGGCGATCAACCTGAGATAATTTACGATAAATATTTTGCCACGATGGGCATCCTGCGGCCCATCCCGAACGCTTTTGACGACACCCTCAGAATGGGAGGTGTCTGGTAGCGTTTATATTCATTGGTATTTACCATTTTCAAAATTCTCCTGACCAGCTTTTCATCGAAACCCATTTCGATGATCTCTTTGGGCCCCTGGCGCCTTTCAATGTACTGGTAAAGTATTTCATCCAGACTTTCGTAATCGGGCAAAGAATCGGTATCTTTCTGACCGGGGCGCAGCTCTGCCGAAGGCGGTTTGGTGATGATGTTTTCAGGGATGATTTCCGACTCGCGATTGATGTAGTGTGCCAGCTCAAAGACCCTTGTTTTGTAAACATCACCCAAAACGGAAAGCCCTCCGTTCATGTCGCCGTACAGGGTGCCGTAGCCAACGGCTGCTTCGCTTTTATTGCTCGTATTCAGCAAAATATAGCCGAACTTGTTGGACAAAGCCATCAGGAGCACCCCCCGGATGCGGGCCTGCAGGTTTTCTTCGGTTACGTCAAAAGGGAGGTCTCTGAAAAATGGTTTTAACGTGTCTTCAAATGCCCGGAAGGGTTTCTCTATTTCGATAATATCATAAGGCATGGCCACATTTTCGGCCAGGTTTTGTGCATCCGTTATGGAATGATCGCTCGAAAAGCGTGACGGCAACAACACGTTATAAACATTTTTGTTTCCCAGTGCTTTGGCTGCAAGCACAGCAGTGACCGCCGAGTCAATGCCTCCCGAAAGTCCCAGAATGGCTTTGCCGAACCCCAGCTTTTTAAAATAATTCTGAATGCCCATCACCAGTGCATCATGGATCATGGCGATGACGGTGCGGTGGTTTGTTACTCCGCGGATGACTTTTCCCTGCAAAATATCATTGAAATGATAAACCCGGAAATCTTCTTCAAAATAGGCCATTTCGTCAAGAATTTCACCGTTGCTGCCCATTACAAGCGATCCGCCGTCGAAAAGCAACTCGGTCTGGGCGCCCACGTGGTTCACATAAAACAGGGGGAGATGATATTTTGTTGCATTCCGGCGAAGCACATCGGTGCGGATGTCAATCTGGTGATAATTAAACGGAGAAGCGGCAATGTTGATGATGAAATCCGGGTTCATACCGATTACTTCATCCATGGGATTGATGGTGTAAAGCGGATTTTCGGTTACATTCCACAAATCTTCGCAGATGTTTACGGCAATTTTAAAACCTTTGAATGTCAGCACTTCAAACTGCCGGTTGGGCTCAAAATAGCGGTATTCATCAAAAATATCGTAATTGGGCAGCAATGTTTTAAAAAAATGTTTCTGCACTTTTCCTTCCCACAAAAATGCGGCAGCATTGTAAAGGGGTTTTCCTTTGCTATTGGGATTAAAAACAGGTGTGCCGATGATGGCTGCCGTTTTGGTGCAGTGATTGGCTATTTCGTCAATGGCGGCGTTGCACTTTTTCACAAAGTCTTCAAACTCCAGAAAATCCCGCGGCGGATAACCCGAAATAGCCAGCTCGGCAAAAACCACGAGATCAGCCCCGGCTTTTTCTGCTTTTTGTATTTCCCGGATGATCTTCCGTTTGTTATCGGAAAAGTTGCCGATATGATAATTGAGTTGTGACAGCGCTATTTTCACGGTGGTTCGAAATTAGAATAAAAATGCAACATTGAATTCAATAAAATTATTGCGGCCATTGTTTTTTATTTCCGGAATCAGCCGGTTGTTGCCCTTTAAAATGTTTACAAAGCCATTGTTAAAACGAAAGCCGGTGCGTATGAATGAAGAGCCGTAAACCGGTATCTCAATGCCGATACCGAGGATCAGCGCTTCACGCGTGAAGGCAATTTCGTCATAAATATCTTTTGTGTCTGTTGTATTTGTGCCTTCAGTGGCTGTAAATGAATCATCTGCCTTTGCGCTCAGCAAAAACCCAAGTCCGAACCCCACCTGACCGAATATCCTGATTTTGTCTTTTATATTTTTGGTTTTCAGGGTAAGAATAATGGGAATTTCGAGGTATTTTGTTTTGAAATTGCGTTGTATTGTCCCGGGAATGGTATCGTAAGTATAGGGCATTGTCATGCTTCCGTTCAGGTAATTTACGTTGAATCCCGTGGTGATGGCCACGCCTTCCATCATAAAAATATCGGTGACCAGTCCCCACGACCCGCCAAACCGTACGCCGTTGTTATGGTATTGTTCAACGTTTGTGGCAAACCATCCCGCACTGACACTTCCGCCAAATCCAAATTGAACAGCTTTGTGCTGGGCCTGTAGATCAGCGGCAACAAAAAAAATAATCAGGATGATTATACGTTTCATTTACAAAGGTTTGTTGTAAGCGCTCAACAATGCATAACTAATCATTTTCCTTACATGAAAAAGTTGCAGCAAAATTAGTTATTCACAACGAATATTGAATTGAATTTTTCGAGTCTGTTTGCTGAGTTGATAAAATAGATTAAATTTGACCTGAAATATCAAAAACCAATCATCATGAAAAAAATTATTGTCTTTATTATTGCAATCTCTTTTGCATCCGTTTCGTTTGCCCAGTTTCACGTTGGGCCGCAAATTGGCTATACGGCATCAAATCTTTCTTTGAATGCAGATTCCATTACAAATTCGCTGAAAAGTAATTTTCTGGCCGGTGTCTTTTTTCGTATTGGTAAAAAGATTTATGTGGAACCCCAGGTCAACTGGCTGACACAGGGTAGCGTTTTTAAATATCTGTCGTGGGGAAATTATTCGCCCATTGAACAAAAGATCAAGATAAGCACGCTCCAGGTTCCGGTAAATGTTGGCTGGAGAATTATAAACCTGAAAGTGGTGAATATCAGGGTTTTTGCCGGCGTGTCTGCCAATTTTGTGTTAAATACTACCATTGACAATTCCGGGGGCGACCCCAATGAGTATGATGAGCTTCTCCTCCCCGAAGATTTCAGCAGCGTGCAGTGGCAGTGGAATGTGGGGGCCGGCGTGGATGTCCTGATGTTTGCCATTAATGTAAGCTACATGGGAGGGATCAACAATATTTTAAAGGATGTCTCCATCAACGGCAACAGCATCACGAGCAAATCGAATCTGTTTGTGGTCACCCTGGGATGGAAGATATTGTAAAGCTTTTGTTTTAAAGTTTAATCTTTATTCGAATGTCAGTACTTTTGTGCTGACATTTTTTTCGGTATGAAAAACAAGATCATTGTCCTTCAGATAATTTTTATTGTCATCCTTGCCTCATGCAGCAGGCAGAAATATAAAATTCCACAGGCGGATGTCAAAGATATTCCGGAGGTCAAAGTAAATATTCACAGATACGGAAAGGCGCTGTTTCAGTTGGATACGGCTCATTTTGCAGAAGGGTTGAAAAGCATCCATAAAGAGTTCCGGTTTTTTTTGGGTGATAATCCTGACGGTGAACAAAATATCCGTCAGCTTCTGGATTATGTGTCCGATACCCAGATCATTTCAATCTATCACAAAACCATGGAGGTTTTTCCTGATGTCGATCATCTCGAAGAATCCCTTTCGGATGCATTCAGCCGTTACCGTTATTTTTTCCCTGGTCATACTCTTCCGGGAGTATATACTTATGTATCTGATATTTATTACGAAGCGCCGGTGATGAAGAAGGACACGGTGCTCATCATTGCACTGGATGATTATCTCGGTGCTGATTTTCCCATTTACCGTGCGCTGGGCATCCCGCTTTACCGGGCGAAATGCATGCAACCGGATCACATTCCCGTAGATGTGATGAAGACACTTTATAATGATGAATTGGCGGTACATTCCAAAATGAAAACATTGCTCGACAGGATGATCTATGAGGGAAAACTGCTGGTTTATCTCGATGCGGTTTTACCCGGTATGCCCGATACGGCAAAGATTTGTTATACCGGCAGGAAGATGCAATGGGCAATCGATCACGAAAAAGAAATATGGGGATTCCTCGTGGAAAACAAGTTGCTCTTTTCCACCGACTATCAGATGATCTCCAAGCTGATGCAGGACGGGCCTTTCACCAATGGTTTCGGGAATCAGTCACCTTCGCGGCTGGGCGTTTTTATGGGCTGGCAGATCGTCAGGGAATTTATGATCAATAATCCGGATGTTTCACCTAAACAAATGCTTGAGATAACCGACTCGCAAACAATTTTGGAAAGGTCCCGGTATAAGCCGTGAGGCAATTTTATTTTTGTCATTCTTCCGGAAGATCATCGACTGTGAAATGCCAATTGTGGTTTATTGACGCAGATTAACGCTGATTTATTATGATTTTTTGATTCACACCCCGTCACCTCGCACCCCGCACCTCGTACCCCGTCACCCGATTTGTTCAAAAATTCGATATTCCTTATTTTGCCAAAGGCATCCCTTCGGGAAATATTCTTTCAACCTTTCAGGTACCTGCCGCGCTTGGCTTGCTTCGACCTGAAAGGTTCCAACACCCGCACCTCGCACCCCGTCATCACTTATTCCGCTCCACCATCTTCGTGGCGATGGCCAGCAGCTTTTCTTTTTTCTCGTCGGAAACGTTTACCTTTTCAAGGCTTTTGACACTCATATTGTAATATCTGGTTATTTCTTCGGTGGTCAGGCGGTCAATTTCCAGGTTCCTGAAAATGTTTTTCACACTTTCGATTTTTTGTTCCTTGTTGTGGTTTTTTGAAGAGTAGAAATCAACCAACTGCTTCCGGTCGCGATCACCGGCTATCTCCAGCGCTTTCAGGTAAAGAAAGGTTTTTTTGTTTGAAAGAATGTCTTTTCCTGTTTTTTTGCCAAATACTTTTTCATCGCCGAAAGTATCGAGCAGGTCGTCTTTCAGTTGAAAGCCGATGCCGATGTTAATCCCGAAATCATAGAGATTGTGTGCATCTTCCATGGAAGCGCCGCCGATGAGCGCCCCGATCTTGAGGCTGGCGCTGAACAATACGGCGGTTTTCAGCCTGATCATGTCGGTGTATTGTTCTACCGTAACCTTGTTGTCGCTTTCGTAACTCAAATCATATTGCTGTCCTTCACAAACTTCGATGGCCGTCTTGTTAAAAATGTCCAGAACATCCGGAAGAATGTCTTTATCCGCTTTTTGAACATACTGATAAGCAAGGGCAAACAAAGTATCTCCCGAAAGGATGGCCACACTGGGGTTCCATTTTTTAAACACAGATTCCTTCCCGCGTCGCAGCGGGGCATTGTCCATGATGTCGTCATGGATCAGCGTAAAATTATGAAACATCTCGATGGCCATGGCCTGGGGCAGGGCGTCTTCGATATTACCTCCGAAGAGTTCACAAGCCATCAAAGTAAGCACGGGCCTGATGCGCTTACCCTTGAGTTTCAGGGTATAAAGAATAGGCTCGTATAACTCCTTCGGCTGTCCTTTAAAGTCAACCTGGTTCAGGACACCTTCGAAATAGGAATAGTAATCCTCATATTCTCTCATCGCAAAAAAACTTGTTTTTATTCATTGACCAAATTCAGCAGATATTGACCGTATCCGCTCTTCAATAGTGGTTGTGCCAGTTTGGCTAATTGTTCTTTTGAGATAAATCTTTTGAGATAGGCAATTTCTTCGATGCAGCCGATCTTCAGTCCCTGCCGGCTTTCAATCACTTCAACGAACTGGGAAGCATCGATCAGCGAGCGAAAAGTTCCGGTGTCTAACCAGGCGGTACCCCGGCTCAGTACGCCGACTTTGAGTTTTTTAATTTTCAGATAATGTTTGTTGACGTCCGTAATCTCATACTCCCCGCGGGCGCTGGGTTTCAGGTTTTCAGCTACTTCAATTACCGAGTTGTCATAAAAATAAAGTCCCGGAACGGCAAAGTTTGATTTGGGTTTTTTTGGTTTTTCTTCAATGGAAATGGCATTGAGGTTCTCGTCGAATTCAACCACCCCATATCTTTCCGGATCGCTGACATGATATGCAAAAACAACGCCGCCGTCAGGGTCATTGTTTTCGTTTAGTAATCTGTGTAACCCTCTTCCGTAAAAGATGTTATCGCCGAGGATCAAAGAAACCTTGTCCTTTCCGATAAATTCTTTCCCGATAACAAATGCCTGTGCGAGGCCGTTGGGAACTTCCTGAACGGCATACTGAAAGTTACAGCCAAGCTGTGATCCGTCACCGAATAACCTTTCAAAGTTGGGCAGGTCTTCCGGTGTGGAGATGATCAGGATGTCACGGATTCCGGCCATCATCAGGATGGACAGCGGATAATAGATCATCGGTTTGTCGTATATCGGCATAAGCTGTTTGCTGACTACGATTGTCAGCGGATGTAAACGTGTGCCGGCGCCTCCGGCGAGTATTATTCCTTTCATTCTTTCTGTTTTTCTTGTTCTTCTTTTTTTGTTTTTAATTCTTCAATAACCAGTTTATCGAGTTCAATGTCTTCTTCTTCGTCAAATACCTCGAGCATAGGTTCTTTAAATGCTTTTGTCAGTGCCCGTTTGTCGAGTGTCAGCAACAGCGAAGGCAGGACAAACAAATTGGAAAACAGGGCCACAACCAGCGTAAACGACACCAGGTATCCGAGTGCCTCTGTCCCGCCGAATGATGACAAAGTAAAAATAAAAAATCCGAAGAAAAGGACGATGGCGGAATAAACCATGCTGTACCCGGTTTCTTCGAGCGCGGCAATGACCGATTCTTTGACTTTCCAGTTGAAATGTTTCAGTTGCAAACGGTATCTCGACAAAAAATGAATGGTGTTGTCAACGCTGATGCCGAGGGCGATACTGAATATCAGAATGGTAGATGGTTTGATGGATATGCCGAAATAGCCCATCATACCTGCGGTCATAATTTGTGGAATGATATTCGGCACCAAAGAAATAAGGATCATCCTGACAGATGAAAAGATCAATGCCATCAGAAGCGTGATAATGACCACTGCAAGGGCCAGGCTCATAAACAGGTTTTTCACAAGGTAGTTGGTGCCTTTCAGAAATACCACGCTGGTTCCCGTTAAGGTCACATCGTATTTGGAAGGCGGAAAAATGGAGTCTATTTTCGGTTGCAGGTTGTTAAGTAACTTTTCAATATCGTTGCTGCCGATGTTTGCCATCTGGATGGAAATCCTTGTTTTGCTGTAGGCCGTATCCACAAAAGCATCGAGAATACTTTTTTTATTGTGCTTGCCCAGTTGGGGAACATAGCCGAGAATAAAGTTTTTTTCCTGGTTGTTCGGCAACGAGTACATTTTTGGGTTACCGCGGTAAAAGGCCTGCTTGGCTGCTTTAACAACTTCCACAACGGAAACGGGTTTTGAAAATTCATTGTACGTGGCCAGCGTATCCTGCAATTGATTCAGCTTTCTTAGCGTTGACAACCGGAGCACACCGTTCTTTTTCTTTGTATTCACCACGATCTCCAATGGCATCACTCCTTTGAAGTTTTTCTCGAGAAAGATCATGTCTTTGTAGAGTTTGTCTTTCTTCGAAATATCGTCAACCACATTGCCGGTGGTCCTCAGCATGGTAATCCCAATAATTCCGCCTGTTACAAAAATAAAGGTCAGAATATAAATTAATTTTCGCCGTGTCAGGACAATGTGTGTGACACTGTGAACAAGATGACTAACCCAGCCTTTATCTAAATGTTTCATGTGTTTGGCCGAGGGTACCGGGAAAAAGCTGAATAAAATGGGAAGCAGGAACAACGACAACAAATAGGTTATCATAATGTTGAGCGAGGCAATGATGCCGAACTCAATAAGCAGTTCGTTGCTGGTGATGATGAAGGCGGCGAAACCGGCAGCCGTGGTGGCATTGGTCAGCAAATTGGCATGACCGATGCGCGAGATCATCCTCGACAAAGCCTTTACCTTGTTGCCGTGTTCGCGGTATTCACTCAGGTATTTGTTCAGCAAAAAGATGGAGTTCTCCACGCCGATCACGATGATCAGCGGCGGAATAATCCCGGTGAGGATGGTTATCTTAAACCCGAACAGGACGATCAGGCCCAATGCCCAGATGACGGCAACAATGACCACAATCATGGCAAACAAGACGGCTCGTCCCGTACGGAAAAGAATAAACAGCA
>JAOZOO010000178.1 GCA_029933225.1 Bacteroidales bacterium | reverse complement strand
TTTTGGCCGTATTCATTTTATGAGGTTCTTTTAAAAAGAAAAACATGACAAGGTTCGCTATTACTGCATTATTCGTTTTCCTGTTTCTGCTGCCGGGGATGGGACAGACAACCGAATTTCAAAAAGCGCAGCAAACCCTTCACGAAAGGGTAGAGGTGTATTTTCAGTTTCAACTCAATCCTGATCAACCGGTCAGGGAGCAACTGGAAGAACTTACCCGTATCATCAGTATTGACAATATGGAGAACGGAACAGTCACCGCTTATGCCAATCAGAAGGAGTTCAACGAGTTCCTGAAACTGAACTTGGATTATGAAGTATTCACACCACCATCCATGCTGCTTAAACCCTATATGCTCGACAGCAAAGACCTCAACCTGCGGAACATCACCGCCTGGGATTTTTACCCCACCTACCAGGGCTATGTGGACATCATGAACCAGTTTGAGACCGATTATCCCGATTTGTGTGAGGTAGTGAACATCAAAACCCTTGACAGCGGACATGAAATTTTATTTATCCACATCAACGATTCGCTGGGTGTTGATCAGAACGAGCCCGAATTCATGTACACATCCACCATGCATGGCGATGAGGTGACTGGCTATGTGCTCATGCTTCATCTGATTGATTACCTGCTCTCGAATTATGGTTCGGACAATCAGGCAACTGATCTTGTCAACAACATTGACATCTGGATCAACCCGCTGGCCAACCCCGACGGTACTTATGCCGGTGGAGACGGTACAGTGTATGGTGCCACCCGTTACAATGCCAACGGGGTGGACCTGAACCGTAATTATCCTGATCCCGAGGACGGCCCTCACCCCGACGGAAAAGAATATCAGCCCGAAACCCAGGCCTTCATGGATTTTGCCGGTGACCACGATTTCGTGTTATCCTGCAACATGCACGGCGGGGCCGAAGTATGTAACTATCCCTGGGATACCTGGGAGAAACTCCACCCCGATAATGCATGGTGGATCTATGTCTGCCGACAATATGCCGATACAGTACATAAATACGGACCTTCCGGCTACATGACCGATCTGAACAACGGCATTACCAATGGTTATCAGTGGTACAGCATCAGCGGTGGCAGGCAGGACTATATGAATTATTTTCAACACTGCCGCGAGTTCACACTGGAATTATCCAGCACGAAGATTCCCCCGGCCAGTCAGTTGGAGGATTTCTGGGATTACAATTACCGCTCTTTCCTTAACTATATGAAACAGTCAACTTACGGTGTGGTAGGGCTGGTGACCAATGCCAACAACGGCAATCCTGTGCCTGCCAAAGTGTTTGTTGAGAACCACGATGCGGACAATTCTTTTGTGTTTGCCTCCATGCCTGTAGCTAACTATAACCGCCCCATTAAAGCGGGGACGTGGGATTTCACTTTTTCCTCGTTTGGGTATTATTCCAAAACCATTGAAAATGTGACTGTGACGGATGAGGATACGGTGTTGCTGAACGTGCAACTGCAACCTTACGTGAGCTTGTCGGCGGACTTTTATGCCAACGATACGCTGATCGAACCAGGCGATGTCGTGGATTTCTTTGATGCTTCATCGGGAGGTAATATCGATGACTGGGAATGGACCTTTGACGGTGGTGAACCCGGTACATCCGGTGAACAGAATCCCGTTGGAATAGCGTACAACAATAAAGGAAGGTTTGATGTTTCGCTGACAGTAACCGACACTTCGGGCGCTTCAAACACCTTGGTTAAAGAGGGTTATATTCGTGTTTCGGAATTTTTCAACATGAAGGATACCACCGTTTATTTATGCGACGGTTTCTTTTTTGATACCGGGGGAAAAGATAGAAATTACGGTGACAATGAAGATTTCACCATGACTTTTGTTTCCGATGAAGAAGCGGGCAGTCTGAAAGCAACGTTTTATACATTCGAATTAGAAGACGAAAACGATTACCTTGAAATATTTGACGGCAGTGATGAAAATGCACCGCTCATCGGAACATGGACGGGAACCGACAATCCCGGAACGGTGATTGCCTCCAACACCGAAGGAGCGCTTACCTTTAAGTTTCATTCCAACGATACGATCAACTTCCCGGGATGGATCGCGGAACTTTCGTGTGATACGGGGGTGGGAATTATTCAGTCTGAAGCCATTCAGTTTACACTGTTCCCGAACCCGGCTTCCGGTAAGCTGACCGTTCACTCTTCCGGGCCTGTTGAGAATCTGAAAATTTATGATCTGACGGGTCGGCAGGTTTTTCAATCACAGCCGGAGCAGGAAGAAATGAAGGTTGATCTCACCGGTTGGCAGAAAGGATTGTATATCCTTCAACTCACATCGGATGGGAAAGTTTACAGCCGGAAATTCATTATCCGGTAAAACCGGTTGTCAATAAGTTAGTACTTCATTGGTATTCAGGAATTAACATGTTTTGTAAAAAGTTTTGTTCTCCACCCGTCTGAACGGTTTATTTTTTTTATTTTTACTTGATTAAGATTCGTTGTTGAATTGTAGATTTTTAACCTGACGCTTTATGAAGTTTATTGTTTCGAGTACCGCATTATTAAAGAGTTTGCAAAAAATCAGCGGTGTGTTGAGTACCTCAAGCACCCTGCCCATTCTTGAAGATTATCTTTTTGAACTGGCCGAAGATAAATTGAAGATCACCGCTTCGGACCTGGAAACGACCATCACGGCAGAGTTAGTTCCCGATATGATGGAAGACCCGGGTGTGGTTGCCATTCCTGCCAGGAAATTGCTTGACATCATGAAAACATTTCCCGAGCTGCCGGTTACTGTTTCGATAAATATGGAAACGCTTGGCGTGGAAATCCTTGCCGGAGAAGGAAAGTATAAAATGGCTGCGCACCGCAGTGATGAATTTCCACAGGTCCCTGCCCTGGAGAATGTTACCGGGATGCAGCTCACCTCCTCTCTGCTGGTCAGCGCCTTCAATAAAACACTTTTTGCAACCGGGAATGATGAACTGCGTCCCGTAATGTCGGGCGTGTTGTGTGAGATCAATGAAGACCTGATCACTTTTGTCGCCACTGACGCCCACAAGTTAGTCAGGTATCGTCGCAGGGATGTGAAACCGGGTACCACGGCTGCTTTCATTTTGCCCAAGAAACCGCTGAACCATCTGAAAAATATCATGCCTGTCGATGATGAGGTCGAAGTGAAACTGGAATACAACGATACCAATGCACTCATTGCTTTTGAAGACATCACGCTGATCTGCCGCCTGATCGAAGGCAAGTATCCGAATTATGAAGCGGTGATTCCCACGACTAATCCATACAAGCTGATCGCCGACCGGAAAATGTTGCTGAATGCCTTGCGCAGGGTTTCCATTTTCGGAAGCAAGTCAACCCATCAGGTCAGGTTTAAGATTTCCGGTAAAGAACTGGTGCTGACTGCCGAAGACATTGATTTTTCAAGTGAAGCCAAAGAACGGCTGACCTGTAGCTACGAAGGGGAGGATATTGAGATTGGCTTCAACTCCAGGTTCCTGCAGGATATGCTGAACACCCTGGAATGTGAAAATGTAATCATCGAAATGTCGGCCCCCAACAGGGCGGGTATCCTGCTCCCGGAAAAAACCGAAGACGATCCCGAAGACATCCTGATGCTGATCATGCCTGTGATGCTTTCTTCGTAATCACCTGTATGGATTTTTAAATAAAAGGATTGAAAAATAAGGTAATAAGGTTGAGCTTATTATTGATTCAGCGCTACTAAGGTTTTTTTCGCTGCTGAAAATATGATAATCATCAGTTTTAAACCTTATTTTTTAAAAAACATTAGTAGAACTAATATTCATCAAACAGCCAACCTTATTACCTTATTTGTTATAATTTGTGCTAAAAAGTTTTGTTTTATACTTATCTCTGTCCATTCTTACGAAGGTGAACCTAAAGTATTTATTATTGATTCGCCCGGGTATTTCGAATGTGCCTGAGCATAATAATCTACAACCGACAAATGTTTGATTTCGATAAAATTATCAACCGGGAATATACGGCCAGCGTAAAATATGACCTGCGGCAACAATATTTTGGTAAAGCCGGTGTGCTCCCCATGTGGGTTGCCGATATGGACTTTGAAACGCCCGAATTCATCAGGAATGCCGTGATCGAAAGAGCCCGGCATCCCATATACGGGTATTCGATCCGTACCGATGCCTATTACCAGTCTATTGTTGACTGGCTTGATAGACGCTGGCACTGGAAAACGGAAAAAGAGTGGATCCTTTACTCACCGGGCATTGTACCGGCCATCAATTTTGCAGTACAGGCATTTACAGAACCCGGTGACGGTGTCATCGTCCAGCCGCCTGTGTATTTTCCTTTCTTTAACGCCATCAAAAACAATTATCGGAAACAGGTTTTAAATCCTCTGATCAGAAAGGACGGCAGGTATTATTTTGATTTTGACGGACTGGAAGAAAAGGCCAAAGAAGCCAGGCTCCTGTTGCTTTCCAGCCCGCACAACCCGGTAGGCCGCTGCTGGCAAAAGGAGGACCTGGAACAGCTTGCAGGGATTTGCATTCGGAACGATGTGCTTATCCTCTCGGATGAGATACACGGCGACCTGATTCTGCCCGGTTTTAAGCATACACCCACGGCTTCCATTTCGGAAGAAATTGCAGAGCATACCATCACCTGCATTGCGCCGAGCAAAACCTTCAATCTGGCCGGACTGGCCACTTCGTCTGTTATCATCAGCAATAAAGAATTAAGGGAATCTTTTGCCAACGCCCTGGAAAGGATACACATCACCAACGGGAATATTTTCGGGACGGTGGCTTCCATGGCAGGATACCATCATGGCGATGTGTGGTTGGACGAACTGATGCAATACATCCGTGACAATTTTGAATTTTTGAAAGAATCACTGGAAAAATTTGAAACCCTGGATGTAGCACCACTTGAGGCCACCTATCTTGCGTGGATTGACTTTCGGAAAACAGGGCTGAAAGACAAAGAGATCAAAGACAAACTGATCCATGAAGCCGGTCTGGGGTTGAGCCACGGCCCGCTGTTCGGAACCGGTGGCGAAGGATTCCAGCGCATGAACCTTGCAGCGCCGCTTTCTGTGATTGAAGAGGCAGTGGAACGGTTGGGAAAAGTTTTCTGAGTTTAGATTATTTTGCCAATTCTTATATCATAAACTGCCTTCAGATAAATTCATTATCTTTGGGTTTCAAATC
>JAOZOO010000310.1 GCA_029933225.1 Bacteroidales bacterium | reverse complement strand
TACATGATGGTTGCCTGCAAGGCATCAACATCACCTCCCGACGGTTGCGGAAGATTCGAAAAAGACCCGTTGTCAAACAATCCGTCAAAAGGTGTCGTATTCAGGATCTGCGGACTTAATATTGTCGAGTTAGCCGGTGTTGTCCAGTTTACATTTACGGTCCATAACTTCAGGTGATCTGTGGAAACTCCTGCCCACACATCGTCCTGCATATAAACAATGGGCGCATTACCTGCAGGAGGTAGTGTATTTCCGTTACAGTTGAAACCCAGCGGACTATAAAAACCACTGGTAACAATGTCTGTTAATGGAAAGCCCACCATCAGAGCTGATTGGTCACCAGCAATCATTTTATCCCTTTCCAGGGCAAAAACAACTTCGCTGCTACCAGCCGATCCCTGGTCTTTATTGGCTGTAACATAATAGCCATCTGACCAGACAGAAAACTTAGGATAGTCGGGTCGGGTGTTTGTCTGAAAGAAGTATGTATACCACCCGTCGTTTACCGGGTCAGGCCCCTGGCTAACAGCCACCAGGAAACCGTAAGGAGAAATCCAATAAACAAATTCAGTAATGATAAACCGATCGGCATACCGGTCATACATAACGATTGGGTCTCCATCTGTATGTCCGGGAAAAATATTACCCAGTGAAGCAGCACTTGTTAACGGATTACCTGATTTATCCCAGATTCTGAAAGCTGTATTCCAGGAATTAAGGAAATGGTTGGGGCCTACTGCACCAGTAGGGTCGGTTGGTGTTGAATTTGAGCTGGCTGCTTCGAAGGTGAGAATTAAATCCCGCCCCGGGCTTTTATTCACTTGTGTTTGCTTCCGCCACAACGGATCCTCACCTTTTGGTAATCCCTTACCGGGAACAGACGTATTTTTTCCCCAATGTTTCGGATTAAATTCCTTCACTTCATTTTCTGCCGGTATAAACGTGCCGTTAGCAATCCGAGAGGCGAGCGAGGGGACTACAATAACCTGTTCTGATCTTACGATAAGAGTAGCTTTTTGGTCACCGGTATTATCCTGCGCCTGTAATTGCAGTATGATGATTGAGATCATTAGTGTCATTAAACTGAGAATTGTTTTTCGCATACCAAATAGGTTTAAGATTACATAATTTATTATTAGTTGTCAAACGGGTTTTTACCGTTTACAAGAAAACAAAAATAGAAAAGATTTATTAGCAGGAAGTATGATGACCGTTAAACCATAACAGGCTTCTCACGTTGAAATAACAACATTTTGATTTTTATGCTGTGTTTAAAAGTGAAAAGGGCAGTTTTGGAGCTGCCCTTTTCGTTTCCCAGATTAACTA
>JAOZOO010000309.1 GCA_029933225.1 Bacteroidales bacterium | reverse complement strand
TATAAAAGATTGATTCCCGTTCTTGTTTTTAGAGGTTATTGTATGTAAATTTGTATCCTAAAAAGTCATAGCCATGGAAAATGAAAATCAAAACATAAACGAAGTTCAGCCACGATCAACAAATATGTGGATGTATATCCTGCTTGCTGTCCTGGCACTTGTGGTCATCGGCCTGTCGGTTTGGCTGATCTCCGTTAAAAACGAGGTGAAAACCTTAAAGACTGAAAAAGAATTTCAGCGTATGGAACTGGAAAAAGAGCTGGATTCCATCATGAACGAACACGCAAAAATTAAAGAAGAATACGGAGAATTATCCGATTCGCTGGCTGGTATGGATAGTGTTTTCCAGGCCAATGCGAAAGAGATCAAGCAGTTGCTGAATTACAAGTGGGAGTATTACAAAGTGAAAAAGAAACTCTCCAGCCTGCAGGTCATTGCCCAGGGATATGTCAGAAAAATGGATTCAATCGTTACGGTGAACCAGGAGCTTACACAGGAGAATTTTGAGATCAAGGAGGAGATCAAAAAAGTAAAATACAACTATCAGAATCTTGAAAAAGAAAAAGGCGCCCTCGAAGAAAAGGTGGATGAAGCTTCTGTTTTGCATGCTTATAACATGACAGCTACACCGGTACATGTAAAAGGAAGCGGCAAAGAGGTTCCGACGGATAAAATTAAAAGAGTACAACGTATCACGGTCTGCTTTACTGTCGGGAAAAACACAATTGTTGAAGCAGGCAAAAAAACGGTTTACCTGCGTCTGGCTCGTCCCGACAAAGAGATACTGATGAAGGGCAGGGGCGAAAAATATACCTTTGAATACCAAGGGAAAACACTTCAGTATTCGCAGCAAAAAACCTTTGATTATCAAAACGAATCCGTTGACTTATGCCTGAAATACAACATCCGCGGCACACAGGAACTGCAGCCGGGTGTTTATCATGCCGATCTTTTTGTGGGAGATAACAACATCGGGCATACGACATTTACGCTGAAATAGTTTTTGCGTTAACGCTATTATAAAAAAAGCCGTCTCAATTAAGAGGCGGCTTTTTTGGTTACCTGCGGATATAACCGTAAAAGTTATTCCGGTGCTTCGGCTTTCTTCATATCGTAAACCTTTTTTCCACCGTAGGCAGCCCCCATCCCAAGCAGTAAAAGTAAACTACTGCCAATAGGTGCCCCACCGCCAGCATCCTGATCGCCGTTTTGGCCATGACCCGAATCCGGTGGTGGTGGCGGGTCCTGTGCCATGATGCCAATCGGGAGAAAGAAAATGAATAGTCCTGTTACTATGAGTTTAATTATTTTGTTCATCATTAGTTT
>JAOZOO010000308.1 GCA_029933225.1 Bacteroidales bacterium | reverse complement strand
GCGTTGATTCGTTTCTATCATTTAATCATTCAATCATTTTATCATTGTCCCTGCCTGCCTATTACGATTCTGCCCCTCCCATACTCCGCAAAGCTACGTATGGCAATGCGGGGCGTTGATTCGTTTCTATCATTTATTCATTCAATCATTTTATCATTGTCCTTGCCTGCCTATCCATGAGACCCTGATCGTGAGAGGCGAATGCCGAAGCACGAGCAGCAGGTCGAATGGATCCCGGCCTGCCGGGATTGTGATTTTATCCCCTCCCATACTCCGCCTACCACCTTCGCCTTCGGCTACGGTGGTCAAGGCTACGTATGGCGAAGCGGGGACGTTATATGCCGTTGACCAAATTCGTCCCGGTAGGGACTGAAAGAGAGTATGGGTTATGGGAAAATTATTTTGGAAAATATCTATAGATATCTTTTCTGTGAAGGCAGCGGATAAATTCCACACTTTCACCGGAGATAACGATACCTATCCTGTAGTTGCCTATGCGGATACGGTATTCATTGCCGGAAGTGGAAAGTTTTTTCAGGTTCCTGATCTCCGAGAGATCATTTGCATTCCGGGCCTGACGGATCACGGATGCAACTTTTTTCAGGGTGGTTTTTTCCTTTATTTTTTTGATATCTTTTTCGAACGATCTGTCGATCCTAACCTGCATCGTCCAATTTTTTAAGGAAGGTATCCGTGTCAACATATTCGCCCGTCCTGCCTTTCCGGATCGCTATGGATAGTGCGATATCCTCGATCTCGTCCTTGGACAGTTTTTTCGTGGAGATACCCAATTTCTTTGCCAACTGCAGGATCAGGTTCAGATCTTTTTGTGATTCGGACGATAGTATAATTGTTGCCATTAGATCATATTATTTATACAAAAATACAAAAATATATTGTCCCGGGACGAAATCACGTTGTCGAAATGATTTGGTCAACAAACAATAAACGGCCAGCCTATTACCATTCTGTTCCCTCCCATACTCCGCAAAGCTACGTATGGCAAAGCGGGGACGTTATATGCCGTTGACCAAATTCGTCCCGGTAGGAACAGAATGATATCCGAACAAGGATCAACGATTTACGATTTACGAATATCCCCACTTCTTCAATCTTCCATCTTCAATCCTTGTTCGATATTCGATATTCTTTTGTCCCGTTAGGGACTGAAAGACAGTAGGCAGCCACTTCAGTGGCTGTAATAATGGTACAACAAAAAAAATCCACGTCCCGTCAGGAACAGAATGATATCCGAACAAGGATCAACGATTTGCGATTTACGAATATCCCCACTTCTTCAATCTTCAATCTTCAATCTTCAATCCTTG
>JAOZOO010000307.1 GCA_029933225.1 Bacteroidales bacterium | reverse complement strand
GCTGATGTATGATCTGACCATCACGGGAACGCAGGGCATACTGATTCTGCGCCGGGGGTTGCGCTATAGCGGTCCCAAGGGCCGCGAGCGTCAGTCCCAGCGTCAGGGTCATCAGTACCCATGTTCGCAAATTGTTAATGAACATAAAAACTCCTCCTTGTTAAGGAAAAATGGTATCCCCCGCCGGCGCGGAGACCGGACAAAGGGAAATCTGGTGGAAGGGTGGTTGTAAATTGCACAGGGCAATTCAGCCGGAGGGGATGGAAATGGGGTATCTGAAAACGGCAAGACCGCAACTGTCAGAAAAGCGGGACTCAACGCATGTTTGGTAGCGGCACTTTAAGCACCTGACATGGCTGGCTTTTCTTATAAAGACGGGATAGGCCCCCATGGGGCGTCGTGGTGCCGGGAATTAGGCGCACCTGTTCTGTAAACAGGTAATCCTGTCAGATTGGGCTGTTTTCCTCTGTGAAGCAGGATGATCTTTCCCGGATTATGGCTTGCCAATGCAGATTTGACATTGTCCTCTCCCCTTACAATATCACGAGATACATAATTATTCGTTTACTAATGTAATGTCAAGCTGGAAAATATGACGCAGGATCTCTCCTCCATAAATATGTTACTGAAATCAAAGCACTCTGTGTGTGATTATTAGCATAAAAAAATTTTTCATACTTGTGATAAGCAAATTACAAGCCAAAAAACGATTCATATTTTTTGTATTATTATTTCAGTAAGTTAAAAATTAATTTTACAACATATGACCCTAACATTATCTTTTCCGTAAAACAGCGCCGGCCGTATTTTCCTGTACCGGCACTTGCCTTAAAAATCTTCTTTAATTACAACATGTTACTCGTTTCTAAAAACGATGCTTTATGCAACAATGGAAATGGTTTTCCTTTTCGATCATTTTTAACATAAAATCAGCATGATAAACACGAAAGCAATTTCCATTATGGAATTTTTTTTCATTTTGTAATGGTCGGACGGCTCGGGGAGATTTACACGGGGGGATTGAAAATCAACAATTGGTGGTGGGGAATATTCTGAAGTTTTGACAGCAGCGGTAAGAAAACAGCGGACACGTAAGAGACATGGTAGGTGCCGGTCAACAGCTAGAAGCTTTACTGTGTTCCGTTCCCGGGCCGGGGCCTGGGAACGGACTTTCCAAACACTGAATTATACATTCAGCTCTACTTTTTGGGCTTGCCGGCGTCCACCTTCCCGTCCGGGTGCTGGTCGGATTTATGCGGCTTTTCGTAGGTCTTGAGAACCAGGAAATTATTATCATCAATTACCGGTACCGTGTCATAGTACTTCATCATCACGG
>JAOZOO010000306.1 GCA_029933225.1 Bacteroidales bacterium | reverse complement strand
TAATTTAATTTGTTTTCATTATCAGTCGAGTAATTAAAATGAATGCACCCCCCCCGCAAGTCGGGGGAGGGGGGTATAGAAGTGAGCAACAAACTATTAAAGCGGCTGGTCGCGTTGGCAGTAATGGCAGAGCGCGGTACGAAATATGAGCGAATAAATGCACAATTATTATTAGATAAATTACTGAAAAAGCACGGCATGACTTATGAATCAATTCGCCGTCATGTGCCAAAAGGTCAACGCCAAAAAGCAAAGCCACGCCCAAAGTCACGCCCAAAGCCACGCCCAGAGCCACGCCCAAAGTCACGCCCAAAGCCACGCCCAGAGCCACGCCCAAAGTCACGCCCAAAGCCACGCCCAAAGCCACGCCCAGAGCCACGCCCAAAGCCACGCCCAAAGCAAGCTACAATGGAAGAATTCCTAAATGAACACGCCTATTTATACTTGCCGATGGGAGCGGCCTTGTCAGTTGTTTCGTTTGCGATAATGTATGCGTGGCATTATATTCTAACTGGAGAATGGCTATTTATTTTCTGAAAATGATATATTTTATAATTGAATTTACTTACAACTTATTAGGAGAAAAACACGATGGAATATGAACTGATGGCACTAATGGGAAAATGTATGTTTTGGATTGGAGCTATGTTTTTCGTAGGGGCGTTAGCAAAGAGACTGAAACTCCGCGAAGAATATCAAAAAAAATTAGAGAAGCGGGTACAAGACTTAGAGAAAAAATAGCTATTCTTGACGAGCATCTAACAATCAGGCCATAGAACGCGCGGCCGGTTGCTTTTCAATGCAGACACAAGGTCTGGCAAAATTTCCCGCCGTTCACAATACCCAATCAGTTCGCTATGAAGGTTAGATAACGAACTGTTATCAATATCAAAATCGCTAATCCCCATGTCGCGGACTAGCGTTTTTGTTTCTGGTTTATTCATGTACAGGCTCATTTTCTTGCGTAGCATCGCTTGACAGCGTTTGTCCCCACGCTGGATCACAAACGCATCTAGCGCGTCAATTTCTCGTCTTATCCCGTTCAGCTTAATCATTAACGAATCCATAGCCGCCGAATGGTCGGTGACAAATGCACCTATCAACACGTCTAATTCGTGCCTTAATGCCTCAACGTGTTCACTTAATTTGTCGCCCATTCGCTCTCCCTGAATTAAAAAGTTGTTTATTTGTAAATAATAGTATATTATGAACACATGTTCAATACTTGCAAGATTTTAACACTTGACACATCATTTACACTTGCCCGTTTGTTAAAACAAACGGCAAAAACGAAGGAGAATTAAGAAAATGGCTTCAAAAGTTAGCTTTACAATTCGTGAC
>JAOZOO010000305.1 GCA_029933225.1 Bacteroidales bacterium | reverse complement strand
TATCTTTGCCATAAATCATTTTGTTACAATGGCCGTTTCCAGGGTTTCCCGGTTCCGGCCATTTTTATTTATAACTCAATTCCCGGTAAATTACTAATGGCCTCGCTTTTCAAAGCATCCACATAGTTGAGGTATTTGATAGTGTGCTTTGTGTTTGCGTGCCCCAGGCAATCAGCAACCGTTTTGAGGTTTGCCCCATTCATCAGTAATTGGGTTGCAAATGTATGCCTCCCGCAATAGAATGAAATGTTTTTCTCAATCCCGGCACGTTTAACCCAGTTCTTTAAATCTTTGCTTATTGATACATCTGAGGGGAGGGAAAAAACAGCCTCATCAGGGTTTCCGGCCTCTCCCAGTAACTTAACAGCAACCGGGTGCAGATCGTTTAATATTTGCTCCCCGCTTTTCTCCCGGAATATCTTTATTTTACCGTTATTGATACGCTCCCAGGTTAATTTCCTTATTTCAGCCATTCCCAACCCAGTATAACAAGCAAATAAAAACGCTCTTTTAACCTCAGCATTTCCGCAATATGCACCGGCAATGGCCTGTAATTCATCAGCCGTTAAAACATTTTTCTTTAATTGTGTATCCTGGTTCCCGTTGCTTTTAAAGGTTAACCCATCAGCCGGGTTTCTTAATATTACCCCCTCTTTTACCGCTTGTTTCAATACCTTTTTAAACTTTTTCCAGTAATCCCCTGGGGTGGCACCGGATAACCCACTACCATTTTTCAGGTAATCCATAAACTGTTCACATAACAAAGGGGTAATTTCCTGAAATTGGATAGCATCCCGGCCAATGAAATCCCGGAATTTTTGGAGGGAATATTTTACTTTTCTCACATCAGGCCTATTGTACCGGCTGAGAAAATTCTCAAAGTATTTAATAAAATCAACCTTTTTTTTGTGTGTGGGGGTGAAATTATATTCACCGGTGGTTATTTCAAGTTCACGTTTCGCCCGTATAGCCTCAGCCAACCGCTTTTTTTCTTTTCTCTCAGCATCATTTTTGAGTAATCGGATATTGAGAAACTCATAACTTCTATTTCCGTTGTGGTTTATATCCAGGTAGGCACTTTTACCCCCGTTTTTGAGGGCTCTCCACTTCAAATTTACAGCCATTTTTATCAATCATTTTGTTACCATACAAAGGTATGAAAAAAAGTAACGAAATAGTAACGAAAAAAGCAATAGTAACGGAAAGTAACGGAAATTGTTTTTATCTTTGCCTTTGTAAATACCTGTTTTTCATTGCTTTTAATTGCCGTTATTTACCGGCTTTGTTCCCGTACGGTGTACATCAAAAGCCCTGACGATTTTGTCAGGGCTTTTTCTTTTT
>JAOZOO010000057.1 GCA_029933225.1 Bacteroidales bacterium | reverse complement strand
ATATAAAATTATAATACTAACAGACCATTTATGTATTTCAGTCTGCAAAGAAATGAGATATTTTTATTGTACGCAAGATTTTTTGAAAATTTAACATGTTGAGCTTGTCAGAAACTTCTTTATTCAATCGGTTTTTAAACACCATGTCAGCTTATTACCTTAAACAATTATTTTTTGCGTTGACAAATAATAGCTCTTATCATTTTCGGGACGTGCTATTTGCGAGGTAGGTTTTCTATTTTGTTAGTCGTATTTTGATTTTTATAGCTTGCTGTCAACTTGTTTTTATATGCGGAACAAAAGCACAAATATTCATCAATATATTCCGGATATCAGGAACTTTTGTTCAACTGTCTGAACCAGGATGTATCAGGATTTATTTCGCCGGATGAATAGTTCCGTTATCTGTTTTCAATGGATAATGCGGTGTGTTTTCAGGGCCGGAGATCCAATGAAAAGGATAGACAGAAATTAATAATGACCATACTGTATTTTTGATAATTATCCGGTGGCAATAATAGATAGGATTTGTATTGCAGGTTGTTAATCAAATGTTAAAGTTTGAAATGATTCTAAATATGTTGGCTTGCCAGATGCAAATACTGATTAAACAAAATCTACCCATGGCGAACCCATTAAACGATAGTTTTCCAGTATTGGACCAAAAGTTTGTTCATCTTGCATTAATAAATGATAAATAATATCAGCAATATTTGATACTTCCTGATGTTGGCATATCTCAAGCCAGGCCGAACCAAGTAATTGATTGTCTTTCGTTTTGATTGCCTCTAAACTGGCCATAAGGCATTGGGTTGCACCACTTAAGAACCACTCTAATGCTATGTTATGTTCTTTATTTTTATCCAAAGTAGCGCAACTGAACCACAAAGTTGACTGTAAAGGTGATTCGGGTTTATGGTCTAAAATGTCGTCAGAAAAGAGGTGGTGGTATCCGCGAAGTTTTTCACTGTCTGCATGCCCCCAGTATAACCAATGTCCTTGCATTTTACTTAGTTCGTTTAAAAATTCGTTTTTAAAATAATCACCCGGGTGAAAATTTTCCGCACCTGCTTCAACCCATTGGTTTAGTACATCAGTGTAAGGAGGCTGGTATTGGCAGGTAGCATTGTATTTCCCGGTACCCGGAACGCTTGTTCTTAAGAAAGAATCAATCATTGGCCGGCAATCGGTCCATTCATCTGAGAAAACGACTGAAGTGATCAGGATTCCTGATTGAGTATGTATAAATATGTCCGGCCAGTATTTAACGCAAGTTCCGAGCGCATAGCTTGTCGGAAGAATCACGATGGCACTCTGTGCACTGCAATTCTTAAGTGCCCTGGTAACCAATTTCGAGAAGCGATTTTTAGTCAGTGATTCGTAATCTGGTATCGGAATAATCTGAAAGCAGGGCTGAATATTCTTCAGCCCTGCTAAATGATTGACTGCTTTGTCCAACCAATTGTTAGAAATTACAAGTGCCCGTGTTAAATGCATGTTTTTCAGGACCCGGTAATTACGGCCGGGTTAAAGAAACTTCCGGAAATATTAAGCCCCATTGTTTGAATAGGTACAAATCTGCCTTTTACACGAAAGACCTGTTTCGCGAGAGGCCGGATGAGATCAAGCGATAAACCTATTGGCTGATTATCGAATTCCGCTTTCCAGTATTCTTCAACCAGTACTGCTTGTTGCTCCCTTTCCAGATTCTCAATTTTTCCATTTGCATTTCTTAAATCATTATTGGTCAAATTATATGCTTTCCCAAAGAATTGTGAATGAAGCGCCTCAAGCATATAAACTCCGCCAGAATTTACTGCCTGCCAGATATGTGTGAGTTCATGAATCAAGGTATGCATCTTAAGGGTTGTGCCGGATTTATAATTGATTACATACATCGTCGTGAACGGACGATTTTTATTCATCCACATAATGAAGTCTGCGGCGAAACTTGCATCGGTGAGTTTGACCATGTTCAGGTTAATGGAATTACCAAATATTTTTGCTGCTTCTGCCCGTTCTTCAGCATTAAGTCCTCTGTGGGTTCCTAAAATATCCATAAGAATGGCGAACAAAACTGCTGCTGCGGAAGCACTGATTTTTACTACTTCTTTCATTAGTTTTAGAGCAGAATAACCTATTTGGGTTAAACCCTTGATCAGCCCTTCCCTAAATGCCGCACGTAATTCTGACAGAACAGACTTTAATACATTCCTGATATGAATGCCTGTCCCCAATAAAGCAACTAAAAGTGTTTTGATGGTATTTTCCGTTTTTTGAGCAATGAATTGCAGGATTGTCTTAACCTGCTTCCATATTATGCGCAGTGCTTTCATCAGTATTATTGCCTGCGCTCTTACAAATTTTGTGATTGCGGCCAAAATCAGACTTAAAGAAATTTGCAGGTCTTTTAACGCACCTATTAAAAGCGCAAGTCGGGAAACATGCCAGTTAATCGCTATCTTAAGCATACTTGCAATACTGATATTCAAAGAGATAAGCGCGTCCAAAACAATGCGGGCAATATATCTTGACTTGTTTAAAAGGGCAAGAACTATTTCTTTAACGGATTTCCCAATTTTTCTTATCACTATAATAATGTTTTTAGCAATATTATATGCAAGACGGTCAAGCCGTATGATAAAATCCTTCACCTTTTTTCCTAAGGCAAAAAGTGCTTTGACAATTGGAGATAATCTTATTAAGGGCATTTTTGCAATCTCTATCAGAAGTGAGGTAAATGAACCGTATATAAAACCAAGCACTTTTAATGCTAATTTTAAAATACTGATCGATTGTTTTACAGCCCAGTTAAGCACTTCCCGGCCTGTCCTGCCGGCTTCAATAATTGCGCGAATAAATTTATTCAGCGCTGATGTTCCTATTTTCATGGCTTTGGAAAGGATCGTGCCGACGCTATGACCGGCAGTTATAATTGCTTCAACAAAATCATTTATTTTGCTTTGCGACCATTTAACTACTTCGGATATGGCATTTGCTAAATTTTTACCGGCCGCTTTAACGGCGTCCGCTACTGTATTGATCGCTCCAACCACGGCATCTTTAATAGCTCCTCCCTTCTTTTTTACCCAATCCCAGGCACCATCTGTGTCATCCGGAACGATTCCGGTTTTCAAAACACTGCCTGCCGTACGAAGCCATTCAGCAACATCTTTCATATCTCCGCCTTCTCTGAAGTAGTCTTTCATAATGGTAGCCGCATCTGCTCTTTTCAGTCTCGCCATTTGATGTACGAGAAAAGAGGACTGTTTACTTTTGATGAAACTGTTTACGACGACTCTTCGTGAATTAGGTTTTGCTTTTACTGACCATAAAGTCAAATTAAAAGCTTCTTCAAAGTCACCTATTCCACTTCTTAACAGAATAGCATGAGAAGTTAGCTTAAGGTCACTAATACTTGTCTTTTCACTTTCGTTCAGGACTTGCTTAATGTTGCTGCTTTTGAAATTAACAGCTTGCATCGCTTTAAACTTTGTTTTTAAGCTTTTGCTTTTTTTGAGAAAAAGAAGTTGATTCCGGTTCAGATGTCCCATTTTAGTATTTTTAGATTTCCTACTCATAAGGCTTTTCGGTGTCGCCCCGTTTTTTAAGTGGTTTCTGGTCTCCACATTTATTTTATTGTTATCATTTTAATATTTATCACAAAAAGCACACATCACTTCAGATACTTATTCAGAAAAGCAATCTGCGCATTACTTGATTTGTCAAACAAAGCACTGGGGTAATGCAACAGGCCGAAGTGCCCGCCATCAATATCCACCCACTCTTTCGGTTGCGTAACTTTATTATATATCGCCAGTGTAACTTCCGGGTTTGCGCCTTCCATTTCGTCGTTGACGGCCACGATCATGAGTATCGGGGCTTTTAAGCGATGGGCAAATTGTCCGGTATGATAAAGCTCCGGTCGCTCCACATCCGAATACGAAACCACATTGTCCCAGTTTGTGCCGAAACGCCCGCCATATTCAATGAACCAACGGTAGGCGGTAATTTCGGTAAGTACCGACGGGGTTCCCAACTGGTCGGATGAAACAATGGGCATGCGCTCAAAAACCGTGTGCGACATGGCCATAATGTCGTCACGCATTACGGTTTCTTTTGCAAATTTATAAAGCTTGCCGTCCTTGTCTTCAACGGGAAGTGTTTCTCCAAAAGCAGGAATCATTGTGACAATAGCTTTTACTCGTTCATCGGTGGCTCCCACAAGAAACGCCTCCTTTGCACTCATGCTGGCGCCCCAGACGGCGATTCTTTCAGGGTCAATTTCGGGACGGGTTTCGGCAAAGTCAATACAATCCACGTACCCTCTGCATTGCACCCAGAAATTCACATCCCGGCGTGGCTCGCCGTCGCTGATGCCCAGGTTCCGGTGATCGTACAGCAACACGGCAAAGCCGGCTTCCCTGAACCGCCCGGCATATTTATCGGCCGTCATCCCGTTGATGGTGGTAGTGAATCCGTGGGCCATGATCACAACCGGGTTTTTATCCGGATGGTTCTCCGGTACATACAACCGTCCCCGGAGTGTGGCATTTTGTGAGGTAAACGCAATGTCTTTGTACAATTCAGTTCCTGAAGCGTCAGATTTTGAGTTTTTCGTCAGTCTGTTACTGCTAAAAGCCGATTGGCTCACTAAAAAGGCAAATAATACAATGATTATTAATTCTTTTGTTACTTTCATTTCGATTGCTTTTTAAGATTTACTCTAAAATTTTTAATCGTTAGAATTGTCGTTGATTTCAATCCAGTACCCGTCAGGATCCTGAAAATAAATCTGTCTTACCCCATCAATTCTTGTTTGGAACTTCCCGTTTTTACCCGACCAATCCCCATATCTAATACCTTTTTCATTTAAAAACTTCAGATAACCGTCAAAATCTTTAACCGTAAAGGCCATGTGGAGAATCTTATTCAGTTTGATGCTCTCTTTTTTATCCTCTGTAACATGAAGTTCCTGGTTGTTGCCAATATCAAAGAAAAGTACCGGACGTGGCAGTTCGTCTCCCCAGGGAGTCTCCTTTTCCTTGAAGTGCATTATATTTTTGTAAAACTCCCTGCTTTTCTCTATATCTCTGACTAAAATTGTATTGTGGTCAAGTCTCATGTTAAAAGACTGAGCACTGGAAATTAAAGAGCCCAGGATAACAGCAACTATTAATGATATTTTTTTCATTTTCAATGTATTAGTGTATGAAATAAAACGGGGCTGTCTAAAAAGTCAATTTTTCAACTAACTTAATAGAACAAAATCTTTGTGGTTCTTTGTGACTTCTTCGTGAACCTTTGTGTAATAGCTTTTTATGTTTGTGTCACAGAGATGCTCAAAGAAGACACGGAGAGACACAAAGGACTTTTTAGACAGCCCCTAAAATTGATATAGCAGCTTAACTTTTCTCCGGCGGGTTCAAAGGCGAATGGTGTTCATGCACCAGTTTCCAGCCCTGGTCGGTTTTGACGAACAACAAGGTGATCTGGTTGTTTACCACAACAAGGTCTTCCCCGAATTTGAGCTGAAAATCGGAATGAAAAGTAACGTTGGCCACATCACCGTAAACGGCGATTTGCAGATCATCTGCACCGAATTTTACCACTTCGGTAACCGACCCGAACAAACTGCGTTCGTAAGCTTCATTGTCAGCGCCTCCGTTTCGCGGAGCTCCGTCTTTAAATTCGGTAAACTTGGGGCCATAGGCGTGATACGATATCAGTTTGTCAATATCGTGGTCAATGATGCTTTGTGCAATCCCCTGAAAGGTTTCCAAAACCTCTTGTTTTGCATCGGGGAATTCTTCGTTGATCAGGTCAACTTTGGGCGGGTTTGTGCTGGTGTCCTTTACTTCTTCTTTTTTACAGCCGGTAAAAAAGAGGCCGACAAGCACGATCAGGATCAGTGTGGATTTTGTTTTCATTGTTTTAAATTTTTAAGTTAATAAATTGGCTTCCGGCTTTTTGTGTCGGGAAGCGTGGATTAATTTTGATACAAAGTTGCAGTGAAACAAATTGATCGTCGTTCACTATTTCATCAATAACATGCAGTATTTTGGAAACAGCAGAAAAAGCTTGAATTATTCTTGCATAATGGGGAAGAATTCGCGTCTAACATACACATTATCTATGGTTTGGATGTTTCATTATTTGCAACGCCCAATTCCTCCAGCTTTTTGATTCTTTGCATCATATCCTGAATATTTTGCTTTTGATCAGCCAGTTCATTTTTCAGGGCCTGGTTTTCGGCATTGACTTCCTGCAGGGCTTTCACCAGCACCGGCACAAACTCGGCATAGCGCAGGCCGTAGCTGTCATTTTCGTTTTTGGGTTTGTCCACGGCGTGAAAGTCAAAGTTCAGTTCCGCGGCGGCCTGTTCCACTTCCTGGGCGATGAAACCGATTTGCACCTCGGCGGCTTTGGCATGTTCAGAATCGGGAATACGAATGCTGTCGGGCGTGTGCTGCCATCCTGCCAGGGCATCCATATCCAGTTGATAGGTAACAGGGCGCAGTTTGCCAATGAGCGCCATACCCGGCACATTCTCCTGTACGGCTGTTTTAAAGCGGCCGTCCGAAAGGTTGCTCCATGCGGCATAGCCACCGATACTACTAACGCTGCTGTTACCGATACGCACCTGATTGGAAGCGTTAATGGAAGCATTATACCCCAGAGCAGTTGAGTTGAGAGAATTGGTACCGTTGTAAAAACTATAATAGCCCAAAGCCGTATTGTAACTTTTTGAAACATTGGAATAAAGTGCCTGATAACCATTGGCCGTATTGTACTTACCGATAGTATTTGAATAAAGCGACTCATAACCCGTTGCCGTATTGGAATTACCGGTGGTGTTGGAACTAAGTGCAGCATAACCATTTGCCGTATTTTTAATTCCAGTAGTATTGAAATAAAGCGCAAACATACCGATTGCTGAATTGAAAGTACTGGTAGTATTGGAATAAAGCGCATACATACCGACTGCCGTATTGTAATACCCGGATGTATTGAAAAAAAGTGCTTTATAACCGGTTGCCGTATTGGCATAACCGGTAGTATTGGAATAAAGTGCCTGGTAACCCTTTGCCGTATTTCCATTACCGGTGGTACTAGAATAAAGCGCCTGATAACCATTGGCCGTATTTTTTGTACCGGTTGTATTGGAATAAAGCGCCTGATAACCGTTGGCTGAATTTTTTGTACCGGTTGTATTGGAATAAAGTGCCTGGTAACCGTTTGCTGTATTTTCAGCGCCGGTAGTATTGAAATAAAGCGCAAATAACCCATTTGCCGTATTGTAGTTACCGGAAGTATTGGAGTAAAGTGCTGATACCCCGGTTGCCGTATTGGATTTACCGGTGGTATTGGAAAAAAGCGCTGATACCCCGGTTGCCGTATTGGATTTACCGGTGGTATTGGAATAAAGTGCACTTGAACCGTTTGCCGTATTGTAAATGCCGGTAGTATTATTCAAAAGTGCATTAGCCCCATTTGCAGTATTATACTCACCGGTGGTGTTATTAAGGAGCGCACGAAAACCAATTGCCGTATTGGCAAAACCGGTAGTGTTATAAAAAAGTGCAGAATAACCATTTGCCGTATTGTAATAACCGGTTGTATTTGAGTAAAGCGATTTGTCACCGTTGGATGTATTGTAACCCCCGGTTGTATTGGCATAAAGCGCCTGGAAACCGGTTGCGGTATTGGAACTACCTTTAGTGTTGCTATACAATGCTTTGGAACCAATTGCCACATTCCTTGTGGCATCAAAACTGTTGATCACACCTGTTCCGTTGTTATACAAAGCCGAATCGCCAATGGCCACCAGATTGCTGCGGTCGGTATTTTTGAATAAACTTCTTACGCCAACAGCTACATTGGAATAACCTGCAGAATTAAAAAAAAGCGCAGCGTAACCGTTGGCTGTATTGAAATACCCGGTGGTGTTGGAATAAAGTGCCGCATAACCAAATGCCGTATTATCGCTACCTGTGGTGTTGTAATAAAGCGCCCGGTAACCGCTTGCAGTATTGGATTTTCCTGTAGTGTTGGCATTCATCGAAAGGAAGCCGTTTGCTGTATTGTAATACCCGCTGGTATTTGCATAAAGCGCATGAAAACCGGTTGCCGTATTGTAATACCCGGTGGTGTTGTTATATAATGCCCTGGAACCGATTGCCACATTGCCGGTAGCATGATAACTGTAGGTTGCGCCTGTTCCGTTCTTAAACAATGCCGAATCGCCAATGGCCACCAGGTGGCTGCGGTCGGTATTTTTGAATAAACTTCTTACGCCAACAGCTACATTGGAATAGCCGGTGGTGTTGGAATAAAGCGCATAGTATCCGTTGGCTGTGTTGTAATTGCCGCTGGTATTTGCCTTTAAAGCGCCAATGCCGATGCCGGTGTTTTTGTTGTCCGTGCCGTCGTCGGAAGTGCCGGCATCCAGCCCTAAAAAGAGTGATGAATTGTCGGAGCCGGCGTCGGCAAGGTCGTTGATACTGTCCACTGCGGTGGCTGTATCCGACAAGCGTATCCAGCCGGTTCCGTCATAAAAATAAAATCCAGGCGAGCTGCCTGTCTGATAGATCAACAAACCGTTTGCCGGCGAAGCGACGGCATTGCGTTGCGTTTGGGTCATCCGTGGTACAAGCAGTCCTTTACTGGTGCTTTTCACATCCAGCATGGCCGAGTTATCCGCGCTGCTGCCGTCCGTGTTAATGGCCACCTGTGCCGAAGCAACGAAGCTTAAAGCCAGGACAAGCGCTAAAAGTAAAGTGGCTATCGTTTTCATTTTATATTTTGTTAAGGGTTGATATTCATCCGTACTTTTTCCGGTAAATTCCGCTTTGCAGCACGATCCTGTTTTCTTCAATGGCTTTGAGGACGTTGATGAGTTTTTTCTTTGTCGATCTGCCCATCAACACATCCAGCCCCAGGACCGGTAAGCCGTTGTTTTTTATTTTTTCAAGCAGTCCGGCGAGGAACTGTCCGGCTTTCAGCGTCTGATCGCTGGTTTGAGATTTGACAAACCCCAGCTCATTGAGCAGGGCGTCAACAAAGCGCACCGTTTCCAGAAAACTGACCGCAGACGTATCGGCCCACGGAACCGGAAACTGAACATTTCCCCCGTTTTTTTTGAATATGTCGTAATAAACAAGCGCCCCTTCATCGGTCAGCACTCTTTTTATTTCCGAATAGAACGCGGCTTTGTCCCTGATGTTCATCTGCACATGTTGTGTCCAGACAATGTCGAATGAGCCGTCGGCAAAGGGCATCTCCAGCGCGTCACCGTGCACAAAGATTGTTTGTTCTGAAAGCCCCACGAGTTCAGACAGTTGCCGTGCTGTTCTGACGTATTCTTCACACAGGTCAATGCCTGTCACCCGGCAGTTAAACCGGTCTGCAAGCATCCGGGCCGGGCCGCCAAGCCCGCAACCCACATCCAGCACCCTGGCATCTTTCAGGTAGATCTCGTTGACCAGCTCGTTGGAAACCTCCGCCCCCCGCACATGGAGTTCATCCACCCCCGAAAGATCATGCCTGCCGACCCTCGCCAGGTCAATGCCCTGCTGTTCGAGACGTGAACAAATGTCTTCGAAGAGATTTGCTTTGTAATATTGATTTTCTATCTGGGAGATTGAGATTCGCATAGAGTCATTGTTTACCTGCCGTTATCAGTCATTCACTTTTGTAAAATTTATTCTTAATGAGACGGCAAATTTGAAAGAAAGGAAATGGATGGGCGTTCACTATTTTACCAATAGCTGTCAATATTCAGGAAAAAGAAAAAAAAGCTTGACTTATTATTGCATTTTAACGAAAAAAGGTTGGGTAACAAGCTTATTGTCTATGACTTGGCTATTTCACTCGGTGCAAAACCGAATTCCTCTTTAAAAGCACGGCTGAACCAGGAAGGATCGTTAAAGCCGACCTCGTAAGCAATCTCGGAAATGGTTTTGTCGGTGGTCTGGATCATTTCTTTGGCTTTTTGGAGCCGGACTGATCTGATGAACACCGCCGTGGATTTCCCGGTGATGGCTTTCAGCTTCCGGTAGATCTGCGATTCGCTTAAATTCATTTTCCGGGAAAGGTGCGCTGATGAACCGAAAGAGTGGTTGCTGATTTCTTCGTGGATGATCCGGATGATTTTCTGAATGAATTTCGATTCGGGATCTTCCGGCTTAATTTTCATGAAATGGTTTAAACTGTCTTTGTCGAATTTCTCCCGCAACTTCCTGCGCAACAAAACCAATTGGTCAAGTCGGGTGAGCAATTCGGCTTTTACAAAAGGTTTGGTCAGGTAAGCATCTGCACCGTGGGAGAGCCCGGTAAGCCGGTCTTTTGTGCTTACTTTGGCCGTGAGCATGATCACCGGGATATGGTCGGTGCGCTCGTCGGACTTCAGCGTTGAGCAAACCTCGTAACCGTCCTTTACCGGCATCATCACATCGCAGATGACAATATCCGGCACTTTTTCAAACGCCGCTTCAATGCCCGTTTCCCCGTTGGTGGAATGGATGGTCTGGTACTTGCCTTCCAGGCAGGTTTTGATATAATGGGCCACGTCGGCATTGTCCTCAATGATCAGGGCAAGGGGTAAACCGGACTGACCGTTGCCGGAGGGTTGCATCAAATCCTCGCTTTCCACAACTTCCTCCGCGATCAGGTTCAGATGATGCTGAACATCTTTCGTCCGTTCAGCGTTATGGGTGACGGGAAGCAGAACGCTGAACTCACTGCCTTTTCCGGGGGTGCTTTTGACGGAAATGCTGCCGTTCATCAGCTCCACAAAATCTTTGGTCAGCGCGAGCCCTATTCCCGTTCCCTCTCCCCGGCGCGAGGAGGAGGTGTCCACCTGGTAGAAGCGGTTGAAAACCTGCTGCAGCTCTTCTTCGGCGATGCCCTGTCCGTTGTCCTTCACCTTGATCAGGAAAAACGGTTTTCCATTTTTTATCATCTGGTTCAGGTGGACAATGATCTTTCCGCCCGGCTCTGTAAATTTAATGGCGTTGGAGAGCAGGTTGGAAAGGATGACCGACAGTTTGTTCACGTCCACATCCATCCACAGTTCATCAATTTCGGCGTAAACCACCAGGTTGATCTGCTTTTCGCCTGCCAGCGAATGAAAACTTTCCGCCACGTATTTCACAAAAGGCACCACATCCGCCTGGATCAGTTGCAGTTTCATTTTACCGCTTTCCAGTTTGGACAGGTCCAGCATCTGGTTGACCAGCCGGAGCAGGTTTCTTCCGTTGCGCCTGATCATGTCGAGGGCATGGTCGGCTCTTTTCACTTTTACTTCTTTCAAAGCCGAAGTCACAGAATCCGCCATGCCCAGTATCACTGTGAGTGGCGTCCGGAATTCGTGGGTGATGTTCGCATATAAATTATTTTTCAGTTGGTCAACTTCCTTCAGCCGTTCACTCTCGGCAATGGCCAGCCGTTTGGCCAACTGAAAACGGTAAAAGCGGTCGGCAAACAAAATGGCCAGCCCGAGGTAAAGCAGGTACGCCCACCAGGTGTTCCACCACGGAACAGGAATGGAAAGGTTGTAGGTCATCGGAGCCGCATTCCCGACTCCCATATTATTAATAGCTTTGATGCTCAATTGATAGTCGCCGGGAGAAAGATTCGACAGGTTGATCTCTTTCGCGGCCCCCAGTGTTTGCCACTCACCGTCGAATTTGTACTGATAAGTTATCTGATCGGCAAAATGAAACCCCAGCGAACTGATTTTCATTGTGATATGTTTCGTTCCGGTTTTAAACCGAAAGTCGCCGCCCGTCAGGTTGTTCCCATCGTAAAGTGTTTGCCCCCCGCTTACAATTTTCCGGATGTAGGGCCGGGGAACTTCCCCGTTTACGATTTGTTTATCAGGATTGTAGATTAAAATCCCGTTTTCGCAACCCATGGCAAATTCTCCGTTACCGATAGGTTGAACCGGACCATCTATTTTATAATTCCGGTAGTTTGAGCCAAGGTTGATTTCCCGGTAAGTCATCGTATTGATATTGAATGTGCCCAACCCGTTGCCAATCGTCCAAAAGGTGCTGTCGGTATAAGCATACAGTCCCGAAAAATATCCTTCCGCCACGGTTTTTACCCCCTGATCAAAATGATTAAAATCCGTAAAACCCAGGCCATGGTCGTATCCGGCCATCCATATCCTGCCCTTGCTGTCTTCCAGAAACCCGCCGACATCCTGGTAAAAAGGAACACCATCTTCCGGGTTAACACAATGAACCGTTGAATCATTCAGATCCATAACGGTTGTGGAACCTTTGGCTATCCATAATTTATTTTTGGAATCCAGGTAGAGTGTAGTGATCCATTCATGATTTCCCTTCTGGAATTTGTTGAACTCCTCTTTGTAATTGATAAGGGTATTATTTTTAAAATTCAGGCAAAACAATCCGCCGAACTTTGTCCCGATCCAGTAATTGTTGTTTCTGTCCCTTACCACACTGTGCATCACCGGATGGGAATGCCGAACCTGAAGCGCAGGTAACCTGAATTGCTGTGTTTTTGTGTTAAAGATTACAATTTTGTCAGGGGAAACAATCAATAAATTCCCGTCCTCCATCTCCACCATATCACGGAGGATGTATTGCTTGTTTTTTTGAAGGTAAAAAGTAGGCGGCTCGTAAGCTTCGAAAGAATAGTCAGCGGAATTCACTTTGTACAGCCCGGAACCGTTTTCTCCCAAAACATAAATAAAGCTTCCCGACACAATGATCTCCCTGACCAGCATCGGATTTTGAACCCCGTTCCTTTCTTCCAGTTCAATGAACCTGTTTTGCGCACCCAGCGGATCGTATTTAAACAGCCCCTTCCCGTCGCAAAACCAAATGATTCCCCTTGAGTCAATAAACGACACACCCCTCATCAATCCTTTTTCTTTATTGTGCTCGGCTATCCTTTTAACTTTTTTGGACAGGAGGTCGTAAACAATCAGACCGTCGTTACTCGTGATCCACAAAGTGTTATCGTTTGGCTCATAAAATTCATAGACTGATGTGTGAGCGTGAGGATATTGATATTGGAGGGGTTGCCTGAATTGTTTGGAAAATTTGTTAAAAACAACCAATCCGCCTCCCCAATTGCTCAGAAAAATTTCTTCGGCAGACGCATAGACGGAGCGAATCCGGTTCTGCGTTAACTCCGGATTGTTTTGATAAACGAATACGTCATAAGCCCGCGTGGATTTGTTGAAACGGATCAGGCCACCGGTACTTCCCAGCCATAAAATATCGCTGTCATCAGGGTCTTCGGCAATGGAACCGATGCGGTTGACGCTGAATACATCTTTCAGACCATCACCCGTGAAAGAATAGTGATCGTGCTTTTTGGTTTTTAAATCAAAGCTCATCAATCCGCCCCTGAATTTAGCTGCCCATAATACTTCGTCATTGTCCAACAGAAGCGCAGGGGTTCTTCCTGTTGAAGAATTCATGGAAGGGATCAACCGTTCAATCTTTTGAAAACGAACCGTGTCCACCCGGCTGTGAAAAATCCCGTGTTCGGTGCCAATCCAGATGTTTTCCCCTGATTGGTCAATCAGGATGCTTCCGGCAAAACCGATTCTGTGCCGGGTGGAATCCGCATCATAGTGGGTAAAGTTGGCGAAATAATTCCCGTCGAACCGGCTCACCCCGTTTCCGGTGGCAATCCATAAAAAGCCGTTCTTATCTTCCGCAATATCGTAAACGGTTGTTGAGGGCAGGCCGTCTTCTTCGGTATAATGTTTAAAATCGTTGAAATGAGAAAGTTGAATTTGTGCATGGCAAACCTCTGAAACTCCAAAAAATATGGAGACCAGAAAAAAACAAACAAAAGTTATCTTCTGAAAGATAGCGGGCATGTGTTTATCGGGATTCATCACACAAATTAAATGATGATCATGCTGAATTTTCGATAGTTATATTGACCCAAAAGTAGAAAGGAATTGTATAACCTGTTGTTAATTAAATGTTAAAGTTTTACTCAATCCCAGCACTGCGGGATGAGTCAGGAGTTAATGTGTTAGGTGTTAGGTTTTCCTGCAACCTGTAACGGTTAATGGGAAATTGGTTAATTTCACTTCGAAACAACGGCTTTCAGTATCCGTGTATTTCCATTGGTGATAATTTTAACAAGATAAACACCCGAGGGTATTGTGCTGAGGTTAAGCTCAAACGAACTTTTTGTGACCGGACTAACATAATACCGGACATTACGTCCGCTTATGTCTGTGACTTTTATATCCAGATCTTCGGGTACCTGGCTTCCGAAAATGATCTTAAACTTTCCTGTGGTAGAGGGATTTGGAGTAATGTTTGGCAGTACCCGGATGTAATTCTTCCGGATGAGGCTGTCGATGCTGTTGGCTGAATGAACGACCAGTTTTACATCATATTCGCCGGCATTGTGATAAGTTACCGGCAGCGGGTCGGTCATTTCTGAACCTGACGGCTCACCGCCGGGAAAATACCACCGGGAGCTTGTGATGTTGCCGTGTGAATTGTTGTAAAAATGCACCTGTCCGCCTGTGGATATCTCGACGATATCAGCCGAAAAGTTAGCCATGATGCCTGAAGAATCGGGATCAACACCCCGCAGGGTCATTACACCGGAATTAATCGGGTCAAGCCAGGGTTGCAACTGATTGATCGAGTCCGTACCGTTTGACATCCAGCTTGCACTGAATTTGCCATAATAGTCCGGTTGTTCGGGGCTGCTGCAGGATGCCCTGCCGCCGGATAATTGCCCGATGATATATCCTGAGGGATCAAATAAAGGACATCCTGACGAACCCGGTTCTGTTACCCCGAATCCCGATTCGGTCTTTTTCCATTTCACTTGCCAGTAATGGCCTTCCGGGTCAGGGGTGGGATTGTTATAATCTGTGGAAACAAGGGGGATGTCATAAGTGGAGATCATTTTCAGGTCACCTTCAGGATGATGGATCGTAACACCGGAGGCAGACACATCTCCCGAACGGTTCCATCCGTTATAAAACGGAAGATAATCTTTCGGTACGTCATCTTTAAGCAATACCAGTTTGAAATCAGATCCAGTGCTGGTACTCTGACCGGCATTCGCAATTAATTTGGAGCCGGAAAGTGACTGATGCGAAGGTTCATTTACCGGAAACTCGCAATCCGTTGATTCATAATTAAAATAAAAAATCCATTTTGAATAGTCTTGCTCGCTCGCATGCTCTCCGCAATGATTGGCTGTAAGAAAATAAGGGATTCCGTCAACTTTTGTATTGTTTACCAGCGACCCCGTACACCAGAACAGGGAGCTTCCGTCCCTGACCAGTATCTTTGCCACACCCCGCTTTTCGTTTTTCCAGTCGTCGCCTTCAGGGCAATTAACGAGCACTTCACATGACCCCGCATCGCCAAAACCTCTTTCGTTCCTGTCCGTATTCAGTACCGAGACCCCAACATCAGAAATGGTAAATGGCAAAATGGAAGTTTTTTTCGGGCTGTCCAGCTCAATGATCAGAGAGTCGCCTGGAATCAGTTCCGTCGCCAGACTGTTGCCATTGTTTATCTGTGAGAAAGCGCCGAGAACGGTCTTTAAACCAGGATCGTAAATGAACAGTTGCTGACCGTTTTTCAGGTTAACATTTTCAAAATAAACATTCAGGCCCTTAGCCTCTTTAACCGTGATGCCAAGACGCCAGACAGCATTTCCGTTTTTTGAAAAAGACCATGTACCCGGTTTTTCGGCTCTGTTTGAGAAACCGGCAATATATCCTGCATACAACGGATATTCTTTGTTGTTGTTATTCCTGTTATTGGTGTCTTCTTTCACCGGCCGGATATAAGATACTTCAACGGGTAAATCTTCTTTTGCCGCAACGGGCGTACCCTTCACATGCAATTGAGCCAGACCGTCAATGATCAGTCCCGTGATAAGAAAAGCCAGTATGGTCAGACGTTTTTTCAAGCCGGTTCCCGCTATTTGATCAACGAAACTTTTTTCATGATCTGTTTGTCACCGTTTCCGATGCTGACAAAGTAGATTCCTTTTTCTTTATCGTTGAGATCAAGAATATATTGTCCTTTGGTACGGGAGATTTGTTCTGATCTGATGGTTCTTCCGAAAGCATCGGTTACTTTTAGAGAGATATTGTTGTTACCGGTTCCGGCAAACTGAATGACAAAAATACCCGTTCCCGGATTGGGATAAATCCTGAAATCACCGGGTCCTTTCAGATCATCCATGCCCACAAAGTCAACAAGAATATAATCTTCGATAACTTTGGTGCTTGTGCCGATGCCGTTGTCAACGGTCAGTGCTACGCTGTAAGCTCCACCCTCGCTGTAAACAATATTTTCGGGGTTTTGCACATTGGAAGTGTCGGGAGTACCTCCCTCAAAACTCCAGTACCAGGCAACAGGGTTTCCTGTTGAAAGGTCGGAAAAGTTTACAGATTCTCCTTCCATGATGTGTGTGTCATCGGCTTCAAAATCGGCTTCCGGCAATACGGACGTTACAGTAATGTAATTTTCTTTAATAATGGTATCTGACCCGCCCAGGTTATAGGCGACGAGTTTTACCGTATAAACGCCCTCGTCAGAATATCTTACCAGCGGGTTTTGCGAGTTGGAGGTATCTGGCGAAGCACCCTCGAATTTCCATGCCCAGGCATCTGTTGTTCCGGCGGAGGCGTCATAAAAACGTACTTTCTGCGACGGTGTGACGATTGTGTCGTCAGCATAGAAATCAGCCACAGGTGGCTCCATGAGGTTGACGTGGATATAATCCTGCTGGATGAGCGAGTCGGTACCGTCACCATTGACAACATACAGTGAAACATCAAAATAGCCGGTGTCCACATAAACCACTGATGGATTTTTGATGTATGCCGTATCGGGATCCCCGCCTTCAAAAACCCAGAGCCATTCATAAATTCCCGGGCCGGAAAGGTCTGTAAAATGTATAGTGTCGGATTGTGTAATGTCAGTTGTGTCGGCGGTAAAGTCTGCTTCGGGCAGAATCACCTGCCAGGAGATGCCGGGCAGTTTTTCAATGCCCGTTCCGTTGGGATCGAGCCAGGGTTCCAGTTGAGTAGAATTGGTGTTGCCATTCTGATCCCAGGAATACCACATTTTTCCATAATATGCCGGAGAGGGGTTTTCGCACGAATTACTTGTGTATCCTCCGGTCAGGTCACCCATGATCAGCCCGTTAGCATCAAAGACAGGAGAACCTGAGGAACCACCCTGCATAATAGACTTGCCGTTTACCGTTTCGGCCCAGATGAGTTTCCAGTGTGTGGGCTGGCCGTTCCAGAAAGTAGAGGACTGCAAAGGTGTGGAATAGGTGCTTATCTTTTTGATGTCACCTGCCGGATGATGAATTCCCACCCCGTTGGGGGCATCTTCATTGCTGTTTGTACGGTTCCAGCCATTGTAGAAAACGCCGTAAGCGTCGGGAATAGTACCGTTGATGCGTACGAGGTAAAAGTCGGAACCAGGAACGTCAGGATCTGCCATTCCGGGATCGTGAGCTTTAAAGGCACAACCGGTTTTGGAGTTGTATCCCTGTGCATTTCCGCCGCAGGTAGCTGCCTGATAATTAAAATAAAAAATCCATTGGTTCAGGTCGCTGGCTGATGCCGTTCCGCCGCAATGCGAAGCCGTGAGAAAATATGGTGTGCGGTCGTTTTCGGTGTTGTTGATGAGCGAGCCGGAACACCAGTAGTAACTGCCACCGATTTTAATGGAAATCCTCGCAACGCCGTCGATCTGGTTCTCCCAACCGTCACCCTCTTCGCAGGCCACGTCAATCATACACCACCAGGCATCGTCTTCGCCACGGAAGCTATAATCAATAAACCGGTAAGCATAAGCCAGTTCCGAAATATCTATTTGGGCTTCTTCTTTTACGTTTTCAGGCTGGAAATATTCGAGCGTTACTTTATCACCTTCAATAAACTGTGTGGCAAAAAGTTTTTCAGGAGGATTATTGTCGTGTGTGAATGAGCCGATCACCTGTCTTTTGTCTTTGTTGTACAGAAACAATTGTCCGCCTTCGGGGATATAAAAATTGTTGTAGTAAACGCCGAGCGCTTGTGCGCCTTTCACTTCCAATGCCAGCCGCCAGACTTTTCCGACACCTTCAATTTCAGTCCATGTGCCGGCATTTTTCATGTTTTTGTTTACTTCAACAGAAACACCCATCCGCCACGGGCCGGGACCGCCGAGACTTTCTTCGATCTGGTCTTCCTGATGGATCTTTTCCATATCAGGTTGCTGTAACGAGAGGGTCTGATAAGTGTCAGGTAATTGAAACATGGTGCTGTAAGGTGTGCCGCCATGACTGATCTGTGCAATTGTCAGATTAATGAATCCGGTAAAAAGGATTACCAGAAAAAGGGTAAAAAGTTTTTTCATTGTTTGAGGATTAAAATTCGATATTGATCGGCAAAGTTAACTAATATTAAAATCAAATAATTCATGTTACGAAAATAGTATTGGGGGGTTACGGTGGAGTCAGTCTTCAGTCGGCAGTCTTCAGTCTTCAGTCAACAGTCTTCAGTC
>JAOZOO010000304.1 GCA_029933225.1 Bacteroidales bacterium | reverse complement strand
AAAACGAAGGAGAATTAAGAAAATGGCTTCAAAAGTTAGCTTTACAATTCGTGACCATTCTGATGAATTATCATCCGTTGCTTTTCCCATTGCGGCAGTTGATGAAACGACATGGGTTCTCACAAATACCCGCATTGCCGCATTACAGGCAGCCGTTGCCGCCGCAACGACTGGCAACATTGCCTTTCGCACGTTGACCGCTTTCCGCGAGGTTGTGGATGACAACCGTCCACTCAACCCCTACGCCCAGCGCGAAATTGGCTTACGCCTGTTTTACTCGGATGATGTCACTGGTAAGAAATACCACTTGACCATCCCCGCCCCCGACCTGATTGTCATGTCGCAAGGTGGAACCGACCTCATCGACCTGACTGGCTCTTTGGCCGACCCCATCGTTGCCGCCATGCAGGCCCTGATGGTTTCCGAAGACGGCAACCCCGTAACGGTTTACAAAGGTTTGATTGTCGGCCGTCGCAACTAATTGATGATGGACGGGATAGCGTTTCATACTCCCGATGAAGATGGCAACGCCCCGCTGATTTGTAGGCGGATAGCGTTGCCATCTTTTTTATGGCCTCATTTCAACGGTGCTTTTGGCGCGTTGATTGAAGAAACAAACTGGTATCAATTTGGCGACATGCCAATCGAAGATGTTGTACAGGCGTTTATGGATGCTTACGACAACATGATAGAGGGTTGTATGCTTGGTTCAGTCGTGTCATTTGCAGTAGACAAATTACCAAAAAATGTCTTGCTTTGTGATGGGAGTAACTATCCAAAATGGGATTATCCTGAGTTGTGGGATGTGTTGCACCCATCGCTAAAACAAACGGGCATTGACCGATTTAACGTCCCAGATTTGCGCCAACGGTTTGTTATCGGCGAAGAGGAAAAAGTAAATGCTATGTTTGACGTCGGTTTGAAAGCAGAGATAGCCCACGCGGACAACGATATGCCAAAACCGTATGTGTTGAGATATGGCATTATTGCAAAATGAACAGCGGATACTTAATCCCAGAAAACGCGCAACCAGCGGGCATCCGTTGCTTGCGCGTTTTTGTACCCGATGACACCCTGTACATTGCCGCCTTTCTGGGTGCATTAACCTATTTCGGGCAATGGACGGCATGGGAAAGGGACGAACAAAAGCGCGGTCAATTCGCCGCCCAAGCATGGCGAGAAGCGAATGAATTAACCATTGACGGCCTCTCTATGCCATGCAGTGACAACACCATAACGGATGACGAAATGAGCGAGATACTTGATAAATTAAACGATGTTATCAGCCGCTTAACGGAGATTGAAGACATGAATATAACCGTAACACAAACAAATAGCGGTTGCTGTT
>JAOZOO010000056.1:15396-18665 GCA_029933225.1 Bacteroidales bacterium | reverse complement strand
GTTTGTAGTCGTTTAAAAACGAATAAACCATTGAGTTTCTTTTGTAATTATTTGACTTTGGCTTATTTTTGGAAAGTTGGTTTATAACGTTGTGGCGCATTAAAACTCACTCTACTGAAAACTTAATCCGAAGAAAATTTATTCAAAAAAATATGTAACTTTGTATCCATTTAGATACATTATTTATGTTCTTTATTGAGAAAACAACTGAATTTGACAAATGGCTGAAAAAGTTGAAAGACTTTAAAGCAAAAGCAAAAATTTTGTTTAGGATTCAAAAATTGGAAACTGATGAACATTTTGGCGACTTTAAAACAGTTGGCGATGGAATTCGAGAATTACGAATTAATTATGCGAAAGGTTATCGTGTTTACTTCAAAGAAAAAGACGGAAAAATTATTTTGTTGCTGATTGGTGGAGACAAATCGACTCAACAAAAGGATATCAAGAAAGCAAAAGAAATTTGGGAAAAATTAAACAAATAGAAAAATGGGAACTTCAAAATTTGAAATAGCGGATTATCTGGAAAACAAGGAGATGATAGCAGAGTATCTCAATACTGTTTTGGAAAAAGGAAATGAGGCTGATATGATTAATGCGATTGGACATATTGCAAAAGCAATCGGAATGACAAAAATTGCGGAAGAAACCGGGTTAAGCAGACCAAGTTTGTACAAAGCATTATCTGATGGAGCAAAACCTCAATTTGCGACTATTATGAAAGTCTTAAAAGCAATTGGAGGACAAATCCAAGTGAATCCAATATCGACCTGAAAAAATAACGACACTACAACAACGGCTATACTTAATTGTTTAGTTCTGTGCTACTTTGGAAAAATACACGATCTTCCAAGTCGGTTTTATATTTAGAAAGTTAAGAGCTAAATTATTGCAACTAAGCACAGACAAACCGTTGATATACACCAGGAAATTCAGAAAAAAGATGTTCGAGGAAAAAGGTCCTTTTTCGGGTTCAGATTTTTTTGAACCGATCTTTAATAAAATTCAGGCAGAATTAAATGTGCGAATTGCAAATGCCGGAAATAAAACCGATTTGGGACGGAATAAGAATGAGCTAAAAACACTTCATGAAGAAGTACTGAATGAATTAAAGGAATATTCAGAATATTGCTATACTTGTCAGCCACAAAAAAAGAAAAAGAAAAAATAAACAATAAGTTATGAAGTACGTCGGAGCCCATGTCAGCGCTTCGGGAGGTGTTGAAAACGCTCCCGAAAACGCCCATAAAATAGGAGCAAAAGCTTTTGCCCTGTTCACTAAAAACCAGAAGCAGTGGTTTTCAAAACCCTTTACAGCGGAAAACATTGAAAAGTTCAAAGCCAACTGTGAAAAATATGGGTACAGCCCCGATCATATTCTGCCGCATGACAGCTACCTGATCAATCTCGGCAATCCCGTAACGGAAAACCTGGAAAAATCCCGCAAGGCCTTTTTGGATGAGATGCAGCGTTGTGAACAACTTGGGTTGAAGATGCTCAATTTCCACCCCGGTTCGCACCTGAAGAAGATCACCGAAGACCAATGTTTGCAACTCATTGCCGAATCCATCAATATGATCCTTGACAAAACAAACGGTGTTACGGCAGTCATTGAAAATACCGCCGGTCAGGGCAGCAATATGGGTTATAAGTTTGAACACCTCGCAGCCATCATCCAAATGGTGGAAGACAAAAGCCGGGTGGGGGTGTGCCTCGATACCTGCCACACTTACACCGCCGGTTACGATATCAAAACGGAAGCGGGATACAAGGCCACCTTTGAAGAATTTGAACGCATTGTTGGCTTCGATTATCTGAAAGGGATGCACCTGAATGATTCCAAAAAGGAACTGGGCTCCCGTGTGGATCGCCACGACAGCATCGGCAAAGGTCTGCTGGGTATTGAACCGTTTCGCCGCATCATGAACGATCCCCGCTTTGACAACATGCCGCTCATCCTTGAAACCCCGGATACCAATCTATGGGCTGAAGAAATCAGGTTGCTGTACGAATTGCAGGAATAATCTGTTAATTTTTATCAATACAACTGTCAGATAGACAGCTTCTAAATTACCTCCCTCTCTTGACAATGCAGCAGAATTGCTGTGCCTTTCCACGTCTGTTCAGGTTCATTATTTTTAAAATTTAAAACTTATAGCCGTGTCTGATAAAACAGCAGATCTTGCCGGCCCCGGCATTAGCACTTACGAAGAAGTTGAAAAGATTCTTCCCAATGATTAAAAAGCACTGTTACCTCCGCTCAAACGCATGAAAGCGCTTTACATGATCAAAGAGTACATCGAAAAACACCTTTGCGAGGAACTGAACCTGCAAATGGTACAGGTGCCTTTGATCGTGAGCAAAGACAGCGGGGTAAACGATTACCTCGACCGTGACGGGTCACGCACTCCCGTGGAGTTTCCCTGCAGGTTGGGGCTTCCCAGGCCGATCACCGCCCAGGTGGTCCAGGCAGACACCAAATGGAAAAGAATGGCGCTGGCCCAGTTCGGATGCGAAGTCGGTGAAGGGATCAACACCGACATGCGTGCCGTGAGAAAGGATTATTTCCTCGACCACGACCATTCTTCTTACGTGGATCAGTGGGACTGGTAAAAGCGTATTACGGCCGACATGCGTAATCTGGATTTCCTGAAAGATACTGTAAAAAGAATCTGGAAAGTGATTTATGGCGCCGGAGAACTGGTACGTGAAAAATTTCCCGAATTGAGAGACCCGAAATATCCTGATTTCCCGGAAGAGCTTAAATTTATCCATGCCGAAGAGCTGCTGGATATGTATCCCGATCTGCCCCGGAAACAAAGGGAAACCAAACTGCTGCAGGAATATCCGGCGGTATTTATCATCGGCATCGGGTGGGTACTCAAAGACGGATATCCGCACGAAATGCGGGCTGCTGACTATGACGACTGGGTTACGCCGACGATCACAAAAGACGGAACACAGATGCACGGTCTGAACGGCGATATCCTGGTCTGGAACCCGGTAACCCGTCGCCGCCACGAACTGACATCCATGGGTATTCGCGTGACCAAAGAAACCATGAAACAGCAACTTGAAATTTCAGGCCAGCTCGACTTCCTGAAACTACCCTACCACCAAGCCATCCTGAATGATGAGATTCCGTTGAGTATCGGTGGCGGCATCGGTCAGGGAAGAACATACATGTACCTGTTGCGCACAGCACATCTCGGTGAGGTAACGGTTTCCGTCTGGCCTGATCAATTGAAAAAGATTTGTGCAGCGAAAAA
>JAOZOO010000056.1:3919-15296 GCA_029933225.1 Bacteroidales bacterium | reverse complement strand
GTAATCAGCAGGTCACGCAGGTCGTGAAACATCTTCAGTGTTTCCTCCTGCCGTTTGATGGTCAGGTCGGTGATGTATTTTTTCGCTTTTTTAGGGCTCTTTTTATAGAGTGCCTGAAAGGTACTGTCCACTTCAGGCTGTTCGTCGAAGAATCGTTTTTCCAGCGGGTCGCGGACAGCATGCAGGTCTTTCACCGCATCCTGCCATTTCAGATACAGCAGGTTATCCACAAAGTCCACAGCCCAGCGCATGGAATTTTCATCGTATTTGTCTTTGTCGTAAATCTTGTAACATTCCGCTACGTCGGTCACACCTGAATACATGGGTACATAAGCGCTTGTGAAAGCATTGTCCACAAAGAACCAGTAGATGCCGCCGATCTCCCTCGGCAGCCAGCCACGCACCTGGGCGATCATCCCGTATTCTCCGCGGGCACGGGCCACATTCCGGCGTTTGTTGATCTTCAGCAATTTTCTCATTTCCGCTGTCGGGAAAGGGGTGGCATACGAACTGCGCACCATTTTGCCGTCGGGCCCCGGGTAATACCAGCCCGGCGCAATTTCCTTGTCGTAAATGGTACCTGAAAAAGTGGAACGCTGGAAAGCCATGATGTCCTGAACGGTGATCTTTTTCGCCGGCTTTGCACTGAAAGGATAAATTGACAACGGCTCAACATATTGTGTGTATTGATCTTCCCCTTTGAACGGATCGGTAGTCCACCTGTTGGGAATACCCGGTAAATCTGCAAACGTGGAATAAAACAGCCAGAACCGACTGGTGGCCCATTCGCGGGGTATGGGAGCATACACATCCTGCCATACGAAATCCTCTCCACTTTCCGGGTCATACCATCCATGCTCAACAGCAATACTTTTGTAATTGACGGAAGCCCTGAAATTGCCCGTGTCCTGAATGTCAATGTGTTTGATGATACTCCAGTTGGGGATCATGGTCACGTGGTCGTCGGGCAGACGTTGTGCAGCCCAGAGGGCACCGGGCTTGCCGCTCCCGGGTGACCAGTCGTTGCCCACGGCAAATATTTCAAGCACCCACACTTCATTGGGATCGCCCAGCACCAGCGTTTCCGATTCACCTACACACGACGGCCGGAAGCCGTATTTTTCCATCAGCGCGGTGATCAGCTTCAGCGCTTCGCGGGCTGTTTTGCAGCGCTGAAGGGCAAAGGCCTGTGCCTGCTCCACTGTCATGATCTGTTTGCAGGTCTTTTCATCTAATTTCAGTTCGTCGCGCATGCTGGTCGTGCTTTCGCCGATGGTGAGCTGCCACTCGTTCATCTGCGGGTAAGCCGACTGGAAATAACTGTATGTTTCGGTTACCTGCGGAATCATGCCCAGCGTGTCGCCGTAATCACCCAATGGCCTGCCGAGGTCAACCATGCCCCAGTACACGGGCGCCAGGGTTCCTTCCTTAAAAAACTGTCCCGGCATCACGTGCACCCGGCAGTCGGGGCCGGCATCGGTATGTGAAACAATTACCGAGCCGTCGGCAGTGGCTTTCTTTCCGGCGGCGATGATGGTACATGCCTGAAGGGAGGAGTAAAACATCGGGATAATAAAAATAAAGGCAATCAGTATCGATTTTTTCATAGTAAAGGATTTAATAAAAATGAATATGTCAAATTAAAGCGGCTAAAATAATCAAACGGTTGCATTTCTTCTGGCCAGCCAGTGAGAAAAAAAGATGTCATAGACCTTGATCAATCCATCATCTTTAAGAATCATTTCTTTTTTAAACAAGGCATTCATTGCCGTACCCACAGAGCTGGGTGTGCCCAGCTCGTATTTGGCAATGAACTCTTTGGATGTAGGTTTTGAAACACTGCCTTCCCGTGCAATGGCTTCCAAAAGTTTGAACTGATTGCCCGTTAACAAGACTTTGTAATTGTGATAGATTACTTCATTTTCTTCAAGAATTTTCAGCAATGTATCGGTAACGGTTTCAGAAGTTATTTTTTTAACAGGCAAACCGTAAAGTTTATTGCAGAGGTATTGAACATAAAAAGTATGCACCTGGGTGTATTCCATGATCAGATCAAGGGCAGAATCATCAATTGACCGTTTGCTTATTTCAAACCGGCTCCGGATAAATTCTTTGTAAATTTTAGTATCTATTTTTTCAAGATCCAGCATTTGCGCACTTTGATAAAAGGGTTTACCGTAATCGCTGAACATGGAGATCAACATGTGTTTTTTACTTCCTGAAAAAATAAAATTTGTGTTGTCCATGTGTTGAATATGCTTACGCAAAATTGCTTCGACATTCATTTCGGGGTATTCCGTTATTTGCTGAAATTCATCAAAGGCAATCACAATGTGTTTGTTTTGTTTTTGTAAATAAGAAAACACTTCTGACAAACCGGTTTCAGGTGCTGAATCATGTTGTACGGAAATTTCAATCTCCGGCTGGCCCGTCAGCGGGTCAACCGAAATTTTTGGCCGGAGACTTTTTACCGCTTCCCCGAATTTTTTTAAAAAACGCATGGTTTTATTGTCCACCTGCCCGATAATTTCTTTCGCGAGCAAGCTGACAAGTCCCGACAAATTTTCGGTATCCATGATGTCAACATAGAATAATTTCATTGATTTTTCCTCCCGAAGTTGATAGAAAACATGCTTGATCAAACCCGATTTGCCCAATCTTCTGTATGATATTAAAGTAATATTACGTTGATTTTTAATGGCATTGATGAGGGTCTCCGTTTCTTTTTCTCTGTCACAGAAATATTGCGGGCCTGCATAAACACTTAAAACAAAAGGATTTTCCATTTTCATAGCGTTACTTTTAAATACTGATTATTACGCTTTTTACGTAACGTAAAATGCGTAACGCAAAGTACGTAAAAATATTCCGGATATCAAAGAAGATTTTTCCTGAAAAATACACTGCCAGATTCTTCAAATGCCGGAAGATGATATCCATTTCAACAACCATCAATTATAAACTTGTACCGCCGACCGACAAAACACCCCCGTTCACCGATTTGTTCTGTGTCAATCGGGTTGTACCGTATATTTTTGTCATAGAAATTTTAATACTCATATCATGGAAAACAAAATTCAACACAAAAACAACAAAAACATCGTTCTCGGCACCATTGTCCTGCTCATCGGTGGTTTATTACTTTTAAAAAATCTCGGGATGCTTGATTTCTCCTTATCCTATTATTTATTCACCTGGAAAACCTTTCTGATCATTCTCGGACTGGTGTTCATGGCGTCACCGAGGCATTTTTACGGCGGTGTAATCCTGGCGGGTCTGGGTCTTATTATCTGGATGCCGGCCATTTTTAATTATCAGTTTTCATTGACCCAGATATTCTGGCCTGCCGTGCTTGTACTTGTGGGTGCCGTACTGCTGATGAAAGCGGCCGGTTTGGGGAAAAAGAAAACAAATGATGATGGTTTTACACACTATGAAGAACTGCAAACCTCACCTGCAGATCAGGGTGAAGAATAAGTTGTACTTTTAAACCCCGGTTAATAAAAAGCCCTTTTCGTATGTTAGTTGAAACCTGTCCGTTTGCAGATTCGGTAAACAAAAAAGCCCTCAATGGAAAAACCGTTGTGGTTATTGATGTGCTGCGGGCCACTTCCGTGATGATCACCGCCCTGGAAAACGGGGCAAAAAAAATCATTCCGGTATTGACGAAAAATGAGGCACTGGCAGAAAGCAAAAAGCATGCTCCGGGAACTTATCTTCTGTGTGGTGAACGCAACGCAAAAAAGATTAAGGACTTCAACCTGGGAAATTCCCCGCTTGAATTTACCAGGGAAACAGTAAAAGGCAAAATCCTGATCATGACCACCACCAACGGTACCAAGGCGCTGAATGCCTGCCGGAAAGCAAATAAGGTTTACATCGGAGCATTCCTGAACCTGAGTGCGATTGTTGAACAAATAAAAGATTCTCCGGAAGTTGTACTCCTTTGCTCGGGAACAAATGGAAAATTCTCGCTGGACGACGGCCTGTGTGCAGGAATGATTCTGGAGACACTTGAAGAATATATCAGCCCGGAAATGGATGATCTTGGTCATCTGCTATTGAAAACCTGGCGAAACAGCAAAAGAAATTTTAATCAGGCACTGAAAAATTGTGATCATCTGAACTTTCTGAAGGATAACGGTTATGAAAAAGATGTGGAATACTGCCTGCGGCAAAATACCACCACAATCCTTCCGGTTTATGATCCGAAAAATGGGTGTATTGTTGTCTGATAATTGAACATGGACCTGTACAAAAGCGAACACATATTGGGAAACATATTGAGCATTATTATCATAAGTCATTGGATTAATTTGTATTATAACATATTGCACGGTTTTTGTTAAATTAGAAGCCGTTTTTAAATCACAATCAAAAAATAACAACAACTCAAAAATTAAATTTTATGAAAAAACTGATCTATTTATTCGTGGGAATGCTGTTCTCATTCACACTTTCGGCCCAGGACCTTTCACTCGATGAAATTCTGAACAACTATTACGAAATCATGGGACTGGACAAACTGGCCAAAGTTAAAGGAATTGAAATCAAAGGAAAATCATTTAATCAGGGCATGGAATACGATTTCACGATGATTTCCGTACCTCCCGGACGTTACCGCCTTGAAGTACCTATCCAGGGGCAAACAATGGTTCAGGTTTACGACCAGGGAGAAGCATGGGTGATTGCACCGTGGACAGGTACGCTGGCACCCAAAGATATCACTGGCGATCAGCTCAAGCAAATGGAAAAACAGGCCGACATCACCGGTGAATTGTATAACTGGAAAGAAAAAGGAAGCAAGGTAGAATTGCTTGGCAAGGAAGATATGGAGGGTTCAGATGTTTATAAGATCAAACTGACGGATAAAAACGGGGACGAAACCATCTATTATATTGATGCAGAGAATTTTGTCATCCTGAAAACCGAAAATACCATCACCATGCGGGGCGAACCCGTTAAAACGGAATCCAGCATAAGCGATTATAAACCCGTGGAAGAGGGGATCATCATGGCTTACAGCCATACCGACAGCTACAACGGACAGGTTGTCAACACACTGACCATTGACACGGTAATCCTGAACCCCGAAGTGGACCTGTCAATATTTGAAAAACCGGAAGTACCGGCAGCCGACTCAACACAGCAACAGAAATAAATCGTTTTGAAAAAGTTAAAAAAATAAGTATGTAAATCAGAAAATAAATTCCAAATGTCCCCCGCTGGCGGGGGTAAGTGGGTGGAAAGACTCTTAATTTATTTGCTGATCTGCTGTATAATTAATGTTAAAAACCCTCAACAATGAAAAAAACTACACTGCTGTTTTCCCTGTTCATCCTTTTCGCGCAAGCAGGCATCAGCCAGAAACCGGTTAAAATTGATAAAAATACTTTCGGGCAACTGAAGGCCCGCAGCATAGGCCCTGCCGTAATGAGCGGCCGCATCGCAGCGCTTGATGCCGTGAATGAAGACCCAAGGATTTTCTATGTGGGATCAGCAGGCGGAGGCGTTTGGAAAACCACAAATATGGGAACCACCTTTAAGCCTGTTTTTGAAAAAGAAATCCAGGCCATCGGCGCTATCACCATTGACCAGCAACATCCCGATACCGTATGGGTGGGTACCGGCGAGCCGTGGACGCGAAACAGCACATCTGTCGGCAAAGGCGTGTACGTAACTTACGACGGAGGTGATAACTGGAAATCCAGAGGGCTTGACAGCACCGAACGCATTGCCCGCATCGTGATCGATCCGCAAAACCCGGACATTGTTTATGTGGCGGCTCTCGGTCCCTTATGGAGCGCCAGCCCGCACCGCGGATTGTACAAAACAGAAGACGGCGGCAAAACATGGGAGAAAATTCTTTTCGTGGATGAAAACACAGGATGCAGTGGTATAGCCGTTGATCCCGAAAATCCCGGCCTGGTTTATGCGGGCATGTGGGATTTCCGCCGTACCGGCTGGAATTTCCGTTCAGGTGGACCGGGCAGTAGTTTTTATCGCTCGGAAGACGGTGGCAAAACATGGACTTCAATCGAGAAAAATCTGACTCCCAAACCGTGGGGACGCGTGTATGTGGATTTCAGCCCGGCAGACCCCAACGTGGTTTATCTGCTCATTGAAGCCAAAAAAACTTCATTCTACCAATCCATAGATAAAGGCAAAACCTGGGAGCTGATGAACAACACCAGCGACGTGAACGAGCGTCCGTTTTATTTCGGATTTTTCGTTCCCGACCCGGTGGACACCAACCGCATTTACAAACCCGGGTTCCGGTTGCAAATGAGTGAAGACGGAGGGAAAAAATTCATGTCGCCTTCCGTGACGGGAGGTAATTTCCATAGCGATGTACATGGTGTCTGGATTGCCCCCAACAACAATCAGTTGATTTACCTGTCAACCGATGGCGGGGTTTACATCTCGGTGGATCAGGCCAAAACATGGTCTTTCTGCCGCAACCTGCCGGTTTCGCAGTTCTATCATGTGGGGGTGGATAACGATAAACCTTACAACGTTTTCGGCGGATTGCAGGACAACGGATCATGGATCAGCCCCTCGAAGGCAGCCGGCGGCGTGACCAATGCCAGTTGGAAAAATCTCGGCTGGGGCGACGGTTTCAATGTGTTGCGCGATCCCAAAAACGATAACATCATGTTCTGGCAGTGGCAGGGTGGCAACCTGCGACGGCTTTTTCTCGACACCAGGGAAAACAAAGATATAATGCCCTATTCCGAGGACGGTACCAAACTGCGCTGGAACTGGAACACTCCTTTAGTCACAGGTGCCAAAAGCAAAGACCTGTACACCGGAAGCCAGTTTCTTTATCGTTCCTCCGACCAGGGCGACACCTGGAAAAAGCTTTCTCCCGACCTCACCACCAACGATCCGGAAAAGCAAAAACAGGAACAAACCGGTGGATTGACCATTGACAACTCAACCGCCGAAAACCATTGCACCATTTATACCATCGGCGAATCTCCGGTAGATGACAACATCATTTGGGTGGGTACTGATGACGGCAACCTGCAATTGACCCGCGACAACGGCCAGACCTGGGAAAACCTGATTGCCAACGTTCCCGGCCTGCCGCCTGCCACATGGGTATCTTATGTGGAACCGTCGCCTTACGATGAAGCCACGGCTTTCGTCAGTTTCGACGGGCATACGCAGGGCGATATGAAACCGTATGTTTTTAAAACGACCGATTTCGGAAAAACATGGACAAACCTTGCAACGGACAACATCAAAAGTTACTGCAACATCATCAGGCAGGACCTGAAAAATCCTGATTTGTTGTTTCTCGGCACCGAAGCCGGATTGTTCATCAGTATTGACGGCGGGGAGCAGTGGGCACGTTTCACCGGCAACCTGCCGAAAGTTTCCGTCAGAGACATGGTGTTCCAGACACGCGAAAACGATCTTGTACTGGCAACGCACGGTAGGGGCATTTACATCATTGACGACCTGACGCCGTTACAAAACCTGAAAAAGGAAATGCTGACCGAAAACATGGTTTATCTTGGTTCAAGACCTTACAGGCTGGGAACCATGGGAGCGCATCAGGAATTCAATGGTGATGACGATTTCAGAGGCTCCAACCCCCCGTCGGCATTGAGTATCAATTATTACCTGAAAAAGCGCCATATTTTCGGGGACATGTTTATCCGGGTTTACGATCCCGAGGGTAAAATGATCAAAAAACTGCCGGCAGGCAAACGCAAGGGTATCAACCGGGTGGACTGGCGAATGATGATGAAAAAACCGAAAGTACCATCGTCGGTACAACTTCTGGGATGGGCAATGGCCGGGCCGACTTATCCTCCGGGCGATTACACAGTGAAAATCATCAAAAACAAAGATACCATTCAAGGGACAGTGACGGTTGAATATGATGACAATCCGCACCACACACCGGCTGACCGGGATGAAAGATACAAATACCTGATGAAGGCCTATCACATGCTGGAAGACCTTGCTTTTCTCGATAATCAGATCATAGAGATCAGGGATCAGTCCAAAACCAAAGCCGATTCCACAAAAGGAAGTCTGCATAAAAAACTGGTTGCCTTGTCGGATGAGATGGCTGACCTGAGGCTGAAGATCGTGGCTACCAAAGAAGGCAGGATAACCGGTGAAGAACGGCTGCGCGAAAAGATCGGGAACATCTACGGCGGACTGCTCGGATATCAGGGCAAACCCACAAAATCACAGATTGACGGCCTTGAAGAACTGGAAGGAGAAATGAAAACCTACCGGGATCAGGTTGACGATGCAGTACAGAATATCATCCCCAACCTGAATAAAAAATTAGAGAAAAACGGATTAAAACCATTAAAGCTGACGGATAAGAAAACTTTTTTGGAAAAAGAAAGTTCTTAAGACAACGTTGTACCGATTTATTTGTCAACTTTGTAGATGCTAATTTCTTTGCGGTTCTCCATGAAATGGCTATTGTGCGGAGGTACACAAAGAAAGCACAGAGGATTCACCGAGTAAACTTTGTCACGACGGGACAAAATGCGAATCGTTCCGGGCTATTAGTTTACGGTTAACATGATAAAACAAAAAATTGTCACCCAATGCATTAACGATAATATTGATGAAAAAATTTTTATTCTTATCTGTTGTTTTCCTCATTATGGCGGGGCTTGCCGTCACCGGATTAAATACGAAAACAGACCGCGAAAAATACGAAGAGTTCCTGCTCGAACAGGCCTCAAAAATCAAACCGTATGTTTCCGGTAAGGACGAACTTAAAGCGCCCGATCAGCCGGATATGGCTGCTTTCCAGGAATACATAATGACGGTTGACCCCGCGCTGGGTTATGTTCCCAAAGAGCGGCTTTGGAAAGCATACGAATATACCCAAAAGCTGATCACGGAACAGAAAGCCCGGCGTGATTATGATCCGTCTATCGAATGGGAAGGTACCGGCGCCAATATGGGCGGCAGGACGAGAACCATCATGTTTGACCCTAACGACCCGGACAAAGTATGGGCAGGAGGTGTCACCGGCGGGTTATGGTACAACCCGGACATCATGGATCTTGAAACGGACTGGGTGCCCATTGGCGATTTCTGGTCCAATCTTGCTGTCAGTTGTATGGCTTACGATCCCGATGATCATCAGACTTTTTATGTGGGCACGGGAGAAGCCCAGACAGCCCGGATTATTTATCGTGAATCATCAGGACTGGGAGCCGGGATTTTCAAAACGGAAGACGGCGGCGAATCATGGACGTTACTGGAATCCACTTCGGGTTTCAAATACATCACCGATATCGTTGTTCGTGATGAAAACGGCACAGGCGTTATTTATGCTGCTGTTGCTTCCGGGACATACATGGGAGAAGATCACGAGAGCGAACCCAGCGACGGGCTGTACCGTTCGGATGACGGCGGTGGCACATGGCAACAGGTGCTGCCTGCAATACCCGGCATCGGCACTGTTCCTTATACTCCGGCAGACATTGAAATTGCTGCCAACGGGAGGATTTTTGTCGGCACCATGGAAAACCTGAACAAAAAAGGAGGAGCCACTGTCTTGTATTCTGATACCGGCCTGCCGGGAAGCTGGACCATTTACGACCATTACAACACTGTGATCAGTAATGAAAGCTATTACAAGATACCTGCAAGAACCATTGTGGCAGTAGCTCCCTCGGATTCCAACAGAGTATATGCCCAGTTTGCCGCAGGATACAACAACGGGTTTACTTATTACAGGGGAAGATACATGGCCAAATCTCTTGACGGGGGCGCTACCTGGACACAGATCACGCGTCCTGACAACGACTGGTCCACACTGGCCTGGCATGCTTTTATCCTTCAGGTTGATCCTTCCAACCCGGATGTGATCTTCACCGGCGGACTCGATCTCTGGAAATCGCAGAATGCAGGGGTGTCCTGGCAGCATGTGTCAGACTGGAGTCTGATGTACTGGGGAGGTGGCGATGAATACGTCCATGCCGACCAGCATAATATTCAATATAGGCCCAACACACCGACAACAGCTCTTTTCTCCTGTGACGGCGGCGTTTTCATGACCAATACTGCAAACCAGAGTTACCCGGTATTTATCGAACGCAACCAGGGATACAATACGCTACAGTTTTATACCTGTGCCATCAGTCCCACGCCCGGAGCAAAAAAATTCATCGGCGGATTGCAGGATAACGGCACGCTCTATTACAATAATGCACCGTTAGACATCAACGATATGATCGACGGAGGCGACGGCGCTTTCTGTTTCTGGGACAACAACCAGTCCAGCATTTTCATCACTTCTTATTATTACAACCGTTACACTGTTTTTGTCAACGAAAATGTGGTTAATGACTTCGGAGACGGTTCAGGTACATTCATCTCTCCGGCAGATTATGATTACAAAAAGAACATCCTGTTTGCCAATGCCGTATCGTTTTTCGGAGATAAGCCCGACAAACTTTACAGGGTAAAAGGTATCCCGGCCAGTACATCGGAGCAATACATTACGGTGGGAACCGGTTTACCAACAGCTTTTTCGGCGGTCACTTATTCCAGGTTCTCTCCGACCGGAACTTCCACTGTGTTTTTGGGGACAACATCGGGAAGGCTTTACAAAGTCGCCAATGCCGACGACATGCCGGAAACCGAAGAGATTGGCAGTTCTGATTTTCCGACTGCAAACATCTCATGCGTAGCCCTGGGAAGCAATGAAGATATTATTCTTGTAACATTCTCAAATTACGGAGTTTCATCCGTTTGGCTGACAATTGACGGGGGCGAAACATGGCAGGAAAAAGAAGCCAACCTCCCCGATATGCCTATCCGGTGGGCCATATTCCATCCCGACAATAATGACCAGGTTTTGCTGGCTACCGAAACCGGTGTGTGGGCAACCAACACGCTGATGGAAACACCTACCGAGTGGGCGCCGGCCGTGGACGGCATGGCCAATGTAAGGGTGGATATGCTGAAACTGCGTTATGCCGACAATACCGTGCTGGCCGCTTCGCACGGGAGAGGACTGTTCAGCGCTGAATATGAACTGGATATTTATGATGCCCTGCCTGAAAACAACCGGGAAACCGCTGACTTTGAAATTTATCCCAATCCGGCATCGGGCCATTTTAATGTTTCTGTTGATGCGGATGCCGGACAAACCGTACAGGTCGCTTTGTACGACCTTTCCGGAAAGCAGATAATGAACAAAGTGTTTGAAACCACCGGCGGGAAATTAACAACACAAATACGTGTTGAGAACCTGTCTCTGGGGATTTATACTGTCCGGCTGAATTATGACGGCAAATTGGAAAGCAGGAAACTGGTTATCAGGTAATATTCAAATAGTTAGCCCTTGTCATTTCGACGAACATCGTGAGGAGAAATCCCC
>JAOZOO010000056.1:0-3819 GCA_029933225.1 Bacteroidales bacterium | reverse complement strand
GGATTTCTCCTCGCTCCTTCGTCGCTCGATCGAAATGACAACAAAGCCTAAATATTCTCAATCTCCTTATTCAAAAACCGCCATTCAGGGTTGAATTCAGAAATCAGCCGGTCCTTTTTTTCCCTTCTCCATTTTTTTATTTCCTTTTCTCTGTCAATGGCATTCTCGATATTTGTGAAATGCTCGTAATAGATAAGATAATGACAATTGTACTTCTTTGTGAAACCTTTGAACTCACCTGTCTCATGTTCGTACACTCTTCTTTCGAGGTCATTGGTAACACCAACATACAGCACATTTTTATGCCTGTTGGTCATGATGTAAACGAAGTAATTATGCTGGCGTGACATGATATACAAAGATAAGAAAAGCAGTTGTCATTTCGACGAACGCAGTGAGGAGAAATCCCCCCGGGACAAGGGTGCTTTCTCAGGGGATTTCTCCTCGCTCCTTCGTCGCTCGTTCGAAATGACAGCTGGGATTTGTCATAATAACCGCAATACAGGGTTAAAAATCGTTAATTCATCAAAGCCCGTTTGCAAGAATTTATCGCCGATGGCCTTTTTTTCAGCTTCCCTTATTATCTTTGCCGAAATCTTACGTAAAGAATAAAATGGAAAAGCACATAAAATTCAGGGGAGGCAACCTGAATTACAAAATTACGGGGCAGGGTCCTTGTCTTGTATTTCTACATGGTTTCCTTGAAAACCATACCATCTGGAACGATTTTGCCGATCGTTTATCCGACCGTTTTACCGTTATCCAGGTTGATCTGCCCGGGTTCGGGAAGAGTGATGTCGTCGATGATGTCCACACCATGACGTTAATGGCTGCTGCCGTCAAACATGTGATGGATGAAGAAAACATGGATCAGTGTATCATGACCGGCCATTCGATGGGCGGATATGTTACCCTGGCTTTCGCAGAACTTTATCCCGAATCCCTGAAAGGACTTGTGTTGTTCCATTCCCATGCGGCTGCCGACGACGAAGAAGCAAAAGAAAACCGCAACCGGACGATAGAGATTGTGAAAAAAGACCACAAAGATTTTATCATTTCATTTATACCTCTTTTGTTTGCAGAAGAAAATACGGAACGTTTTGCAAAAGAGATCAAACAACTGCAAAAAACAGCCCTGAAGGTTACGCCTGATGCGATAATCGCTGCACTGGCCGGTATGCGTGAGCGGGAAGACAGGCAGACACTGCTCTCAAATCTGGACGTCCCCGTTTTGTTCATCATCGGAAAACAGGATTCCCGCATCCCGCTGGAAAAAATCCTGCCCCAGTTAAGCTTACCGAAAAACTGTGAAGCCATCATCCTCGACAATGTGGGACACATGGGATTCATCGAAGCCGAAGGGTTGACTTATGCTTCTCTTGAACATTTTATTGAAAGGAATTCATTTTTTGGATTTTAGGAGTAATTAGAATAACCCTGATCAGTACGACCGTTTTAAAATCAATTTCAGGTAATGGGAAAAAACAGGAAAGAAAGGAAGGACAATAGGAGGGAAGAAAACAACAAAAAAACCAACAAAGTTCTTTTGAACCGGCTGTTTTATCTGGCGCTGGTCATCATGGCTTTTGTTTTGTATGCCAACTCATTATCCAACGATTATTCCTTTGGCGACGATGCCGTCAAATTTGAAAAGACCAAACATGGCCCCCATCCTGTCATCAAAGATATTCCCGGCATTTTTGCCACCCCCTCCGGTGACCAAAAGGGCAGCTTCAGGACATACCGGCCTCTGTCGCGCATGCTGTTTGCCATTGAGTATCAGTTAACCGGCTATACCGGGAAGGTTCCACAGATCAGTCATGTTTTTAACCTGTTGCTTTATCTGTTTGGCATCCTGCTTTTGTTTGGCCTGTTGAAAAAATTGTTCCGGAATTACAACCCGTGGTTTCCGTTTCTTGTGGCTTTGTTTTTTCTGACAAATCCCTTGCACACATCCGTGGTTGACAATTTGAGGAACAGGGATGTATTGCTGGCTTTTATTTTCGGCATTTGGGCCATGCGTTTGTTTATCCGGTGGATCGAGAAACAAGAAATCAGAGATCTTTATTTTGGTTCGTTGGTTTACTTTTTCGCGTTGTGGTCGCATGAACAGGCACTGAATTTCGTATTTGTATTTCCTCTGGTACTTTATTTTTTCACCGGGGCCAAAAAGAAACAAATCTGGACATTGTTCTTCTCCCAGGCAGCCATTGTGCTGTTTGCCTTATTTGTTCCTTATTTATGGCTTCCTGACCAACACATACCTCTTGAATTTGCAGAAAATCCGCTTGTGGAAGATCATGGTTTCCTTGCACTGATCGGAACTGTCATCGTCACCTTCGGATGGGCGTTTAAAATGTTGGTATTCCCCTATCCGTTGCGGTTTTATTACGGATACAATATGATAGAAACCGGTGCAGCAGGCAATGGCTGGTTGTGGGTAAGCCTGGGAATCATCATTGTATTATTGTTGATTGCCATCAAAGGATTTCGCAAAAAAGATCTGTTGTCATTTATCATTCTTTTCTTCTTTTTCAGTTTCATCGGATATTCCAATCTGTTCATGCCGATGCCGGGCATCGTGGATGAGCGTTTTCTTTTTGTCCCCTCCCTCGCCATAGCGATGTTGATCACATGGTTGTTGTTTGCCATTTTCAGGGCCGATAAAGGGGAGCTCAAGCGTATGATCGGTGTGTGGATTCTTGCACTTTTCATCCTGCTGCCATACAGTGGCCTGACCATAATCCGCAACAAAGACTGGAAAACGGAAAAATCAATTTTCGATCATGACCTTCCTCTGTTGAAAAAATCGGCATATATTAACAACATATTTGCTGCCAAACGGCTTGAACCCATTGCCAATGCCATGAAACAAAAAGCCAGTCCGTTCAAGTTCATTTTGCCGGTCATCAAAGAGGTGGAAGAATTTACCTGGAAAGCCCTGGATGTGGATACGACTTATATTGATGCCTGGGTCAGACTGGGATATATCAACGCTGAATTTTATGGCAATCAATCGTTAAGACGGGTTGAAAGTTTTGAGAAATCGGGTAAAAAAGATGAACTGCAACAAGAAAAGCTGAAAGTGACCGAATATTTTACAAAAGCACAGTTTTATTACGACAAAGCGCTTGAATATGGCCCGGAGGATTCGGCTTCTGTATATTATTTGATATCAGAAGCTGCGGCGTTGCAACAATTACGTGACAAACAAGCGCTTGATCTGCTGGAAGCCATTAAACTTGACCCGGATAACAGAAAATATCAGGCTAAACTCATTGAAGCATATATGTACGGCGGACGATTTCCACATGCTTTGACAGCCATCGAAAATTACAGAAGGCAGTTTCCTGACAGCGATATTCCTTATGTGAATCTGGGCGGGTATTACTATTTTAAAGGAGATACCACAAGGGCAATCGTTAATTATAAAATTGCCATCGAAAAAGGGACGAAACCGGAAGTGGGCAAGTTGCTGGCCAAATATTATACGGAGCACGGCAATATTGATTCAGCCAACTATTTCCTGCAAAAAGCTTACGAAGCCAGCCGGACATACGACCCGGAGAAATATTAGCCGGAAATCTCAAACAACAATAAACAAATAATACCGATTACAAATCAAAATGCGCCTTTGGTTCATTTCAATCCCAAATTTCAAATTATCAGTTTCTTTCTCAAATTTGCACCGTTTTACTTTTTTTCTTGCCCTGACACCGCATCCCGTTTTACAGGGGACGGGCTAACCAGCACAGGGGCGCTATCAACCATTAAGCTTTTTCTAAAAAAAGCTTACGCGGGCGGGAAAGCCAAAACGGC
>JAOZOO010000303.1 GCA_029933225.1 Bacteroidales bacterium | reverse complement strand
AGGGCATGATGTACGAATGGTACAAAGCGGTATAAAAGATGGTGTCCAGCGACTTGTTGTTTGTTTTTATGTCGATCTTTCCCAACTTTTTATTCCACGCTTCATGCACCTCCTCCATCACATCATCAAAATCCATTCCGTCAACTTCGGCAAGGTTCTTTTCCGCCCCGTCTATCCCAACCTTGGAGATGGCAACTTTCACCTCAACCTCATCATCATCGAAACGAAACCAGGCTTTCACATCTTTCCCTGATACCTCACTGACATCTTTCTGCTTTTTCCCATGAGCATAGACACCATAGCTTTTGAAAGGCTCGGAGAACTCGGCCACAAAGTAAAGTGTCTGAAACTCTCTCAATCCTCCAAGCGACTTACGCATTCCGGCTATCCTGTTTTTACCGATGATCTTCAAGTAAAGACTGTCGGGACGGTCGCTTATGCCGTGAGTGAGATCAAGAAAGATACCGCAATCGTCATCATCGGGGAAAGTATATCTGTGAACACCCACCCTTTTGTCTGCCGTAAGCTCGGCAGTGATACCGTAATCGTCGAGCAGAACTTTGTAGTATCCGGGAGAGGCCTTTTCGTTCTTATGCGAAAAAGCCGAACGGTAACCCGTTGACGTATCATCAGGATTGCCGGGTTCAAGCTGCACTTTACCTGTAAACGGCATGAACATGAAGTCGCCACCTGCACCACGGCCTGTTCCGCTGTACCGCGTATGACTGAAACCTATGATCGAACTATCGGAGTAGTGATAACCCGATGCGTAATCGCCGCCCCGCACCCTGGTGTCGGGACTTAACTGTACCATGCCGAAAGGATAAACAGCTCCGGGAAAGGTGTGGCCGTCGGAACCGGTACCGATGAACGGATTTACAAAAGATGCGTAATCCTTTTCGGAGTTAAAGCAGCCGGTTAGGATAAAAGGGAGAAAGAGGATGAAGAGGAGAGATAGCAACCTTGCCCCCCTCCCGTCCCTGCCTCGCCGGCAGGCCGGCCTGAGCGTCGGGCAGGCAGGCCCCCTAAGGGGGGAAGAAAAATAATTTGCAGTAACCATTTTAATAGTTTTTAGTGTTTGTCCTCACCCCCTTAAAAAAATTTACGTTCAGTCTATATCCTTCGTTCCTCCCCCTCTCCTCGAGGAGAGGGGGAACGAGGGGGTGAGGAGAAATTACAAAATCAATTAAACATCACTTAAAAATTAAGCCAACAGAGCTATCATCTAAAAAATCAGTCAATAAACTTCTTTTTATTTATATCGTAGGAACACACGGCCGTGTGTTCCTACGAGGCTTTCTACTTTTAACTTTCCACTTTATACTATCTTCCCCTTCTTCAACTGAATTATCCTGTCGGCATA
>JAOZOO010000055.1:17668-18747 GCA_029933225.1 Bacteroidales bacterium | reverse complement strand
GAGGAAAGGGATCAGTCGAAGTTGCTGCTGCTGAAAAACGGGAATATTGAAGAGCGGAAATTTGCCGAAATTTCCGGTCTGCTTCCTGAAAACACCCTGCTAATTTTCAACGAAACCAAAGTCATCAGGGCGCGGCTGCTTTTCCGGAAGGAAACGGGTGCCAGGATAGAGATATTTTGTCTGGAACCAGTGGAACCGTCCAATGATTATCAGGTCGCTTTTCAACAGAAGCCACCTGTAGTGTGGAAATGTCTGGTTGGCAATGCCAAACGCTGGAAAGATGAGGAGCTGATAATGACGGCAGGTGAAGGCAGCACAAAATTTACACTGAAAGCCGAAAAGGTGGAAAAACTGTCCGACGCCTTCCTTGTGCGTTTTTCATGGGAACCGGAAGCGCTGGTTTTCTCGGATATCATCGAAGAGGCCGGGAAAGTGCCTCTGCCTCCGTATCTGCACCGGGAGGCGGTGGAAGAAGACAAACAGCGTTACCAGACGGTTTATGCAAAGTATGACGGCTCGGTGGCGGCGCCTACGGCCGGACTGCATTTTACCGAAAAACAACTTGCGGAACTGGCACAAAAAGGCATTGAAACGGATAAAGTCACACTGCATGTGGGTGCGGGGACTTTCAAACCGGTGATATCCGAAACCATTGAAGATCATGAGATGCACAACGAAAAATTCGTTGTAGCTCTGGGGATGCTGAAACACCTGCTGAATCGGCTGGATGATGCGGCGATTATCCCGGTTGGTACTACCAGTATGCGCACGTTGGAAAGTCTTTACTGGCTGGCCTTGCGGCTGCTTTCCGGACAAAAGGAGCTGTTTGTTGACCAGTGGGATCCTTATGAACTTGAACCGCCGGAAAACTTCGGGATGAAACAGGCACTGGAATATTTAATTGGTTTTCTGGAGAAAAACAGCCTTGACCAGTTGCACGGAGAAACCCGTCTGATGATCGTACCCGGATACGGGTTCAAATTGGCCAAAGGAATTATCACCAACTTCCACCAGCCGAAAAGCACTTTGCTGTTGCTGGTATCGGCAATGATTGGCGACAAGTGGAAAGAGGCCTACGA
>JAOZOO010000055.1:12791-17568 GCA_029933225.1 Bacteroidales bacterium | reverse complement strand
CTTTGCTGTTGCTGGTATCGGCAATGATTGGCGACAAGTGGAAAGAGGCCTACGACTTTGCCATGAAGAGCAGTTTCCGGTTTTTAAGTTATGGGGACAGTTGTTTATTGTTACCATAAAATAGTAATAAATATGACACGGTTTATTAAAACGATAGTGGTTTTTGTTTTCATCAATCTTTTAATTGCAGCTTGTACCAAGATACCGCTGACCAACCGCTCGCAGTTGCACATGATACCGGGCAGCGAAATGCTGGCCATGAGTGATCAGCAATATGATGAGTTTCTGAATGAAAACCAGTTAAGTCACAACACGCAACAAACCAAAATGGTTAAACGGGTTGGAAAAAATATCGAAAAGGCAGTGACAAAATATTTGTATGATAACAATTATGCAGATCTGTTAGACGGCTATTCCTGGGAGTTCAATCTGGTGGAAAGCGATCAGGTAAACGCCTGGTGCATGCCCGGTGGGAAGGTTGTCGTATATACTGGCATACTGCCTGTTACAAAAGATGAGACGGGACTGGCCGTGGTGATGGGGCACGAGATAGCCCATGCCATAGCACGACACGGTAATGAGCGGATGAGCCAGGAAATGGCTGCGACAAATGGGTGGTGTGGCGCTGGACGTTGTCCTGCAAAATAACCCGCAGGAAACAAGAGAACTCTGGCTGGCGGCTTACGGAATCGGGACGGAAGTCGGCGCCATACTGCCTTACAGCCGGTTGCAGGAAAGTGAAGCCGATCATCTGGGTTTGATCTTTATGGCCATGGCCGGTTATGACCCGCGCGAAGCACCCGTTTTCTGGGAAAGAATGTCAAAAATGGGAGGTCAAAAGCCACCGGAGTTTTTAAGCACGCACCCTTCCGATGAAACACGTATCAACAATCTGGAAAAGTGGATGCCGGAAGCCATGAAGTATTATGAGGAGAGTAAATAGTCTATCCTGTTACTGCTAACCTGTTGCCGGTATTCCTGTTAACCCCGTTGCCGATGTCCTCACCGGCAACAAATCCTATGATTAAGACACAGTTAACGTAACTGTCAAAGACCCCCTGAAGTCTCGCCCATTTTGCGATATGATATATTTTCAGTACATTACAAATAATGTATCATTGGTAACAGGTTTTTAACTGTTGTATAGTTGTTGGTGGGGACACTGACAACGGTTACAATGATTTTAATAAGTTCATCCCCCCTGTTGGTGTCCCCACCAACGGGTCTAACCGATGTATAGTTGTTGGTGGGGACACCAACAGCAGTGAGTTAGGAATATTTGTACTGAAACAGAAAATAATATATATCGTTTAGCTCTGAACCATTGCCGGGGGAGGCAGGCGTGGGGAAGCAATGGTGTGAGCCTCCTTATCAACCAATGGGTATAGTAAGGTGTAGTGTTTCATAGGGTTGGGATTCTCACGGCGCTCTTACCAACATCCCCTCCCTGTTGCGCCTCAGAATTAAACGTGGGTAGTTATTTTTCAGTTTCACAGGTAAAATTCCCTTTTGTCATATCGTATTGCGGGCTCTTATTTTCAGAAGTTTACCTCTGTTGAGAACAGCAGTCGCGGATGATTCTTCAGACATAAAAGTATTTTATTCGTGGTTGTCTGTGATTTTACAGGATTAATACCTTTGCCTTTTACCTTAAAAGCATGGACATTTTCGATGTAACAGGGATCATTCTGGCCGGGGGCAAAAGCAGCCGTCTCGGGGAGGAAAAAGGGCTGGCACTGTTCAACGGCAGACCCCTTGTGGAACATGCAATTAATATCGTTAAACCCTTGTGTGGTAAGCTGGTCATCAGTGCAAACGATTATCAGCAGGAATATGCAAAGTATGGCTTTGAAGTAGTGGAAGACCAGATCAAAGACATTGGCCCGATGGGTGGGCTTTATACTTGTCTCAAACAATCAAAAACAAGATACAACATCGTATTATCATGTGATACTCCGTTTGTCAATGCGGGTCTTTTTGAATATTTACTTGATGTCATTGAAAACTTTCAGGCTGTCATTCCGGTTCATGATAACGGATTGATCGAGCCTCTTTGTGCGGTGTATGCCACCAACACAATCTGGAGCCTGCAACTGACCATTGAAAAGAGGAATTACAAGCTGATGGATTTTCTGAATGAGATCAATCATAAAAAAGTGGAAATGCACAATAACCTGCCGTTTTACAGCGAAGAATTGTTTGTCAACATCAACACAAAATCGGATTTAAAAAGCCATTCAGCCGGAGGAGAATGAAAGGACAACAGGAAAAACCGGATGAACTTTGGATGAAGGCGGCGGTGGTCGGAGGACTATGGGCTTCGTTGGAAATCATTGTGGGCAGTTTCCTGCACAACACACGTCTGCCTTTTGCCGGCTCCATACTGGCTTTTGCCGGTACCATCATTCTCATTGGCTTTTACCGGCTGTGGCCCGGGCGGGGGCTGATCATCCGCGCAGGATTCATTACAGCCATCATGAAATCGGTTTCGCCCAGCGCCGTAATCCTTGGGCCAATGACAGGCATTATGCTGGAAGCAATTTTGATTGAACTGGTGATCCTGTTACTAGGAAATAATCTTTTCAGCTTTATGATCGCAGGTATCTTCAGCGTTTCGAGCGCATTGTTGCATAAGATCATCAGCCTGATCATTGTTTACGGTTTCGACCTGATCACCATTTATGTGAACATCATCAATTTTGCCCTGAAACAGTTGGGGATCAAGGAAACCGGCGCTGTCAACATATTGCTGGTTTTGTTGTTGATCTATTCTGCCTTTGGCATCGTGGCAGCTATCCTCGGTTATTTGATCGGGAAAAAAGCCATAGCCATGAAAAAAGAACTTCCCGAAGCCCTGCCCGGCAACAAAGAGAAACAGCAAAAAGACTTTTTTGAGATCAGGGAAGGTCAGAAAACATCACTCGGCTGGTTATTTACTCATCTCATCGCTGTGGCAGCCGGACTGTATCTGGTCAATTCTCCTTTCGCACAGTTCGGTTATGGCTTTATGGGGTTGTATATTCTGGTTACCGGATACAAATATGTATATTCTTTGCGGCGGCTAAAAAAGCCGCTGTTTTGGTCGCAGTTGCTCATCATTGTCATTCTCTCAACCATATTCTGGGATATTGGCAGCGGTCATGGAAGCTGGTTCAGCACCGAGGGAATTATTGTCGGGCTGGAAATGGTGTTGCGGGCGTTGTTCGTTGTGGTGGCCTTCACGGCCATCAGTGTGGAACTGCTTAACGAAAAAGTGCGGAACTTCCTGTTCAATGTGGGCTTCGGACGGTTTTACCAGTCGGTGGGGATGGCGTTCAGCGCATTACCGTTGATGATCTCATTGCTACCGACATCCAGAGAGATCATCCGCCATCCGGTGCAGTCGTTGCTGAAGCCGCTGGCCATGGCCGACCGGTGGTTAGAGATGTTCAAGGAGGAATAAATCAATTTATTTTTTCCAGTTTGGTAAAACACATTTTTCGCTTTTCCGGGCCAATACTTTTTTAAAATCCAACAATGTTTCTTGCATGATCTCCGAGTTTTCCTCATGGCAGGTGAGGCAGGCCCCCACGGTCAGGATTTTCTTTTGTTCTTCCACTGAAAACGGCCTGACGTTTGTGCGGGTTGAAGTTACTCCGGTTCGATCCGTCAGAAATCCCGTCCAGGCATCTTCCGGTAAACCGTCGTGGATGTTGTCTTCATATTTCGGGAAAAAGACCCATTTGCCTTTGCCGTTTTCGATCTGGTAATCAAGTTTACCATCGCCAAATCCCAGCGCCACCGGATCGTTATGGCATGATTTGCAATTGCGGCCTTCGGATTGCGTGGTGTGGGGCGCGGCGGGGGCGAACAATCTTTTGAAAATGAGTGAATCGTGGGCTTTTTTGTCAAAGCTTTTCAGGTCGATGGTCAGCACCATCCCCGGAATGACGGGGATGACGGTTTTCTTTTCCCCTTCTTCGCGTATGCCCAGGGCAGGCAAGTAGGCATTGTATTCCCCCGTATATTCCACCCAGCTTCCTGTTTGTTCTTTGTTGGCCAGCATGTTGTATCCCGGCTCTGACGGGTTGTATTCGTTATGGCAGCCGATGCACGAAGGTGCCCAGCCGGCATGGCAGGAGGTGCAGTTCAGGTTGCTGTGGACGTTATCTCTGCTGCATACACCGGCAGGCGGTTTCATGGCAAAAACTTTTTTTGAATTTTTTCCGATCAGGAAAGCGGTATCGTTTTTATACCAGGTGTTGATAAGCGGATTGTTTCTCTTTTGTGTGGCAAGATACTTTTTGCCGGCACTGTTTTCAAAACGCAAAGAAGCGATGATCGCCGATTCGTTGTCAAGCTGGTGTGGTTCAAGTAATCGGGGTTCTCCATCAAAATGACAATCACTACATTGGATATCAACCTGGTCCTCTTCATGAGCATACAAGGTTACATCACCCATCAACTCGTAGGAATGGTGGCAATCAATACATTCCATTCCCATCCGGTGATGAACATCATCCTGAATAAACCTGAAAACCCGGTTACCTTCAACTATTCTGTAGGTTTGGAGTTTGGAGTTTGTGCCAAAGGCATCCCTTCGGGAGAGTTCGGAGTTTTGAGTTTTTGCCGAAGGCATCCCTTCGGGAGAGTTTGGAGTCTTGAGTCTTGGTTCTTGGTTCTTGGTTCTTGGTTCCTGGCTCTTGGTTCCTGGTTCTTGAGTCTTGTATCTTGTATCTTGAGTCTTAAGTCTTTCAGCATCCAGCGTGGTTTCGTGCCAGCCTTCATAATTGGTTGA
>JAOZOO010000055.1:0-12691 GCA_029933225.1 Bacteroidales bacterium | reverse complement strand
TCTTAAGTCTTTCAGCATCCAGCGTGGTTTCGTGCCAGCCTTCATAATTGGTTGAAATCCTGCCCGAACGGCTGTGGCAGCCAAAACAATGGTCGTTGGTCACGTTCAGGTCAACAGAAGGATGGAAACGGAGATGTGTTGTATCACCGGTATTTTTAAGAAAGGCATTCAGCGCTTTTTCTGCGTGTTTGTTGTAATTCAAATGACAGGCGAGGCAGCCGCCGCCGCGGCTCGTTTCTGCAACAGGTCCCAGCGTGTCTTTTTCGTTGCCAAGATGACATCGAACGCACAGGTTTTTCAGGTGTTCGTCGGCTGCTGTGTTGCCCAGGTGGGGCAAAGTGGTCAGTTTGTCCGGATTATTCTGTTCGTCAAACACAAACCTGTCCACGCTGATCATGCCGCTCAGGGTAGCCATCAGTCCGGTATTCACTCGTTTTACTATGTCCGGGTGGCAGTCAGTTGTCCCGCAAGTCCGCTCCGCATCGGCAAGGTTTCCCGGTATCAATATCATACCATAGTGCGCATCATTTTTGTTCAGGGTGAAAGGATCGCCGCCGTGACAGGAAAAACAACCCAGTGCTTCGGGATTGTGCGAGGCCGAGAAGCCGCTGACATCAGCATGACAGGCGAGGCATCCTTCTTTTCTTCCGAAAACATCGGGAGAGACAAGCGCCTGTTTGACGTCATTTCCGGAACTTGTAAAATCAATTTTTAAGATTTTCAGGGGGTTATAAATATAATAGGAGTAATTTTTCTCCCCCGGCCAGATCCATTGCCAGTTTGGGCCACGGAAAAAATACCCGGTTATGGTCAGTCCGAAGTAAATCAGAGAAAGAATAAGCAGGAGCCGTTTTGTGAGGAACTGCTTTTTTGAACTTGTAAAAGGAACAAAAAATATCAAAAGCACAAAAAGCAGGATGAGCAGTATGGAGAGTGTTGGTGTGGTCAGCCAGTGCAGGATTTCCTGCAAGCCCACAAAATACCAGGGACCTTTGATCACGGGGTTAAGCCCGTCGTGCAGCGGTGCCTGGAAAAAAAATGACACAACCAGCAGGAACAGCATTACGATGACGGTTTCTTTCAGCGGAGGCCAGATGGTCTTGTTGTGCTCCAGGATGATGATCACAATGAAAATCGTGAAGGTGGCAATGTGGTGGACATACACCACCTGCAAACTCTCGGAGGCACCAAAAAGAGAAACGGATAAAAACGATCCGACAAGCGGTATTCCTTTGATGAGTTCATCCAGTATCCGTCGTGCCTGAAGGCTGTCGGCATCGGCTTTTAACAGAAACCCGGTCAGCATGGCAAGGAAGATAACCAGCACACCGATGCTTAACCTGAACCAGATGCCTCTGGAGATTTTGATTTTGTAATTTCTGCTGAAATGATCATAGATATGAATCAAAGCAAACACAAGAAAAATATTGGCACTCCAGTAATGAATGTTCCGGAGCCATGATGCCGAAGGGTTAACGAGAATCAGCAGGCTGATCGAGTTGTAAGGGTTATTGATATCAAAAGGAATGGCGAGAAGAATACCCGAGACAAGACAAACAAGTAAAAGCACCAGACTCATTTGTCCGAACGTTGACCAGGGCAATATTTTTTTAAAGAATGACAAAATCAGATTTTAATAGTCATTATGTTGGAATTCTTATTGATTGTGAATTCGAGTTTTTCAAGGGGTTTCACTGCCGGGCCTTTCAACGGGTTGCCATTCAGATCGAACATGGAACCGTGACACGGGCATACCAGTTTGCTGTCTTCAAGCGTTTTTATTCTGCACCCCAGATGTGTACAATACGATGAAAAAACTTTGGGCTGGCCGCTGTTGATCACAATACAGTCTTCGCTGAAAAGTACTGCTCTGTTGTCATCCAGCGGGATACTGATTGTTTTCTTCCTTTTGTTTTTCTGCAAATCTCCTGTCATTAATCCCCACAAACCAAGAAAGGCAGCTCCGGTTACCGCGCCCAAAGTTTTCAGAAAATATCTTCTTGATTTTTTTTTATTACCCAAAGTTACAATGTTTCAAAGCAAAAATATCAAAATTGGGAGAATGGGAGAGGATGGAGGAGGATGGAATGGTGGAATGATGTGCCGAAGGCATGCCTATGGCAGAAGATTGGATGGATGAATGGATGAGTGGATGATTGGAATATCCTTACAGGTTTCAGAAGAAATATGCGACGGCAACCTGTCAGGTATTGCAGGGGATAGGATAAAATTTGATCTGCGGTTAATGATTTGAATGGAAATAAGCAATCAGCAGTGGGACAACAAACAATTGAACAATTGGGCCATCAAGCCATTCCCCACCTACCCGAACCGGCTGATTTTATCCAGCAGTTCGGGTTTCAGGATTTTGATGTTTTTTCCTTTGGTTTCAATGAGGCCGTCTTCTTTGAATTCTTTCATGATCCGCAGGACGCTCTCGATGGACAGGCCGGTCAGGTCAGCCAGGTCGCTGCGCGACAAGGGTAAGCAAAAACTCTCGGACTTGAAAACGCGTTGCGACAGACACATGATCAAATCGGCGACCAGCCCGTTGGATTGTTTCCGCGTCAGGCAATAAAAACGCCCGTAAACCTGGGCTGCATTTTCATTTTGTATGTTGATCACATTATAGGCAAACTGTGGATTTCTCCTCAACAGACTTCTGAAGAAATTCACTTCGATCAGGCTGGCAACGGATTCTACGTATGTTGAAGCCGAATAAACAAAAGTTGTATTGCCATCATAAAGGGAGGACAAACCGATAAAATGATCGGCCGGGATGATCTTTAAAATAAGGTCTTTTGTGTGTCCCCCGATAAAAACCTTGACCAGACCTTCTTTCAAAAAAATGACATGCGAAGCATACGTTCCCTGCTTGGCAATGACTTCCCCTTTTTTATAGGCAATGTCGATCGTATTCTTCTCAAGAAGATCATTTTCTTCTTCGGTCAACGCTTCAAAACAAACAGAATGCTGGTTCTCAACGAGACAACTTCCACTGGGGCCTGTGTTCTCCATATTCATTTTTATTGGGCACAAAAATATGATAAATCGGCATAACCTTATGAATCTAACTTTTTTTATGTCAAATTACAGTTTTTGTTCTTGCCAATTACAATTCTCAAACCACCGAACCTGTAAATGCCCTGTTTACATTTGTTAACGAAATAACAATAGAAAATTAATCCATATTTTTTAACAATTAAAATTTAGACAAATGAAAAAGTATTTAAATGTTTTTTTGCTGGCCGTTATCCTTCCGGCTTTTATTTTTACAGGATGTAAGGATGATACCAATGACAATCCGCAACCAACACCGAAAGGTAATTATGAAGTGTTGTCGGATTATATGACAAACCACGGGCTGGACCTTCCTGATCTTTTAACTACACCTTCGAAATGGGTCGTTGCACCTGACCTGATTGGAAAAGGTGGCATCGTTGACCCAACCGATTATTCAATTCCCGGCTATCATGTTTTTGATATCAGGAAAACTGAAGATTTTGAAAAAGGACACATTAAGGATGCGATCAATGTTGCCCTCGGCGATGTGCTTAAAAAAGCCAAAGAAGTGGGCACCGACAAGCCCATTTTGGTTGTATGTTATACCGGTCAGACTGCTGCCCGTGCTGTCATGGCGTTGCGTCTTTCCGGATATTCTGATGCACAGGTAATGAAATTCGGAATGTCATACTGGAACCCGGAGTTTGACAAATGGACTTCAAATTGTACGGATATTGCCGACGGTAACCCGAACTGGGTGACCGATGCCAGTGGCAGCCTGCCTTCAAACGATTATCCTACATGGGAGTCCGGTACAACCGACGGAGCAAAGCTATTGGAAGAGCGTGTTGATGACATGCTTTCCAACAGCACCTGGAATGTTAAATCCGATGTTGTATTGAATGACCCGATGGGGTATGATATTTACAATTTCTGGAAAGAAGGCGATTACGTGAAATACGGCCACTACAAAGATGCTTATCAGATGTATCCTATTTCAATGGCCAATGATGTTGTGAAAGCATTTCCGACCAGCGATGATTTTCTGGTTTATTGCTATACCGGACAAACATCATCTTTCACCGTCGCCTGGCTGCAGGTGCTGGGATACAAAGCAACAAGCATTTTATTCGGGGTTAACAGCCTGCGCCATACCGCATTGGTTGACGGAGGTGCTCCCGCATGGCATGAGTCGCACGACTATGAATATGTCACAGAAACAGGTATGTAAATTTTCTCAATCTTTCCGGCAGGCCGCTCTTTCCGGTCTGCCGGTTTTTTGTAGAAAAACAATATTTATTATCTCAAAACCTTCTAATTATGAAAAAGATTTTAATCAGCATATTATTTCCGTTCCTTGCCTTTTTATTCACGTTACCTGTAACGGGTCAGGGATGTGTTGAGGCCACTTCCGATGCAGGCCCGCAGGTGGTTGGTTACATTCAACCGGAGTTCGGGTATTATTTTTACGGAAAGGACAACAACGGCAATGCGATAAAACCCTCCAGTTTTTATTTCAGAAGAGCACGCGTGGGTGTGGTCGGGAGCATCCCTTACGATGTGAGCTATTATGTGATGGCTGAATTCAGTCCGGTTTACAAGGGATATCCCTTTCTGCTCGATGCTTATGTCAGTTGGGCTCCATTGGGAAAATATTTTAAAATGTCGATCGGTCAGTTCAAATCTCCCTACGGACTCGAACTGAATACACCTTGCTATGCTTTACATACCATCAATCGATCACTTGCTTCCGAGCAACTGGCTTCTCCTTACCGGGAACTCCAGTTTATGTTACTGGGTGCTGTGGGAAAAAACCGGGATGTTTTTTCTTATAAAATTTCCATCATGAACGGAACCGGAATCAACAAAATGGATGCTTATGATGTGGACGGAGGAAACAACCAGAAAGATCTGGCAGGCCGTTTTGTCGTGGCTCCCTGGGAATTTCTTAAAATAGGAGGGGGTTTTCGTTATGGCTTATGGGGAAAAAAAGATGCAGACGGAGATGTGAAAAAACGTTCAAGGTACGGAGTTGATTTAAGTTTTGAAAAGTGGAATGTCCGGGTTCAGGGAGAATATCTCTGGGGTACCGACGTGGGTGAAATTGCCGGTGGTGGTGGCTGCGGAGGTAAAGCAATTGCCGCCGATTATCCGAAATACAATAAAAACGGTTACATGGTTATGGCCATGTATATGACCCCGATCAGGCTGGAACCGGTCATCAAATATGAGTATTATAATCCCGACGGAACCGACTATAAGTTTTATGGTAAAACACAGGATTACCCTATGAGTACAATTACTTTCGGTATAAATTATTTCCTGAACGAATGGACACGCATACAGGTCAACTACCTGTATAATGCTGAAAAAAAGACAAACGGGGACATCAACGAATATGACAACGACATGCTCCAGATCCAGGTTCAGGCCAAGTTTTAGTTAACCTTTAAATAATACAGAAATGAGAACGATCAGAAATATTTTCATAGTTGCAATTTTCACACTGTTTTCTGCAAACATTGTTGCCCAGGGTGATATTATCAGTGCAACGGATTTTATGAAATTGTACAAGACGGACAAAAACCTTGTGATTATCGACGCCAGCAAAGCCGACAACTATAACAAAATACACATCAAAAACGCAATCAACCTTCCACATGGCGATCTGTATCAGATAGCGGAAATTGACGGGTTGATCGAGACCCCTGAAAAACTGGCAAAGATTCTTAGTGATCACGGCGTAAGTCAAACCAACACCATTGTCGTGACTGATGGAGGCTCCCAGAAGTATTCTTCAAGAATTTACTGGATATTGAAATATCTCGGCGCTCCCGATGTGAAAGTGCTGCATAAAGACATGATGGCTTTTAAAAAAGCGAGGGTGCCATTGACTTCAGTCCCTGCAAAACGCAAACCCGTTTCTTTCGCTCCTTCGATTGATAAATCGGTTATTGCCGACATTAACTATGTAAAAAGCGGCAAAGCCAAATTGATTGATGCCAGAACGCCGGAAGAACACAACGGAACCGCCGATAACAGCGACGGGCATCTTCCCGGAGCAATAAATATCAATTACAAAGATTTTCTTGATGAGCACGATGCTTTCAAATCGAAGGAAGAGCTGGAGAAACTCGTCGGTAAATACGGTATTACTGCCAGCACACCGGTGGTTGCCTATTGCCGGACCAGTGTCAGAGCTGCTGTGATTTATGTTGCATTCAAAAACATTCTGGGATATGATAACATAAAAGTTTATGATGGCGCTTATGCCGAATGGGTTTGGAAAGATAATCCTGTCAATACAAAAGCAAACGTCTCTATGCACAAATCCGGAAAGACCGGTTCGGGCGGAGGTTGTTAACCCTGTTCATTTTTTTTGACGGATGTCAAAACCACAAACATTTTAAAAAATGAACACAATCACAAAAAAAGAGTTTAAAGACCTTACGAAGACCGAACAGGTTTTAATACTGATTGGTGATGGCGAGGAGGTTCTTAAAAGGGAGAAAGACGGGTATGATATTCATTTATATACCTTATCAAACATTTTTGTTGAACTCTGGTATCAAAAGAATTCAAAGAAGATCATAAAAGTGAAGATTACTGAACCGGAATCCATCATTAAGAATTATAAAAATTTTGAGGCGAAAGATATTTTTTGAAACCCAATTAATTAAACGTTCTTTTAAAAAGGCCGTGCTCATTTGAGTCGGCCTTTTTCATTAACATTCGGTATGATACCAGCAATTGTTATCCTTTATTACTGATCGTTTTCAATAAATCGTAATTGAGAATTTTAAAATGTTTTCCGCTTACCTCAATCGTACCTATTTCAGCAAGGTCTTTAATTGCTCTGGCAACACTTTCTCTTGTGGAGCAAACCATCGCAGCAATGTCGTTTCGCGATAAAGGCATGATAAAATCACGGCTTTTTGTTATTTCATCAGCAAAGTATAAAATGGTTTCGGCCATTCGTCCGTTTATTTGTTTTTGGTGAACATTCACAAACCGGTTAAAATAAGCAAGTTCATCTTTACATAAATAGACGATCAATTCGTAAGCGAACCGGGCATTGCTGTTGATCAGTTTTTTAAACGACTGGTTATCAATAAAACAAACATCACATTCATCCAGTGCGACAACCGAGAACTGATGAATCTTTTCAAATAAAATAGTCTGTAATCCCACATACGTACCCGGCTGGACAATCTTTAAAATTTGGTCAATATCTTTCACACCTTTCTTACAGATTTTTGCCAGCCCTGATTTTAAATAAGCGATATGAGACGACAAAAGCCCCTGCTTGATAATTTTTTCACCCGGGTGAAAAGTTATCTCGGCACAATTTTCCTGTAAAATATTTAACTGCTCAGGATCAAGTGCCTCAACAGCTTTTGATTTTATAATGCAATCTTTACACAGTGACATTTAACAAAGATAATCAATTAGCCAAAATTTGTTGAATAAAAAAGTGACATAAATCACATAGAAAAGATAAGAAGATCATAAAAGATATACAGAAAAACAAAGATCCGGCTTGACTTTTATTTCTTTTTAACGTACTATATTTCACACTGTATTGGAAATTTCACGCGTTTTATTTTCGTATATTTATTCACACAAAAAGAATAATTATAAAAAACTAATAAAATGAAAACAGATTCAAAAATATTCAAGGCAACCATAATATTTGCCTTCATTGGTTTTATTACTTATTTATTGATCATCCTTGCAAGCTTTCTGGGTTGTTGCACGGGAATAACCAGTAACGGATTTAATGTCGTATTGATAATCCTTGTGGTTGCAAGCGTCTGTACGTTTGGCATTTGTTTTTATAACAACTGCTATAAAGGTTCAAAGGATAAAGTTTAGCTGTGTGCGATTGGGAACCCTTTGAATTTATTTTGAGTTTTTGGAAATCCTCACAATAAGTGGGGATTTTTTTTTTGCGAGAAAGCAGAGAAAAACTTACATGATCCTTAATTTTTGGCTGTTTACCCTTCTTTTTTTTGTGGAAGGCGCAGAAAAGACAGAATAATCCTCGACATCGCGCGTGATGATAGCTCCCGATCCGATCACAGATTTCATTCCGATTTTTATATAAGGATTAACCAGCGCATTGATGCCGATAAAGGTATTTCTGCCGACAGTAACATCAGAGCCGAGGGTTGCTGTAGAAATAAAACAATTATCCTCAATCTTTACATGCTGACCGATTTTGGTTCCGATTAAAACTACGTTGTTGCCTATTTCAACAAAAGGTTCGATGGAGGTAGCCTGAAGGATAAATACATTTTCACCGGTGACCAGATCAGGCCATGTTTGTGCTTTTGAGCTGATATAGCTGATCAATGTATATCCTTTTTCCTTGATATTATCAAAGACTCTTTCGCGGAGTTCATTTCTTTCCTGCGCACCCAGGGCAATGAACATGCCGTATTCGGAAGGGGGGTATTTCTCCGTGATCTTTTCAAAAGGTACAATAGGAAGGTTCAAAAAATCCAGGGTATTGATATATTGCGATTCAACTGTAAATGCAACGACTTCATAATCACTGTCATTAGTAAATAAATAATGAATCAGTCTGGCCTGGTTTCCGGTACCAAAAACAACAACTTTGTTCATATTCGGAGGGTTATGGTTTATCTAAAATCAGTTTATATGTCCTGCTAACGTTATCATTTGATATTTTCAAAAGATAAATGCCCGGCTTTTCCCCGGACAGATCAATGATCTCAATCCGGGCCGGTAGGTTAGGTTGTACGTTTTTTTTCATGATAATGTTACCATAAACATCCATTACCACAATATTTCGGATATTTTTTGAATAAACATAAAAGATACCTTGGGAAGGATTAGGATAAACATAAGAAAATTTGTCCCTCTCAGGGTTGTCTATTCCGGATACAATATGAAGGGTAACCGAATCCGAGAAGATGGTTTTTGTAATCGTACCATCTACCGATGAGCCGGTCAGCCGGAAAAAACAAATTGCCCCCTCATTCTGGTCACTGAAATCCCAATACCAGGATGTACCGGTAATTCCATCCGCTATTTGTTCCCAGCTCTCTCCCCCGTCTATTGAGTAATCCAGAGTGTAGTACAACGGGTCGCCATCGTCGGGATTGAGTACTTCCCAGGCAATTGTATCGCCTGTCCCTGCCCAGACAGCAGTTGTGTCAGGATTGAGAAAATCAAGTTCAGGGATTTCGTAGCTGTGCAGCAATTCTGCAAATCCCACCCCGGAAACATCAGTGCCGTCAACAGTTCCTGTAATGCTTAAGGCACCTTCATAAAACTCAAAAGGCAGTTCTACAATCCTGTCGGGGGACAATGTAGTCATCGTCAGGTCAATGTTATTCCACATAAAACGCCACTGCTGTGCATAACAACCCGAACTGTCTTCAGTCCATGAATATTTCAACCTTGTCAGTTGAAAATCAACAACTGCCGTGTCATGCAGATCATCAAAGTAAAACGAAGCCAATTGATAGGTTGCCGTGTCGGGAACCATGTTGTCAGATGTGAATATATTCCAGAAATTGATATCCATTCCATTATCTAATTGAACGCTGAACCACTCATAATTTTCTCCTGTCGAAGGATTGAAAGTGCCATATTGCCTGTCGATCCAGCCGATTCCTTCCACCGGTTCGGTAGTCCCGTTAAAAGTTATTGTCCCTGTAATATTTATCCCGGTTTGTGAGTAATAATAGGTGTAATTTCCCTGTCCGCCCTGGAAAAAGTATCCCGAATCGCCTACAATCAGCGGACGTTTATAAGTATCCAGCGATAGATTGATAGCGCCGTTATTCTGTTTTGCTTTGACGTTGTATTGGAAAGGCATCATAGTTCCGTCGTCGTTGGTTTTGTTTACCCACCATTCGGGAGGGGCTCCTATGGGATCGCAATAAATCTTTAAAGAATCCTGCGCAAGTGTATCGTAGTAAACCGGGAGTGTTTGCGGAAAAAATAAATCATCGGTTTCGTTGGTCAGGTTGAAAATGCGAAAACCATCAAAACCGGCGTAGGGGTTATGAAAATACGTGAGCATAATGGTATAGTAATTACCCGTATTTTCTCCTGTCAAATGCCCGATCAGATACCACCATTCTGATGATTCAGCAGGATGTACACCTTCATCCGCAGGAAAATAAATATATGTTCCTTCCTGATGATAAGGATAAACTTTCCAGTCTTGCGAAAACAGATGAACCGAAAAGAATATCAATAAAAACAATAAAAAGTAGGTCTTTTTCATAATTATCGGAGCTTGATGCAAATATAATTGAAAAGATGAAAAGATTTTGAAAATAATACATGGAAGTCACACAGATGTAACAAGTATCAAACTGTGATTAACATTCCGGTTATGATTGTATATGAGAATATGTTTCGCCTTATCAATTGCCGAATCATCCAGTTTCAGAACTGACGGAACGGACTGTTTTTTCAGTATTATCGCTGCCAGCCATAAAGCAAATGCCGTTGAAGTATGGTATTCTCCGCATAAATGTTTATACCAGGCGTGTCTGTTACTTTTAAAAATTGAGGCCATAAAATGATAATAAACAGGATCAAACCGATTGTCTCCGTTAAGTCCGAAAAGAACCAGATCAATGTCACTCATTTTTATATTCTGCCGCTCCACAAAATTCTTTATTTCATTCTCAACATTAAGATTTCCTGACAGGTTGGAAAAAACATGTACTGCTTTGATCCGGGCGTAAGTATTTGGATCAGGATGGTCCTGCAATAAAAAGAAAGTGCTTCCCTCACCGGCAATCGTTCCTTTGGAATCATATTCCAGCAATTTCAGGTTTTTGGTATCCGGCTTTTTCCAGTGTCCGATCCTCTCGAAAGTACTAAACTGATTTGCTCCTATTTCGTCCACTCCTCCCGTCAGCACCGACCTGAAAGTACCTTCCTCCAGTAGCATCATAGCATCTATCAATGCGGATTCAAACGAGAACCCCCGGTGTGCATAAGTCATATTGTAATTCCGGCAATCGGTCATCATGGCGATCTGTGCAGCGATGCTTCCATGGGATGACTGGATAAAAGGGCTGGGGGACAAAAGCATTTCATTATTATCATACATGGAAAAGAGAAACTTTTCTGTTTCCTGGTAGCAACCGCGTCCCGTTCCGGTAACAATGGCATCGGGCGTGTTTACAGATGCATCTTGAAGGCAACTCCGGGCAGCACTCCATCCGAGCTTCAAAACCCGGCTCATCCGGCGTAATTCCGTGGGCGATAAGAATTTTTCGTAATCGGGCTCCATGCACTGCAAACGGTTGGTCGAATATTCAACAACGTTTTCCGGAAACTTCTTTTTCTCAAAGGTGGGCTGGGGCGATATGCTGGCTGTTCCGTTGATATACATCATGACTCAAATTTAGAGAATATCAGAGAAGTATTGTTTCCGCCAAACCCCAGCGAGTTGGACATGACATGCCGGATTTCCATGTTTTCCACCAATGATGTTTCCGGCCGGATGCTGACTTCCTGCATGGTTGTCGAAAAATTCAGGTTGGGAAAAACCAGGTTGTGTTGTAATGCCAGGATGGAAATAACGGCTTCCAGTGCCCCGGAACATCCCAGCGTATGACCGGTAAAAGGTTTTGTGGAGCTGAAAAAGGGAGGTGGATTGCCGAACAGTTTCTCAATGGCAATGGCTTCCGACAAGTCGTTATTCATTGTCCCCGTTCCGTGAGCGTTGAGATAACTGATGTCGCCGGGGTTCAACCTGCAACTTTCAAGTGCATTTTTCATAGCGAGTAAAGCCCCTTCACCGTCCGGCGATAAGGCAGTAAGATGGTGGGCATCATTGGCATTGCCGTATCCTTTTATTTCGGCAATGACTTTTTCTTTGTTTGCCAGTTCTTCCGATTCCAGGACAAGGAAAGCAGCCCCTTCGCCGATGTTCAGTCCGTTTCTTTTCCCGTCAAAAGGTTTGCATGGCTCCGGATCAACGATCATCAGCGAGTGAAAACCGTTGAGCATAACTTTCGAGAGCGCGTCGGTTCCGCCCACGATGGCCCGGTCAAGTTGTCCCGATTTGATCATCCTGGCTCCCAGCATGATGGCGTTGGCTGCCGAAGAGCAGGCCGTGTTGATGGTGGTCATAAATCCGTTTATGCCCAATTCCTTTGCAATGATCTCCGTGCTGAATCCCCAGTCCTGTGATTCAATATACTCATTCCGGCTGTCATTGCTCAAAAAGTCAGGCAGGTATTTTTCGATGGAAGTCATGGACTCGGCAGTGGTTCCGGAAATCAGGCCTGTTTTTATTGTATCATCCGGCTTATATCTTGCTTGTTGAGTTGCTTGTTTAACGGCAATCATCCCCAGCAATGCCGCCCGGCTGATGCCCGGAATTTTTTCAATTCGGGCCATTTGAAGCAATTCTGTATCCGTATATGGAATTTCTCCGGCGATCAGATTCTCTTTTAGCCGGGTTTCGAGCAGCCGTATTTTCCCCAATCCTGATTTGGACTGAACCAGGTTCTTCAGCGTCGTTTCCACATTCATACCGATAGCAGATACGATGCCCATGCCGGTGATGAGGACTTTGTTATTCAATGGTTTAATTGCTCAATGGTACAATTGTTTAATTCCTGCCGGGTGAACCCAAAAAAACATGGATGATTGGATGACTGGATGATTGGATGTTTCTTTAGTA
>JAOZOO010000177.1 GCA_029933225.1 Bacteroidales bacterium | reverse complement strand
TCTTATGTCTTGGCTCTTATGTCTTGGCTCTTGTGTCTTGGTTCCTGGCTCTACAACAACCCCAACGCATGTTCCCTGTCCTTTGCCAGTTGTGCTTTCAGGGCATTGCGGTTTTCAAATTTCTTTTCATCCCGCATACGGTCAACGAATGAGATGGTGATCTCTTCGCCGTAAATGTCTTTGTCGAAATCGAAAATATGTACTTCGATGGTCAGGTCGCCTTTGTCGATGGTCGGTCGGTAACCGATGTTGCTCATCCCTTTATAAATACGGCCCATATATTCCACGCGGCAGGCATACACGCCCACGGCAGCAATCAGCTTATACTCATCCGCCACCTCAATGTTGGCTGTCGGAAACCCCAGATCATGCCCGATAGATTTTCCTTTGACTACTTTGCCTGTAATTGAATATTCATAACCGAGGAAAGCATTGGCGGCACGTATCCTGCCTGCTTTCAAAAAATCCCTGATCTTTGTGGAGCTGACTTTCACGTCATTTACATAAACGGCGTCCACTTTTTCCACGTCAAAGCCCAGTTCTTTTCCCATCTTCAACAGAAAATCATAGCTTCCTTCCCTGTTTTTCCCGAAATGGTGATCATAGCCTGTGATAACTTTTACCGGACGGACTTTCTCATAGACAAAATCACGGATGAATTCTTCCGACGACAACCGGGCAAACGCTTTGGTAAAATTAATGATCACGAGGTAATCAATTCCCGCCTCTTCGATACGATTGATCTTTTTTTCCTGGGTATTGATGAATTTCAGGTTTTTGCTATCCAGGCCCAGCACGATGCGCGGGTGAGGAAAAAAGGTGATGACCACCGTTTTCCCGCCAATCCTTGCAGCTTCTTCCTTCATTTTTTTGAAAATGGCTTGGTGACCCAGATGAACACCGTCAAAAGTACCGATCGTGATCACAGCATTTTCAACGGGCTCAAAATCTTTTATGCAGTTGTATATTTTCAATTTTCAGATCATTTATTTTTGTGTGTAAACAGACGGGTTAACCCGTCTGTTTTTATTAATTTCTTTTTAATCATCTTAATCCCGCTTCAAGCCTGCCCGACTTTGTCATTCAGGCGGGCGTCCCGCTTGAAGACTAAATGTTTCTTACCTAACCCATTTTCAACAAATACTCCGCAATCTGCACAGCATTCGTTGCAGCGCCTTTCCGCAGGTTATCCGAAACGATCCACAGGTTCAGCGAGTTGGGTTGTGACATGTCGCGGCGGATACGCCCCACAAACACATCATCCTTTCCTGCGGCAATGACCGGCATGGGATACATGCTGCCTTCCGGCATATCGAAAACCACAACCCCCGGCATAAAACCCAGCAGCCGTTTCAGGTCATAAAAATCAAAATCATTTTCAAATTCAATGTTCACCGCCTCCGAATGGCCCGTCATCACAGGAACCCTTACCGCTGTTGCCGTCAATCTGATGTCGGCATCAAGTATCTTGCGGGTTTCGTTGACCAGTTTGATCTCCTCGGTGGTGTAACCGTCTTCTGAAAAATCACCTGCCTGTGGTATGACGTTCAGGTCAATCTGATGCGGGTATGCTTTTTCTCCTTCTTTTCCTTCCCGTTCGTTCTGTAACTGATTCACCCCTTTGGCACCGCTTCCGCTGACCGCCTGGTAAGTGGAAACCACTACCCGTTTGATACCATACCGGCGATGCAGCGGCGAAAGCACCATCACCAATTGAATGGTCGAACAATTGGGATTGGCAATGATGCGGTCATTTTTAGTTAAGATATCGCCATTGATCTCGGGAACAATCAGCGGAATGTTTTCTTTCATCCGCCATGCCGAGGAATTATCAATGACCGTCGTCCCGGCTTTGGCAAATTCGGGGGCAAGTTCCAGCGAGGCGGCAGCGCCTGCAGAAAAGATGGCCATATCCGGTTTTTGCCCGATGGCTTCTTCAGCAGCAATGACTTTGTATTCTTTTCCTGAAAAAGTAACTACCTTACCCACTGATTTTTCCGAAGCCACCGGAATGAATTCATCAACAGGAAAATTCCGTTCTTCGAGAATTTTGATGATTTTTCTGCCCACTAATCCCGTGGTGCCTACGACTGCAATCTTCATTTTTCTTATTTTTACAAGTCCTAATTCGGATCGCCGCAAAATTATAAAAAATGAAGCAGCTTTTCCTTTTAATATGGCTCCTTCCGCTGTTTGCTTTGGCACAGGTTTCCGATGATTTTGAGGACGGCGATTTCACAAAAAATCCTCCCTGGTCGGGTACACGGGAAAAATTTAAGGTGAATAAGGATTTCCGGCTTCAACTGAACGATACGGCAGCCGGAACAGCATACCTGTCCACAGTTAATTCCCTCATTATGAATACGGAATGGCGGTTCTGGATCAAACTGTCTTTCAGCCCGTCGGCAAACAACAATGCACGCTTTTATCTTGCCACTGATAAAGAAAATGTTATGCAATCAGTGAATGGTTATTTCCTCCAGTTTGGTGAAGCAGGTAGCAATGACGCCATAGAACTGTTCAGGCAAGAGGGTGAAAACCTGACTTCGGTTTGCCGCGGAACGGACGGACTGATTTCATCATCGTTTACCATCAGAATAAAAGTCTTACACGATGATCAGGGAAACTGGAAAGTTTTTGCCGACCCTTCAGGTGGTGAGAATTTTCAGTTTCAGTGCGAAGGAAACGACGACACATTTAACCAAACCGGTTTCATCGGGATTTTCTGCAAATACACAAAAAGCAACAGCACAAAAATGTATTTCGACGACATCTATGCCGGGCCGCAAATCATTGACACCATCCCGCCGGAACTGATTTCTGTGACGGTGGAAACAGATACATCATTGCAACTTCGTTTCAGTGAAGGGATTGATCAGGAAAGCGCAGAAAATGTGAATAATTATGAAGTTTCCGGCAATATCGGAAATCCTGTGCGGGCAAACATTGACGGTGAAAATGCCGCGGTTGTTTACCTCGATTTTGAAGAACATTTTATCCCTGAAAACGAATATACCCTCTCTGTTTCAGGTGTGAAAGACCTTTCGGAAAATATGATTATCCCTGTTCAACAGACATTTTCTTATTACCTGCCACAGCCTTTTGATGTGGTAATCAATGAAATTATGGCTGATCCGTCACCACCTGTGGGACTGCCAAACTATGAATATCTGGAACTGCTGAACCGGACGAACAGTTCGGTAAACCTGGACGAATGGACGCTTGTGGTGGGAACGGCAGAGAAAAAATTCGGGCCGGTGGTGCTTGAGGCAGACGGTTACCTGATACTGGGTAAAGATGAGGCGGAAAACGAGTTTTTGCCTTACGGAAACTTTTACGGTTTCAGCAGTTTTTCGCTGACCAACTCCGGGCAGACGCTGACGCTTATGGATAAGACGGGGACGGTCATTTCGCAGGTAGCTTATACCGACAAATGGTATAAAGATCCTGACAAAGAAGACGGCGGCTGGTCGCTGGAGCAGATCAACCCGGCCAATGTGTGTTCGGAAGCGGAAAACTGGAAAGCTTCCGAAAATATAAGCGGCGGAACCCCCGGCAGCCGGAATTCGGTTTTCGATGACGTGATCCTCCTCCCGGCTGTTGACCGGCTGGAAATGGTGGCCAATGATATTTTACGGATTTATTTTAACGAGACGATGGATGCGGAAAGTATTTCGGAAAAAACAAATTTTGAAGTGGACGAGGGAATCGGCCACCCGGCGGCAGTTTATGTTTTTGACGATGAACCCAACGGGGCGGAGTTGTATTTTGATCAGTCTTTTCAGGAAGGGGTCGTGTATCACCTGACGGTAAAACAGGGAGTGGCCAACTGTATGGGGCTACACCCTTCGGCAGACACCACGCTCCCTTTCGGGCTGGCAGAAAAACCGGAGACGGATGATGTGGTGATCAATGAGATACTGTTCAACCCCTGGACCGGAGGAGCGGATTTTGTGGAAATTTACAACCGTTCCCAGAAAGTGATCGATCTGGGGTTGATGCAACTGGGAACCGTAAAGATCAGCCCGCCCAATCTGCCGGATACATTGGTTTACACCATCAGTGACCGGCAGAAAATCTTTGTTCCCGGCGAATACCTCGTTTTGACTTCCTCACCGGAAGCTGTTAAAAAGCAGTATGATACAGAAAACCCCGATGGCTTTTTAAGGCTTGATCCCTTTCCGGCATACAATAATGATGAAGGCGTTTGTATTTTGTCTTCCGTGAACGGGGAGTTAATTGATGTGTTCCATTATTCGGAAGAGATGCAATACCCGCTGCTGCAGTATGTTGATGGCGTTTCACTGGAAAGGACAAACTTCGACAGCCCGGCAGACGATCCGTCCAACTGGCACTCGGCAGCCGAAAGCGTTGGTTTTGCCACACCTGCATACAAAAATTCCCAGTTTATCCCCACAGGAGAAAACACAAGTGAAATTACCATTGACCCTGAAATTTTTTCACCTGACAACGACGGATACCAGGATGTGTTGAGCATCAAATACCGCTTTGACCAGCCAGGATACATGATGAGTGTTGTTATCTTCAATCAGGCCGGGCAAAAGATCAGGCAACTGGTCAATAATGAATATCTCGGCACCGAAGGCGTCGTGAACTGGGATGGTATTGATGATGACAACAGGAAAGCGCCGGTGGGTATTTATGTCTTTTTTATCCGTGTGTTCGACACGCAGGGTAACGCGAAAGAATACAAGAAAACCGGGGTGCTGGCTACGAAACTGCGATGAGGGGAAATAAAAGGTCTTTTTTCGACTTGCTAAATGCTGAACGATTTAACGGTAAAGTAGCTTATTTTTGTATTTTTGAAAAAACGAATAACCATGCTGACGAAAGAAAAAATAAAATCCACAATTGATTCTCTTCCTGACAATTTTACGATTGAAGATCTTATCGAAGAATTAATTGTACTTGACAAAATCGAACAAGGACTTAACGATGTTAAAAAAGGGAAGGTTTATACTACAAGGGAAGCAAAGAAACGGCTTGAGAAATGGTTAAAATAGTCTGGACTGAACGATCCTTGACAGACCTTGAAGATATTGCGGAGTATATTGCAAAAGATTCTGTCAGATATGCAAAGCTCACTATTGATAAGATTTTAAATGAAACCGAAATTCTCGCAACCCAACCTCGTTTAGGACGAATTGTTCCTGAAATAAATGATAAAAGCTTTAGGGAGATTATTATAGGAAATTACAGGATTATTTATGAATATGATAACATGAAGATTAATATTTTAACTGTCCACCATTCCAGAAGGGATCTTCGCAGTCGTAATATCTTATAAGTGTTCAAAAATCATTTTGTGTATAATATAAATCCGGTTGTCATTTCCCTGCTTTTCTAATGTTTGTCATTT
>JAOZOO010000176.1 GCA_029933225.1 Bacteroidales bacterium | reverse complement strand
TATGAATCAGGTACAAAATTTCACAAAAGGATTTGTTAAAGAAAATCCGGTATTTATTCTCTTGCTGGGTTTATGCCCGACGCTGGGTGTAACGACGTCTGCAATAAACGGACTGGGGATGGGTCTGGCTACCACATTTGTCCTTGTGATGTCAAATATAGTGGTCTCGCTGGTCAGGAATGTTATTCCCGATAAGGTCAGGATACCTTCGTTTATTGTGATCATTGCCTCATTTGTGACCATCGTTGAGCTGACCATGCAGGCCTATACACCGGCTCTTTTCGATGCGTTGGGTATATTCATACCGTTGATCGTAGTAAACTGTATCGTGCTGGGCCGGGCAGAAGCTTTTGCTTCGAAAAACACTCTGTGGTCATCAACCGTTGACGGACTGGGCATGGGGCTCGGCTTTGCTTTTGCCCTCACCATGTTGGGTGCTGTCCGTGAACTTCTGGGAAGCGGCGCCATTTTCGGAGCACACCTGATAAAGGGCGACCTGATGCTTGTGTTTGTTCTTGCTCCCGGTGCATTTATCGCTTTGGGTTATCTCATTGCATTAATGAACAAATTGTCGAAAACCTCATAAACCGTTAAGCCATGGAATATTTTGTAATTATAATCAGTGCGATATTTGTCAGTAACATCGTTCTTGCGCAATTCCTCGGTATTTGCCCGTTTGTGGGCGTTTCCACCAAACTATCCACTGCCGTGGGAATGGGCGGCGCAGTCATGTTTGTTATGACCCTCGCTACAATGGTTACATGGGTGTTGCAATATTATGTTTTGAATCCTTTCGGGCTGGGTTTTATGCAGACCATTGTTTTTATCCTGATCATTGCCGCACTTGTGCAAATGGTTGAGATCATTCTGAAAAAAGTAAGTCCCGCATTGTATCAGGCGCTGGGTGTATATCTTCCTTTAATTACCACAAACTGTGCAGTGCTTGGTGTGGCTATCCTGACGATCCAGAAAGAATATAACCTGCTCGAAGGAGTTGTCTATGCCATTTCAACAGCCATCGGTTTTACCCTGGCAATTTCATTGTTTTCGGGCATTCGCGAGCATCTTGACCTGATGGAAGTACCCAAAGGCATGCGCGGTGTGCCGATCGCACTCGTTGTTGCCGGCATCCTTGCTTTGGCATTTATGGGCTTCACGGGACTGGTATAATTCCTTTTCCTATCTTTGCTCAAAACCAGAAAACCGATGGATGATCAGCCCATAATCACTCTTTCCGGGATAGACGTATCCCAAAATGAAAAGCTCATATTATCGGATGTCCAGATAAAAATAGGTAAAGGAGAATTTGTTTATCTGATTGGCAGGACAGGAACCGGAAAGACCAGTCTGCTGCGGATCATTTATGCGGACTTGCCTTTTCATGACGGTGAAGCCGAGGTTTGCGGTTATAACCTGAAAAATATCAGAAAAAAGAATGTCCCTTTTCTCCGCAGAAAACTCGGTATCGTTTTTCAGGATTTCCAATTGCTTGAAGACAGGAATGTTGAAAAAAACCTGGAGTTTGTTCTGAAAGCTACCGGTTGGAAAGACAAACAAAAGATCAGGCAACGGATCACGGAAGTGCTTGAGGAAGTCGGACTGTTGGATAAAATGAAAACCATGCCTCACCGTTTGTCAGGAGGTGAGAAACAAAAGATCGGAATTGCCCGTGCTTTGCTTAATCACCCGGAGGTCATTCTTGCCGATGAGCCGACAGGTAATCTCGATCCCGAAACTTCCAACGACATCATGCGGCTGCTGATCAGGATTTCAGAAAACGGAACTTCAGTGATCATGGCAACCCATAATTACAACATCATTTATAAATTTCCGGGTAAGGTGGTTAAATGTGAGGACGGAAAAGTGATCGTCTCATCCAACAAGCTCGATTAGCCGTTCCACGTTGTTACCGTTGTTGTATAACGACCCCAGCTTTCCGATACGTTCCTTCACATTTTCAGGACGGAATTCTTCATGGAACAATGACCTGATCTTCCGCTTGATGCTTTCCTTGTTGTTGGCAATAATACAAAGGTCATCCAGTTCGCTGCCGCTGAGCATCTTGTCATTTACGAGGCAGAAACGTCCGTTGTAAAGCGTGTTCAATAATTTGAGTTTTAGCCCCGTACGCTGTGCAGTAACTGCAATATTGATGTGGGCGTTCTCGATGAGTTCATGCAGGGTCTTGTCATCGGGATTGGGGATCAGTTCAATGTTTTTATGATTGGCAAACTGATTGACCAGCAATCCTGAAGGGCTTAAACCGGCAACCTTGAGCGGAATGTTCAGGTTATCAAAGACTTCGTTTAACAGAAAACGGGCGGCATTGGAATTTTCGGCAACCGAGAGATTACCATGATATAAAACATAATCTCCTTTGCCGGGTTTACAATTCACGACTTTAAAAGGATGAAAGGCCGGGACAAACTCCACATTGTTGTAATGTTTTGAAAAATAAGTTGCATCATGCTTTGAAATGGCAAGGATGAGATCCGCTTTTTTCAGCACCTTTTCATAGCGTTTGAGCTTGGAAGCCTCATTGTAGAAATAATATTTCTTGAAGATGTCGGTCTCCACTTTGGCCAGGTTCTGATAATATTCATGTTCGATGTTGTGTGTCCTGACGATGCGTTTACGCCCGTCAAGGCGGGGGTCCTCAAGCAGCGCACAAGTGTGCAGACCCTCCATAAGGATCGGATAATTGTCTTTCAGCAGGTTCTGGACGAGTGTTTCCGAAATACGTGAGCTGACAATATATGGCTGGCTCTTGATCAGTTGCCTCTTGGAGATATCCCTTTTGTAATAACGTACTTCGTGGAAGAGTTTCTTTAGAACGGAACTGGGTTTCCGTCCGTACTGGAAACAGTGCAGGTGTACTTTGACACCTTTTTCTGCCAGTTCTTTGGCTTTGTAGAATACATCAATCACACCCCCGTAATTTGCCGGATAGGGTATATCAAAAGCAATGATATGAAGGTGTAAGTCAGACATATTCCCTAAAAATATTTATCAGTACCTGTTCCTCGTTTTTCCAGGTCAGTTTCGAGGCGGCAAAATTAACATTTTTTTTCCATTTTTCCATGAGTTCCTGGTTTGCAAGTATTTCATTCACCTTTTTTGCAATATGTTCAGGATCATGCCCGTCAATGAAATCGCCGATGCCGTATTCCTCAATAATTTTTTTGATTTCCGGCAACGGGGAAGCCAAAACCGGGATGCGGGCCTGTATGTAATCAAACAGCTTGTTGGGTAAACTGTAACGGTAATTGATGTTTGTGTCTTTGTCTAATGTAAGTCCGAGGTCGGCAGCGCAGGTCAGTTTGAACAGTTCATCGTAGGGTTGTCTCGGACGGAAAATCACTTTTTCCTCCAGTTTATTGTCCCTTACCATTTCCTTTAATTTTCCGATCACATCCCCTCCGCCCACAATGAGCAGGATGGCATTCGAAATATACTGCATGGCCAGCACCATTTCTTCGGCTCCGCGCTGAATGTTGATGCCGGAACCCTGAAGGATCAGAATATATTTGTCGGCGGGCAGACCGAGGGTAGCCCTGTCAATCGTTCCGGTAGGTTTTCTTGCAGGTGAAACGTTCCTGACCACAAATGGTTTTATGCCGTATTCCTTTTCATACAAAGCAGCAATGGAATCGTTGACGGTGATCACCGTTTTCAGTTTCGGAAATATCCGTTTTTCAATTCTTTTCCAGATGCCCTGCACTTTTTTGCGACTGACCAGTTCCGGGACTTCCGTAAAATACTCATGACTATCGTAAACCATGGGAATGTTTTTAATCCGGCTTACCAGATAGTTGGGGAGTAATGTATCGAGATCGTTGGCTACCAGCAGGTCAGCTTTGCGGGACAGCAGGAAAAAGAAAAGCCGCAGGTTAAAACAGGAATAAAACAAAGGGCCTTTTTCGGCAATAAGCCTCATCCGCATGGTTTGGTACGGCCGATCATCCATCACCGGGCTCGTTCGCATTTTCCTCCCGGCAAGGATAACCTCAAAACCGAGGTCAGTAAGGGTCTGGCATGTTTTTTTAACCCGTTGGTCTGTTACCAGATCGTTGATGACCGAAACAATGGCTTTCTTTTTCAAGTACTGGTTTGCTGTAGGTTGTTAATTGCTGATTTCCGTATAAAATTATAACTGTTTACCTTTATTTTTATTGCCTTGATTTTATATCTTTGAAACATGCAGGTCAGGGAAAATTTTAACCTTAAATCACTGAATACTTTTGGCGTTGATTTTACGGCAGAAAAAGTAGTGATAATTGAAAACCATGACGATCTTATTAGCCTGACCGACAGTTCCTTATGTCAGGGGAAACCTGTGTTTGTTCTGGGGCAGGGCAGTAATGTTTTGTTTGTGAATGATTTTCGTGGCGTGGTCATCCTGAATCGCCTTATGGGAAGGGAAATCGTGGAAGAAGATGATGATCATGTTTTTTTCAGAGTAAATGCAGGCGAAAGCTGGTCTGACCTTGTGGATTATACTGTCGGCAGGGGATGGGGCGGACTTGAAAACCTGAGCCTGATACCCGGTACTGTTGGCGCTGCTCCGGTACAGAATATCGGCGCTTATGGCGTTGAGTTAACGGATGTCCTTGATAGTGTGGAAGCCTTTGACTTCCGTACAGGTGAACTGGAAGTGTTCTCAAGAACACAATGTGAACTGGGATACAGGACAAGCGTCTTCAAAACAAAAAGAAAAGGAAAATTTATGGTCACAAGCATCGTGATTAAACTTAACAAGATACCGGAAGTGAATATCCGTTATAAAGCCCTGAAAGAATACTTCGAAAAAAACCCGGTTGAAGAGATCACCATTCGCGATGTCAGTGAAGCCGTGAAGGCCATCCGGAGGTCGAAATTGCCGGACACATCGGTTTTGGGTAGCGCCGGAAGTTTCTTCAAAAATCCTGTTGTGTCATCTGAAGTTGCCGCGGAATTGACGGATTGTTTTCCCGGAATGCCTGTTTTTGATATGGGTGGTAATAACCACAAGCTGGCCGCCGGCTGGCTGATCGAGCAGTGCGGATGGAAAGGCAAAAGGTCAGGCAATGCCGGAGTGTATGAAAAGCAGGCGCTCGTTCTGGTCAATTATGGCAAGGCCACCGGGAAAGAAATCTTTGACCTTTCACAGCAGATAATAGAAAGCGTCCGTGAAAAGTTCGGTATTACATTGGAAAGGGAAGTGACAGTGATTTGAACAACAGGTAGTTCAGTCATCAGTCCACAGTGTTGTTTCCCGGCTCTTTTTTTACAATTAAATTCTAATGTAAATGATTTTATGAAACAAATCAGTTTCGGCGGTGATTATGTCTTTCTCTTTTTCTTTTTCGCTGCCGGGAAGAGCACATTGTTCAGAATGAGCCGGT
>JAOZOO010000302.1 GCA_029933225.1 Bacteroidales bacterium | reverse complement strand
CCCGTTTTAACTGTCCGGGAAACGCTTAATTATTACGACCTTTGTATTTAATTAAGAATTAAAGAATCATCATGCCGAAACACCCATTTGAAGCCGTGATATTTGACCTTGACGGAGTTATTACCAAAACCGCTGCCACACACAGCCATGCATGGAAGAAAATGTTTGACGATTATCTCCTTAAACGGGAAGAAAAATTCGGAGAACCGTTTAAAGAATTCACCTCGGAAGACTACCTGCATTACGTGGACGGAAAACCGCGCTACGATGGCGTTAAATCGTTCCTTGAGTCGAGAAATATTGAACTGCCCTTCGGAACACCTGATGACACCCCGGAGCAGGAAACTGTTTGCGGGCTGGGCAACCGGAAAAACAAAGCATTCAACGAAGTGTTAAAAAAAGAAGGTGTTGAGGTATATCCTTCCACCGTAAAACTGCTGGAACAACTGAAAGAGGATGGCGTTCATATTGGCGTGGCTTCCTCCAGCAAAAATGCCGAAGCCGTACTGACGGCAGCCGGGTTAATGCATTTTATCGAAACCCGTGTGGACGGCGTGGTTTCGGCAGAACTGGGGCTGAACGGAAAACCGGCTCCCGATATTTTTGTTACGGCAGCCAAAAATCTTGGCGTCACACCTGACAAAGCTATTGTGGTGGAAGATGCCACCTCAGGGGTACAGGCAGGACGAAACGGCAATTTCGGGCTGGTGCTCGGGCTGGCCCGCGAAGACAATTTACAGGCACTGAAAGCCAATGGCGCTGATATCGTGGTGGAAGACCTGGAAGAACTCACACTGGATGATCTGGATGCGTGGTTTGAAACAGGCATTGAGCACGACAACTGGAAAATTGCCTATCACGATTACGATCCGGCCAAAGAAAAATCGCGCGAAGCTCTGCTGACAGTCGGCAACGGATTTTTCGGCACCCGCGGCGCCATGGAAGAGACCGTAGCCGGCAAAAACCATTATCCGGGAACTTACATCGCCGGGCTTTATAACCGGCTCACAACCCCCATCGCGGGCAAGGATGTCGTGAATGAGGATTTTGTGAATGCACCGAACTGGTTGCCGGCTTCTTTCCAGATTAACGGCGGGGAATGGTTCGATCCGGATAAGTCGGATATTAAAGAGATTTCCCGGTCGCTAAATTTCCGCAACGGACTGCTTTCACGTACCCTGATTGTTGTAGATACCAAAGGCAGAAAAACAAAACTGGAAACATCCCGACTGGCCAGCATGGCCGATATGCATTTGGCAGCCCTCAGGTATAAAGTCACGCCGCTTAACTATTCAGGGCAGATACGGTTCAAATCATCGCTGGAAGGTAACCAAAAAAACGAGGGCGTAGAACGCTACACCTCCCGCAACCAGCAAC
>JAOZOO010000301.1 GCA_029933225.1 Bacteroidales bacterium | reverse complement strand
GTTCATGAATGAGATAACCCTGGTGGCGGAAACCGCATTTTCTCATGACGGTGATCTTTCTTATTTGAAAAAACAGGTAGAGGATGCGGCCAAATGTGGTGTAGATTTTGTCAAATTCCAAATCCTGCTTGATCCGGAACAATACTTTATTGCCGGGCATTCTGCCTTCGATCAAATCTCTGGCATGATTTTCAGTTCCCATGAGTGGGATGAGGTGATGGCTCTGGCTGATTCTTTTGGTTTGAAAATAATGGTTTTGCCTTTAGAAACTACAGCGCTTCGTTTTTGCCTGGAAAGAAAATCACGTATTCAGGCGTTTGAGCTGCATTCTGTTTGTTTTTATGATTACCAGTTGTTGCAGATGCTGAAGGAATGGCCGGGAACCATGATCATTGGCATCGGTGGTCGGAGACTCAGTGAAGTTATGAAACTCCTGGAAGAGATGCCTGGAAACCACGGACATGTTGTACTGATGGCGGGTTTCCAGTCGTTTCCCACCCGGCTGGCTGATTTGGAACTGGCCAAGCTGGCTCATTTTGCCAGGGCAACAGAATGTATCATGGGGTATGCTGACCATACGGCCTGCAATGATGTTGGTTTTCACCAGTTGAACGCCTTTGCCTATCTCCTGGGAGCCCGCTGGTTTGAAAAACATCTGGTGGTAAAAGCCGGGGAGCCTCGGACTGATTATGAATCCGCAATCGATTGGCGGGAGTTTCAACGGATTAAAGATCATTTCCAGGAGTTGTTTGCCTGCCTGGGAACCGGTGATCCTGAAAAGCTTAATGACCGGGAGATGACTTACCGTGAGCGGGAAAAATATCTGGTGGCTGCGAAGCCTCTGGCACCTGGAGATGTTTTTACCTCAACCAACATGACTTTCAGGGTGGCATCGCAAAAAGGTGGTTTGGGCGGTGATCGTTTTTCTGAGGTTGTTGGTTGTCAATCTTCCAGGGCCATTAACAAAGGGGAAATGATTCATTCTCAGGATGTCAAATGGACATAGAACAATATAGTGTTGACGGCCGGGAAAGCATACGCACGGCCCTGCAGAAGATGAACGAGGGCGGACAGGGATTTATTGCTGTCTATCGAAAAGGCCGGGTGTACGGAATTATCACTGACGGTGATGTCCGTCGGGCGATTTTGGAGGGTATCGACCTGAATGCGGAAGTGGCTGCCATTGCCAATCGCAGGTTCCGTTATCTGGAAAAATTTGACCGCAAAAAAGTCGAGGAAATTTTTACGAAGACTCCGGTGCGCCACCTACCGATTATCCGGGACGGACGGATGGTTGAAGTCATTTTTGAAGAAACATTTTTCCTGGAAACAGAGAAGATTGGCAAACAATCCGCCGCGCTGGATGTTCCGTTGGTTATCATGGC
>JAOZOO010000300.1 GCA_029933225.1 Bacteroidales bacterium | reverse complement strand
TCAATCTTTCTATCCTTTACTTTTAAAATAAAATTTATATGTCCTATTTTTTTACGTCAGAATCCGTATCGGAAGGCCACCCGGATAAGGTTGCCGATCAGATTTCGGATGCCATTTTAGATGAAATGCTCCGGCAGGATCCCGAATCAAAAGTAGCTTGTGAAACACTCGTTACAACAGGTCTTGTTGTAATATCGGGCGAAGTAAACACAAAAGCATATGTTGACCTGCAAACCACCACCCGCGAAGTTATCCGGCGGATTGGCTATACAAAAGCCGAATATCGTTTTGATGCCGATTCATGTTCTGTGCTCTCTGCCTTGCATGAGCAGTCGCCCGATATCCGACAGGGTGTTGTTAAAGAAGACAAGGAAAACCAGGGAGCCGGTGACCAGGGGATGATGTTTGGCTTCGCCACCAGGGAGATGGAGAATTACATGCCCATCACTACCGAGATCGCACACGATCTGCTTTATGAACTGGCCATAATCAGACGCGAAGGAAAAGTAATGAATTACCTGCGTCCTGATGCAAAATCACAGGTTACACTGGAATACGATGACAATGGAAAACCTGTCAGAATTGATACGATTGTAGTGTCAACCCAGCATGATGATATTTTTTCATCAGACGAGGACATGCAGAAAAATATAGCAGCAGATATTGATCGGTATTTAATTCCTGCCGTGAAAAAGCATTATCCTGCGGACATTCAAAAACTATTTGATCATAAGTATAAGTTATATGTCAACCCCACGGGAAAGTTTGTGATTGGCGGACCACATGGAGATACCGGTTTGACCGGACGTAAGATTATTGTGGATACGTATGGCGGACATGGAGCTCATGGTGGTGGCGCTTTCTCGGGGAAAGACGCTTCCAAGGTTGACCGATCAGCTGCCTATGCAGCCCGGCACATTGCCAAAAACCTGGTAGCAGCCGGCGTGGCAGACAAAATGTTGGTACAGGTGGCCTATGCCATTGGTGTTGACAAACCTGTTGGATTCTTTATCGACACTTACGGAACAGCATATGTAAAAGACGAAACCGGTGCTGTTATGAAAGACAGCCGGATCGCACAAATTACCTCCGACATCTTTGATTTGCGGCCCTATGAGATCGTAAAACGGTTTGAGTTAAAGTATCCTATATTCAGTAAAACAGCAGCTTACGGGCATTTCGGAAGAGATCCGTATGAAGCAGAGGTTACGCTGAATTACAACGGAAAAGAAGAAAAGAAAAAAGTAACGTACTTCGCATGGGAGAAACTGGATGCCGTAGAACGAGTGAAGAAAGCTTTCAATTTGTAAACAGTTAACATCTGAACAATAAAAAAACCGGCCAAAAGCCGGTTTTATTTTTATGTTCTCTTACAATTTTCTTAC
>JAOZOO010000009.1:49878-51097 GCA_029933225.1 Bacteroidales bacterium | reverse complement strand
TTATTCAACCCGATGGCAGTTTCCTTTTAACCGGTAAAAAACAGGGAACCTATAACTATTCAGACCCGTCCGGATTCTGGGGATACACAAAGCATATTTTCCTGGATGTGCTGCCGCATTTGTTTTCATCAGATTATGATGAGAGTTTGAACAAAAAAGATTCTTAAAATAAATCTGTTTTTTCACTGTTTTAAGCGTCCCGCTTAAAACAAACCACTTCCGATTTAATTAACAAATTTGAACCTGCGAGCGTGGACTCTCGCAGCAGGGGAATGTTGTTTGTTGTTTGTCTTTTCCGGTTTTACGGATTTTCCCTGAACCACTCTACTGTCTCCCGCAACGCTTCCTCAATGGGTGTTGGCCTAAACTCCGGTAAGTCTTTTTTCAGCTTTTCATCATTCAGCCGCACATTGTTTTCGAACATATAGAAGTTCTCTTTGATCTCTTTCACCACCGGATTAAAAAGTGCCAGAATACCGATCATCCATTTTGGGATCACATTTACCTTGTCCGGCCCGCCTGTGATGCTGCTGATCATTTTTGCCAGTTCTTTTACAGATGCTACTTCGTACCCCCCGAAGTTATAATTGGCAAAAGCCGGAAGGTCTTTCTTTTTGCTCAACAGATACATCACACGGCCGGCATCGGGTGTAAACACAAACTGATGTGGCACGTCAGCCGTCACAAGCCAGTTGACGGGTTTCTTTTTTGCTGCATTGGCAAAAACCGGTTTAATCAGCCCGTTGGTCACATTGGGGCCGAAAAAGTCAGGCAGTCGTACGAAAATGACCTTGCATTTCCCCTCATCTGCGGCCTGTTTCAGCATATCGAACAATTCCAAACGTATCTTACCCTTTTTGGTTTGCGGATTGGCAACCTTGTCTTCTGTGATTTCCTTTACATTGCCGAATTCGTAAATATTTCCCGGAAAAATAATTGTGGCCTTGTTTTGCAATGCCGCTTCAATCACATTTTCCGTGGCTTTTTTCATATTGCCTTCCCACAGGTTGTACGGGTAGTTTATACCGTGAAAAATGAACTGTTTGTCTTTTGCAACTTCTTTCAGTTTTTCCAGATCGGTTACGTCACCTTCTTCAATTTCCAGCAGGTCGTTCTTCCCGAAAAGTTTTTCTGCTTTTTCCCTGTTTCGCACCAGCAGTGTGGCAGGGATTTTATTGTCGAGCAAAGTGCGTGTAAAGCCGTAGCCGATGGCTCCGGT
>JAOZOO010000009.1:32667-49778 GCA_029933225.1 Bacteroidales bacterium | reverse complement strand
TCCCTGTGTTTATTTCCGGACAGGGCTGCAGTGATGCCGGCGCCTGTTCCATCGGTTCCATGGATCATCAGGATGAGGAGGCAGTGCCTCCGAAGATCAAACTGTCTTATGAACAATCGTTCGGGTTGGGTGAAAAGTTCATTTTTATTTCACAAACATCTTTGACCCTGGAACATCGTATTTTCAAAAACACGGCTTACATTGTCAGGGTTCCGTTTATTTTTACCTCCGGCAATATCGGTAACACAACCGGAATTGGCGATGTGATAGTTTCCGTAGTGCAGCAGGTTATGCAAACGGATAAATCGCAACTGGGATTTCTCGTCGGGACGCGGCTACGTACCAACAACTCCGGTTTCTCTTTTGCCGGAAACCCTCTCCCCATGGCTTACCAGACCAGTCTGGGAACTTACGACATCATTGGCGGCGTACAATATATCTGGAAAACATGGAACTTTTACATGGCCTATCAGCATCCTTTCGGAAGAAACCAAAATCAGTACCTGAACGATCCGGAAATAACCGATCCGAAAAAGATTTATTACGAATCGGCTTATCTGAAAAGGGGTGACGACCTGGCCCTCCGGCTGCAAAAAGATTTCAAACTGAAAAAGCAGCAAACCCTGCAAACGGGCATCATGGCCATTTACCGCATTCAAAAGAGCGAAATCATAAAAAATGATAAAAACGTGGTGCTCGACGGGACGAGTGGCATCACACTGAACCTGTATCTGACGTATGCTAAAAAGCTGAAAGGAAACGGAATACTCTATGTTACTGCTGCCGCTCCTGTGATTGACCGGGCCTATCGTGCCGACGGTTTAACGCGTAATTTCGTGTTAAGCATCCGTTTTACCCAAATGTGGTAAACAAATTTTGCTACTTTCGCCGTTCAAATTTTTTAATTAATATCTTATTCAAAATGAAAAAACTATTGTTTGTATTTGCCGGATTGATTTTCGGCACAACCCTTTTTGCACAAAATGTTGACGATTATATGGAAGTTCAGCGCGCTGCATTGAAAACCGAAAAAAAAGCCATTGTGGCCGATGCCATGCAACTTAGTGATCAGGAAAGTACCGTATTCTGGCCGGTGTATAACGAGTTCAACGACAAGATGTACACTTTAAACACGAAAAAGTACTATATGATAAAAGACTTTGCTGATAATTTTGATACGATGACAGATGAGAAAGCCATTGAATTAACGGCGGAAGCGCTGAAAATCGAACAGGAAGTTCAGAATCTGAAAAAACAGTATTTCAAAAAGTTTCAGAAGGTACTGAGTGGCAAACAGGTACTGCGCTACTTCCAGGTCGAAAACAAGATTAAGGCATTGATTGATGCACAAATTGCCAGTGAAATACCTTTGTTAGAGAATAACTGACAGAGATAATTTTAAAATAGAGAAACCCGGTGTCCTGAAACAGGAGCCGGGTTTTTTGTTTTTGAAAGAGTGAAAATCCGTTGAATTAATTTAGAATAATTTTAAATAATTTTGTCAGGACACTTTTTTAATCTAACTTTGACTCGATAAAAAATAAAGTAAAAACATGGTAATCGGAATATTAAAAGAGCCTGATCATGAAAATCGCGTAAGCTTGTTACCTGAAGCAGTCAAAAAGCTGGTTGCGTTAAAAGCGGACGTGATCGTTGAACCGGATGCCGGAAAAAGGGCTTTTGCAACGGATGAAGAATACAAGGAAGCCGGAGCAACAATTGTTGACCGGGAAAAACTGATCGCAAAAGCAGATATCCTGTTAAGCATAACACCACCTGAAAAAGAAACATTGTCCAAATTAAAAAAAGGGCAGACCGTTATCAGTGTTTTCAACCCGCTTGGGAACAAAGAAACGGTGTCTTATTTTCTAAAGCAGGAGCAAACGGTATTCAGCATGGACATGATCCCGCGCATCACCAGGGGACAGGCGATGGATATTCTTTCCTCGATGGCAACCATTGCCGGTTACAAAGCCGTGTTGGATGCCGCTTTTAAACTCCCGAATTTTTTCCCGATGTTCATGACGGCTGCCGGAACCATCCGGCCGGCCAAGGTGCTGATCCTCGGAGCCGGTGTTGCCGGTTTGCAGGCCATTGCCACATCCAGGAAACTGGGCGCCGTGGTGGAAGTTTTTGATGTCCGCTCTGCCGTGAAAGAACAGGTGGAAAGTTTGGGCGGAAAGTTCGTGGAAGTGGAAGGTGCCAAAGAAGACGCCGCAGCAGGCGGTTATGCGGTGGAACAGGATGAGGAATTCAAAAGGAAGCAAAAACAACTGGTTCACGATCATGCGGTGAAATCGAGTGTGGTGATCTGCACGGCGCAGATACCGGGTAAAAAAGCGCCTGTGCTCATCGAAAAACAAACGGTGAAAGCAATGAAAGACGGCTCGGTGATCATTGACCTCGCTGCTTCCACAGGGGGTAACTGCGAACTGACCGAAAATAACAAAGTCGTTGTGAAAGAAGGCGTGACCATTGTGGGGAAATCCAATTATCCTTCGGACATGCCCAATGATGCCAGCCGCATGTTCGGAAATAACCTGGTAAACTTCCTGAAACTGCTCATTGACGAAGAAGGCGGGCTGAAACTCGATTTTGAAGACGAGATCGTCAAAGGCACCTGCATGGTGCACGAAAAACAGATCATGAGTGACTGGTTGAAAAAGTTTTACGGATAATAAATCAATTGAACAAATAATAAAAAACATGGAACAGTTCCTCGTTTATTTTTATGAAAACAAAGAGATGATCTTCATCATTACGTTGTCGATCTTTCTCGGGCTGGAAGTCATCTCCAATGTACCTTCGGTTTTGCATACGCCCCTCATGTCGGGCGCCAATGCCATCAGCGGGGTCATCATCATCGGCGGAATCATCCTCCTGGGAAGTACCGACCTCACAAAATTCAGCCTGAATATGGTGCTGGGTATCCTGGCCGTGATCTTTGCCACACTGAATGTGGTCGGCGGATTTGTCGTCACCGACCGGATGCTTGAAATGTTTAAGAAAAAGAAGAAATGATAGTTATGAATACGACATTACACGATCTGGGCATAAATTCCGGGGATGTTTATCTGTTGATGAGCTACCTGCTCGCTGCCATCTTTTTCGTGGTGGGGCTGAAGCTGATGAGTCATCCCGAAACGGCGCGAAAAGGTAACTTTTATGCTGCCGGCGGCATGGGGCTGGCCATGGTGACCACCTTGTTTTTATACAGAACACCTGCGGGGCATACCATTCCCACGCTGAACGTCATTGTCATACTTGCGGCCATTGCCGTGGGCAGTGTGCTGGGAGTTGTTATTGCCAGGAAAATAAAGATGACGGCCATGCCGCAACTCGTTTCGTTTTTCAATGCCACGGGAGGTGCTGCTTCGGCACTGGTCGCCCTGATGGAATATTCAAACCCGGCCAACGAGTCGGCAGTAGTTACGCTGCTCGGACTGGTTATCGGAACCATCGCTTTCAGCGGCAGCATGATCGCATACGGAAAGTTAGACGGCAAGGTGGGAGATATCTTTGCCAAATGGACCACCTGGTTCAACTTGTTCCTGCTGGCCCTCATTGCCGGACTGATGATTTATATGCTGGCTTTCCCGCACGACATGGCCACAGGAACCAAACTTTCATACATTTTGCTCGTGCTGGCTTTAATTTACGGCGTTATGTTCGTCATGCCCATTGGCGGCGCGGATATGCCCGTGGTCATCTCGCTGCTCAACTCACTGACCGGTATTGCCGCTGCCATGGCGGGATTTATCTATAATAATCAGGCCATGATCCTCGGCGGTATTTTCGTCGGTTCGGCCGGGGGTATCCTTACGTTGCTGATGTGTAAAGCCATGAACCGTTCCCTGCTGAACGTAATCATCGGAGCATTTGGCGGAGGTGGAGCCGGTGTAAATAAAGAGCATGGTGCGGTTAAAGAGATTTCTTTGAGCGATGCAGCCGTATTGCTTGCTTATTCCCAGAAAGTGGTGATTGTGCCGGGTTACGGACTGGCTGTGGCACAAGCACAGTTTGTGGCTAACGAGTTGGTGCAATTACTGGAGAGTAAGGGCGTTGAAGTGAAATTTGCCATTCATCCCGTGGCAGGCCGCATGCCCGGTCACATGAATGTGTTGCTTGCCGAAGCGGATGTTCCCTATACCAAGCTGGTAGAAATGGATGACATCAACCCGGATATGCCCAACACGGATGTTACCATCGTGGTGGGCGCCAATGATGTGGTCAACCCGGCAGCGCTGGATGATCCGTCAAGCCCCATCTACGGTATGCCCATCATCCACGCCCACGAATCCAAAAACATCATCGTGATGAAACGGGGTATGGGAAAAGGGTATGCGGGCATTGAGAATTTCCTGTTCTTTAACGACAAAACACGGATGCTTTTCGGTAACGCCAAAGATACCCTGCAAAAATTAGTGAGTGAGATCAAAGAGCTTTAACAACATCCTGTGGTGTGAATATTTCAAAAATGAGGGCTATCTCATCGAATAGTTTTATTTTTGTCCTTTGATACCAAAAACCAAATTATGACAACCCCAGACATTCCGAGGACAAGGTACAAATTACAGTCCATTGCATCGGGGAAGATTTTTGAGGATACCGGCTGGCTGCTTGATGCTCCGGGAGAAACGGAACCTACACTCATCAGGGCGATTTATGAAAATAAGCAATTGCAACTGAAAAGTCCTGAATTCGGGTTTTACATCTTTGCCGACTGGCTCCCCATTCAGCGAACATTACAGGGTTCGAACCCTCCGGTAACCTATAAAAGCAACGGGCTGGCAAAAAAACTCGGTTTGAGTAACCTGTGGATCACCTTCAGCGGGTACTGGCCTGAAAAAGGCGCTGAAATGAGAACCTGTTCTTTTAAAGAAACGGAGGCTTATTCTGTTTGTGCACGGATGCACGACGAATGGGATAAAGTGCTGGTGGTGGCCTCCGCCGGAAATACGGCCCGATCGTTTGCCAGGGTCTGTTCCGACAATAAGATCCCGTTGCTGCTTTCGGTTCCCGAAGACAACATTGATGTCCTGTGGTTTGACGAACCGATTGACGAATGTGTGAAACTGATCGTCAGCCGTTCGGGAAGCGATTACTTTGATGCCATTCATCTGTCGAACCTGGCATGTGAATCGGAACATTTCATTGCCGAGGGAGGTGCGAAGAATGTGGCCCGTCGCGACGGGATGGGAACGACCGTTTTATCTGCCGTGACCACCATCGGCGAAATCCCGGAATACTATTTTCAGGCTGTGGGGAGCGGGACCGGTGCTATCGCCGCCTGGGAAGCCAACCTGCGTTTCCTTGAAGACGGACGTTTCGGCAACCGGAAGATGAAGCTGATGGTTTCGCAGAATGAACCGTTTACCCCGATCTATAATGCCTGGAAGATCAATTCGAGGGCCATGCTTCCGATAGATGAGCATCTGGCGAGGAAACAGGTAGAAGAAATTGACGCCAAAGTATTATCCAACAGGAAACCCCCTTATCCGCTGGCAGGCGGTCTATACGATGCCCTGAAAGACACCAGTGGTCATGTGATCCTGGCGAATAACCGGCAGGCAAAAGAAGCCGGACAATTGTTCCTTGAAACCGAAGGCAACGACTTGCACCCCGCTGCGGCAGTGGCTGTCGCTTCTTTAATTAATGTTGTCAAAGAAGGTGATATTAACAAAGACGCATTGATCATGTTGAATATAACCGGCGGTGGAGAAGAAAAATTCAAAAAAGAAAAAAAGCTTCATTATCTGAAACCTTCACTTGTCTTTGACATTGATCCCGATCCGGAAGAAGTGGTTGAAAAACTGGAAAAATTGTTCTTTTAATTTCCTGTACCGGCAACTTCAGTCGCCGGTAAACAGAATTAAAAAAGGCGACCAAAGGCCGCCTTTTTTTATTTGATCTCACTAAAATATTTCATGAACTGAACCCGCTCATAAGCATCCGGGTTTTGTGAGGCTGACTGGCTCAACTTTCCTCGAAACTTGTCAATGTAATTGAAACCGTGTTCGTCCATCCAGTCTTTAACAAAATTAAGGATTGTGGGAATATAGCCTGCACCGTGTTTGTAAATGGCTGAAGTAACCTGGGTTACCGTAGCACCTGCCAGCAACTGCTTGATCACTGCTTCGCCGTCGTGGATGCCGGTGGAAGCGGCCAGGTCAATTTTTACGCGGTTGGCCATGATGGCAATCCAGCGTAAAGTGTTGTACATTTCATTGGCCTGTGAAAGTCTTTCCGCATGGGTTACTTTCATGGCATGGATGTCGATGTCGGGGCTTGAAAAGCGGTTAAACATTACAATACCGTCGGCACCATTCTTTTCAAGGTTTAAGATCACGCTGCCGAGGTTGGCAAAATAAGGAGATATTTTTACCGAAACAGGAATATTTACTACCGATTTTATCTTTTTCAATATATTGTAGTATGTCTCCTCATTGTCGTTACAACTTTTTTCAAGATTGAATGGCATGACGAAAATATTCAGTTCCAGTGCATCAGCGCCTGCTTCTTCAATTTGTTTGGCAAACGTTATCCATTCCAGGCTGGAAATGGCATTGATACTGGCAATGACAGGGATCATCACTTTGCTTTTGACTTCTCTGATCATTTCGAGGTAGCTGCCAAGGTGTTTTTCCTTGATGTGTACGTCAATATAATCCAGCGTTTCAGAGTATTCGGTATATAACAAACCGTTTTCTTCGGCCTTTTTCATGCGGTAATCGGCTTCAAGCATGATCTGCTCTTCAAATATGGATTTCAGCACCACTGCACCTGCCCCGTTGTCGGCCAGTTCCACAATTTCCTTCACCGAACCCGTCAGCCCGGAGCTTCCGATCACAATGGGATTACTCAATGATAAACCGAGATATTTTGTGTTTAATTCTGCCATTTTTTGAAATTAGAATTTAGAAATAAGAATTATGAAATTATGTTTTGGAATTCTGTCGAATTCGTATTTCCGATTTTTTTACGAAAATAATGTTTACAGTAATTGCCTGAAAAAAATTAACATTAATTCGCTTTTATCTTTTCCTGAATGTATTTGTGCATTCCTGCAGCGGCTTTTCTTCCGTCGCCCATAGCGAGAATAACAGTAGCGCCACCCCTGACGATATCACCCCCGGCAAAAATTTCCGGTACCGACGACTGCATCGTATCGGGATCAACCACAATGGTTCCCCAATCGGTTACTTTCAGGTCTTTCAATGCCTGGGGAATCAACGGATTAGGAGAAACCCCCACACTGACCACAACGGTATCCACATCAATGATGAATTCGGAACCTTCAATGGGAATCGGCCTTCTTCTGCCCGATGCATCGGGTTCGCCCAGTTCCATCTTCTGAATCTTTGCCTGTTTCACGCGGCCGTTTTCATCACCGTAATATTCCAGCGGGTTGTGAAGGTTCATAAAGATGATGCCTTCCTCTTTGGCATGCTTGATCTCTTCGACACGTGCAGGCATCTCGACTTCTGAACGGCGGTAAATGATCATGGCTTTTTCGGCTCCCAGCCGTTTGGCTGTCCTCACCGAGTCCATGGCCGTGTTGCCCCCGCCGATAACGGCTACATTTTTGCCGCTGATGACGGGCGTGTCGTATTCTTCGCTTGCTGCATGCATCAGGTTGATTCTTGTCAGATATTCGTTGGATGAAAAGATTCCGTTCAGGTTTTCACCGGGAATGTTCATGAACCGGGGTAAACCGGCACCGCTACCCACAAAAAATGCCTTAAAACCTTCTTCTTTCAAATCATCAAAGGATGCAGTTTTTCCGACGATAAAGTCAGTACGGAATTTGATCCCCATTTTCCGCATGGTTTCAATTTCCACGTCCACCAGTTCGTTGGGCAGCCTGAACTCGGGAATGCCGTATTTCAGGACGCCGCCAACTTCGTGCAGAGCTTCAAAAACCGTGACATCATAACCGTATTTTGCCAGGTCACCTGCGGCTGCCAGTCCGGCAGGGCCGGAGCCCACGACACCAACCTTGATCTTGTTTTTCTTTTCCGTTTTCGGAATGGACATTTGTCCGCTGTTGCGTTCCCAGTCGGCAGCAAAACGTTCAAGGTAGCCAATGGCAATGGGCGGTTTGTTCAGTTTCTGTGTGTAGAAGCAGTTCAGTTCACATTGTTTTTCCTGCGGACAAACGCGACCGCAAACTGCCGGTAATGCGTTGGTTTCTTTCAGCGTAATGGCTGCACCGGCAAAATCCTCAACCTCGATCTGTTTGATGAATTTGGGAATGTTGATGCCTACCGGACAACCCGTTATACATGTTGGATCGGGGCAGTCGAGACAGCGGTGTGATTCAGCGATGGCCATTTCAGGAAACAAACCTCTGTTGACTTCCACGCTGTTTTTATTTCTTACATCAGGGTCTTCTTCAGGCATTTTGATCCTTTCGAGGCTTGTGCGCTCTTTGGCTTTCATGCGTTTGCGGAGTTCTGCCCGCCATTCCTGACTTCTTTCAGCTTTCAGATATTCTGCTATATTTTCCATTTCTTTTATGCTTCAACAGTTTGCAAATACTTTTGGTAAGCTTCATATTCCTGATCTTTGTATGCTCCCAGACGGGTCATCATTTCATCAAAGTCAACCTGGTGGGCATCAAATTCGGGCCCGTCAACACAAACAAAGCGGGTTTTCCCTCCGATATGAACACGGCAGGCGCCACACATACCCGTGCCGTCAACCATGATCGTGTTGAGGCTGGCAACGGTAGGAATATTGTACTTTTTCGTAGTCAGCGCGCCGAACTTCATCATGATGGCCGGGCCGATCACAAAACAGAGGTCAACCTTTTCGCGGTTGATCACTTCTTCCATCCCGGCGGTTACCAGTCCTTTTTTTCCGTAAGAACCGTCATCGGTCATTACGATTACCTCGTCAGAATATTCACGCATCTGGTCTTCAAGGATGATGAGGTCTTTGCTTCGGGCAGCCAGTATGGTGATAACCCTGTTTCCGGCTTTTTTGAGGCCCTCCACAATGGGAAGCATGGGAGCTACACCCACACCGCCACCGGCACATAATACGGTTCCGACTTTTTCGATGTGAGTCGCCGTTCCCAAAGGTCCGACGACATCCATGATGACATCGCCCACATTCATGTTGCAAAGTTTTGCCGAGGTGACCCCGACTTTTTGGATGACCAGCGTAATGGTTCCTTTCTTTTCATCTGCCGATGAAATGGTCAGCGGTATCCGTTCCCCTTTTTCATCAATTCTGATGATGACAAAATGCCCGGGCTTGCGCGTTTTGGCAATCTCGGGGGCTTCCAGAACGAGCTTTACCACGTTTTTTGAAAAAAATTCTTTTTCAAGTATTTTGCTCATTTTTTTGTTTAAAATAGTTTCTTACTAAAAATTTAAGTTTGCAAAAGTAGAAAAATAAGCCACCCTTAAACGATTAATTTTAAGACATTTATTATATATGCAGTAAATCAATATATTAACACTTTAATTTATACTGTGTCTAATAGGAAGCAGAGGACAGGGGCCGGGGTACTTGTTGCGGGGAGTTGTGTAGTGCTTGGTTCAGGGCTTAGATGAATCGATACAGATTTTCACAGGTTTTTTTATGATTTTCTCTTATTGACTGCCGATTGAAGACTGAAGACTGTGAACTGAAGGCCCGTCTCTTTCTGAATCCGGACAGGCTGCTGACTGCCGGCTGCAGATTGTCTTACCTCATCACATCATCATACATGCACCATATATTTCCGTTGCTTTCCGTCCATTTTGATTTTCACCGGTTTTGGGAAACGGATATGCCTGAAATATTTACCCTGGTAAATAACCTTTTGTTTATTAAGAATCCGGTAATTGATGAAATTGGCGGATGATTCATGCTGAACGCTGAAATACCCCACATTCATCGTCGTGACATTATGGAAAAAGTGGGAGCCCGATGAAGCATCGAGAGGGAAATTTTCAAGACTCGTCTCCACGATGACGCAGGCACTGGATATCTGGTACCATTTTACGGGGATGCCGATCCAGCGGTCTCGCGTACCCCAGCGGCCCGGCCCGATCAAAACATATTTCCGGTTCTGCTCACTCATCATCTCATTAATCCTCGCAATCTCCCGTGCCATCTCTTCGGTTTTGCTTTTGTCGAAACTGTCTTTATTAACATAAATAATATCTTCGACATCTTCGATACAACCGTTTCCCATCCCCTGTTCACTGTAAAGAATGATATCATTATTTTTTACTTCCGAAAAGTTCACTTCACAGTCCATCCGGTTGCTTATCAGGGGTTTGATCTGTAAAATGTAAAAAGATGCACAGCCGTTCTCATCTTTGTTCAGGTCCACGGCATATTCAATCTCCACGGCTGTACCCATGGCATTTTTGCCCAGTTCGAGGACTACCTCAATGGTCTTGGCCAACGGGATATAGTTGTATCGCAGAATGTTTGCAAAATTGATGATGCGCGGCCCGGGTTTCGACAAACCGGGATAGATGGTGTTACTGTCAGGATTGTAAACCGAGGCGCAGTGTTTGAGTGTACCGTGTTTTTCGGCAATACTGATATCTTCAAAGGCAAGGCCCGCCATTTCACCTTCCAGCAGGTTGGGCTCGGTATTTTTCAGGTCCACTGCATAAAATTTAACCTGCGAATTGCGGAACTGGTCTTTCGGGGAACTGACTTCTATTTTGGGATATTTGGGTGAAAAACGATAGGCTTTGTTCCCTTCAACCACATAACGTCCAAGCCCTACTGCCGCTACGGCCACACCTTCTTCAGGCTGCATGTGCGAAAAAGGGTAAAAATTGTATGACTGGGCTACGCCGCTAATGTGGGGATAATAAAGGTGGTCGTATTGATTACCGACAGCTTCCTGGATAACCACAGCCATTTTTTCGTCATCAATTTTGTAGTTGATGGCTTTAACGTATCCCCGGGCAGTGGTTGAAAAAGCAGAGGCAAAAACCAGCTTGATTGCATCGGTTGTTTGCTTCAGCCTTATTTTATGGTCGGGATGATTATTGGGCAAAAGGTAGGTGTCGAAAATGCCGGCAAACGGCTGGTTCAAAGAATCCTCGAACAATCCGGAGGATCTTACTGCAATGGGTCGGGTGATGGAATGCAACAAATTATCCAGTTTGGTCATCAGCGCCTCGGAAAGACTGGCGTTAATAAACGCTTTTTTTACTTTCGTGTAATCCTGTTCCTCCAGCACGAAGTTGATGAGGTTGTTTCTTTCCAGAAAATTTTCAAACTCCTGGATACCGATAATGAATGTCTTTGGCGTTCGGATGTTGATGTCAGGAACAAACTTTTTGAAATTGTAATTTTCAATCAGGGCATTGATAAAAGAAATACCTCTCCCCTTTCCCCCCAGCGAGCCTTCGACAAGGGAATAGATATTTTTATCAGTGATTTCCTGATCAAACTTATAAGGGATTATTGTTCCCGTATCCTGTTCGTTCCTGTATTCCTTAATGAGGTCAAGCAATGTATGGCGCAGTTCGGCAGGGCTTTTGAAGTCCGAAACTTTTTTCGGGTTGATGATGCTGGCGGCCTTTATTTCACCCCGTGCCAGCAGCCACATGGAAAAATGGTCGCGGGTGGCATGGTAAAGTAACGATTCGTCGGGAATTTTCTTCAACTGGTTTTCAAAAGCCTTCATATTGCTCGCAACGGCAATCTGTTTTCCCGTTTTGTCTTTAAAAATAAAATCACCGAAACCGAGGTAATTGGTGATGAAATTCTGAAAATCCTGATAAAGTGTTTCCGACTCCTTGTAAATAAACAGCGATTTGTTTTCCTGTGCAATCTTTGCATATGATTCCTCTGATGACTGCAGCACCGTTGGCAGGTTGGGCATTTCTTTCTTTACATATTTCAGCAAATTCACACCCGCATTCTCATCCATTACCCCATCATGTTTGAACTTAACGTCGGTGATGAGGCAAAGCATGTATTTTTTGTAGCTGTTGATCACCTTCATTGCCTCTTCATAATTCATGGCATGCAGCAGCTTGGGACGGGCACGCAAACGCAGAATTTTGAACAGTTCGTCGGAGGCCACATCGTCGATAATCCGCCTTGTTTGTTCCAGCACTACGCGGTATAAAAACGACAGGTAGCGGGAATAATAAACCGGTGAATCCTCCACCAGCAGGATCACCCGCACTTCACCCATCCGGGTGTCGTTTTCCACATTCACCTTGTCCTCCAGCAGTTTGATCATGGTAAAAAAGATGTTCGGATCGCCGTTCCAGACAAAAACGTGGTCGATGGCGGGCAATCTTCCCTGGAGGTCGATGTAGTAGGCTACATCATTGCTGTTATTTAGCAACAGGAAAATGGGGATGTAAGGATATTTCTTCTTGATTTCCTGACTGACGGTGAGGGGCAGCTTTTTATCAACCCCTACCATGTAAATGATCAGGTCGAAGTGCTTGGTGGTCAGTAGTCCCAACGCCTGGTTGATGGAAGAAGCGACTGTGATGCGGGGAAATGAAGTCAGGTTCAGTTGGCGGTACTGTCCCAGCATGTGTTCCGAGAAACGGCCTTCCCGTTCTATGGCGTAAGCATCGTAAAGGCTGGATATCAGAAGAATTTCCTTCACCTTGAACGGCATCAGGTCGTGAAAAATGTCGCGGTTGAAGGTGTGCTTGTTCAGGAATTTCTGTAAGAATGATCCGCTGAATGATCCTTCCAGACTTTCTTCGGCTTCTGCGCCAAACAGACTCCGGCTTTTATAGGCATTCTCGGCATCGTTCAGAAACCGGAGAATGGTGCTGACCAGTGTGTTGAGGAAATAAAACTGTTCGCTTTGCTCTTCGGACGTCATCCTGGCGTATTCTCTCGGCGTGCACAACTGGATGTGCCCGATTTTTCCCGAGGAGGTTTTAAAGCTTCTTTCCTGATACCGGCATTTCTCGGAAAACCCCCTCGTCCTGAATTCCTTCTGATTAAAAATGATACGGAAAGAACAGGGCTCCTTTGAGTTTTCCAGCATCTGCAAATGCTCAATAACCTGATTCAGTGTGGCATCAATATCTTTGTGCTGGTCAATGGTGTTGTTGATCTTGCTGATGATCTCAAGCAGACTCAGGTACTCGCCGGTTTGCTGTTCGCGCATGTCAGGAAATTTTTTTACAAAGTTACATTGAAAAAATGAACTGTAAACTTTTCCAAAGTTTCAAACTTTATAAAAGCTTTGTTTTTGTATTTTCGCAGACAGCCAACCGGCAGAAAGAAAACTTATGATCAAACTGGCAATAGTTGATAAGTACCCCGTTATATGCGATGCGCTCGAAGCACTGGTAAGTGACACCACTGACCTGGAAACGGTTACCTGCAAACAAAATCTCGACGAGTTGACTGAATATCTCCATCACGACCTGGTGCATGTGGCGCTGGTGGTGATCTATTCGCCTTACGAGCAAAGCATCGAAGAGATTAAATCGCTGATGCACAACTTCCCCAGGCTGAAGCTGCTGGTGCTTTCGATGTACAGCAACGAAGAGTTCATTCTGAAGCTGATCAAAGCCGGCGTGCAGGGGCACCTCGGGCCCGACACCGACCGCTCCGAGATCCTTGAAGCCATCTACACACTGCGCAACGGTTATGAGTTCCACGCCAAGACCATCACCAATATCATCCTGAAAAGCTACATCTCCGACGAGAACATTGACAAAAAGGAAAAAGAAAAACGGCAAAAGCAACTTTCACCCCGCGAGATGGAAGTGTTCAAACTTTTTGCCGAGGGGCTTTCCAACCGTGTCATAGCCGACAAACTGTTCATCAGTGTACGCACCGTGGAAACTCACAAAAATAACATCATGAAAAAAGTAAACCTGAAAACCACGGTGGACATGGTGAAGTTTGCGATAAAAAACAATATTATTGAACTGGATTGATTAACCGGAACGTGAATCATAACGTTAAAGATCCGATGAAACATACGCTGGAAGTAGATAGTGTGATCCTTGAATTCAGGGAAAAAAGAGCGCTCCAGAATGTTTACCTGAAATGCGAAACCGGTAAAATACACCATTTCCCTTATCTTTGTCCTGACAGGAAAGATCTTCGATTCACAAAAATGATTTACGAATGACAAGAAGAAATCGGAAAATCAAAAATCTTAAATCCAAATGATCCCGACATTAACAGACCTTGAAACGCAAAAGAAATATTTCGAAGACACTTCTTTTGCCACGCTCATGCTGAAAAGGATCTACAACATCCTGGTGGTTGCCAGCGTGTATGATGCTTTTATTCTCGAAGAAGACGGACGGATCGAAGAACAGATATTTTTTGAATACATGTCGCTGAACCTGCGTTATCCACCGCGATTCCTGAAAGCCACATCCGAAGAAGAAGCCATGCAGGTACTCGACGAAGAAGATATTGACCTGGTGATTACCATGTTAAGCGCCAAAGAAAAAGACACCTTTCAGCTTGCCGACGAAATCAAATCACACTATCCCAACATCCCGATCGTGGTTTTGACACCTTTCTCCAGGGAGGTGAGCCTGAAAGTGGAAAAGCTTGAAGACACATCCATTGACTACATCTTCAGTTGGCTGGGGAATGCGGGAATTATCCTTGCCATCATCAAGCTGATTGAGGACCGGATGAATGCCGAGCATGATGTGCTGACAGTTGGCGTTCAGGTCATCCTGCTTGTGGAAGACAATGTCAGGTTCTATTCAAGCTATCTGCCCGACATTTATAAAATCATCGTAAAACAATCCAAGTCGTTTATGACCGAAGGGCTGAACGAGCACCAGAAAATGAACCGGGCACGCGGGCGACCGAAAATTCTGCTTGCCAACACATACGAAGAAGCCATCAGCTTGTATGAAACTTACAAAGACAACATACTGGGAATCATTACGGATATGACTTTCCCGAGAAAGGGAAAAATGGATACGAAAGCCGGTATTATGTTGCTTAAACAAATCAAACAGCAGGACAAATATTTACCCATGCTCTTGCAATCATCAGAACCGAAGAACCGTCCAAAAGCCAAGGTACTGAAGGTGGGATTTATTGACAAAAACTCGAAAAAACTGAATTACGAGCTCCGGGAGTTTATCAAGGAATATTTTGCTTTTGGTGATTTTGTCTTCAAGGATCCCGATACAGGGAAAGAAGTAGCCCGCGCCAAAGACCTGAAAGACCTTCAGGAAAAAATATTCCATATTCCGGAAAATTCTTTAGAGTATCACATCCGCAGAAATCACATCTCCAAATGGTTGCGGGCCAGGGCGCTTTTTCCCATTGCCGCTTTATTCAAATCGTTCACACCGGAAGATTTCAAGGATTGTAAAGAAATAAAGGAATTTATTTTTAATACGATTGCCAATTTCCGGATGAACGTGGCACGGGGCGTGATTGCAGAATTTAACCGCGAGACATTCGACGAGTATTTTACCATCTCGCGAATTGGTGAAGGATCCATTGGTGGCAAAGCCCGCGGACTGGCATTCCTCGATTCGTTGATCAAACGGAATCACCTGTACAGCCAGTTTGAAGGCGTTGAAATTGCCATTCCAAAAACTGTAGTCATCGGCACAGACCTCTTTGATGAATTTATGGAAATGAACAAGTTGTACCCGGTTGCGCTTTCGGAAGACCATTCTGACGAGGAAATATTGCAACGTTTCCTTGAATCCCCCTTACCGGACAAACTGCTTGATGACCTGGAAACCATTTCTGAAGTCATCAACAATCCCATAGCCATCCGTTCGTCCAGCCTATTGGAAGATTCACATTATCAGCCATTTGCAGGTATTTACAATACGTATATGGTTCCTTTTCTCAACGATGACCGTCGCCGGGTTTTTGAAATGATCCAACAGGCCGTCAAAGGGGTTTATGCTTCCTGTTTTTTTAAAGACAGTAAAGCTTATATGATCGCCACTTCCAATGTGATCGATGAAGAAAAAATGGCCATTGTCATGCAAACGGTCTGCGGGTCACAATACGGAAACCGTTATTACCCAACCATTTCTGGAGTGGCCCGGTCGGTGGACTTCTATCCCATCCTGCCCGAGAAACCGGAAGACGGTACGGCGAGCATTGCCCTGGGGCTGGGGAAATATATTGTGGATGGTGGCCTTTCGCTCCGTTTTTCACCAAGCTATCCGAAACGGGTACTGCAAACCTCCAACCCGGAAATGGCTTTGAAAGAAACACAAAAGTATTTCTATGCTCTCGACCTTGATCCGGATCATTTTAACGTTACTGCCGATGATGCTGCCAGACTGTTGAAGTTACGCGTCAGCGAAGCGGATAAAGACGGAGCGCTGCGAATGATCGCTTCCACTTACGACCTGCACAACAACATCCTCCGCGACGGTTACAATCACGAAGGAAAAAAACTGATCACTTTTGCCAATATACTGAAGCATAACACGTTTCCTGTTGCCGGGATACTTTCGACGATCCTGAAACTCGGAGAAAAAGAAATGGGGTATCCCGTGGAAATCGAATTTGCCATTGATTTGAATACCAAAATGGATGATAAGTATATTTTTTATATGCTCCAGATCAGGCCGATATCATCACCCGAAGAAAGTATAGAAATCAACATGAAAGCGATTCAACAGGACAATACCATCATCATTTCAAATTCCGCAATGGGCAATGGCATCATCACTGATATTCAGGATGTGGTGTATGTCAGGCCGGAGAATTTTGATGCCTCGCGTAATAAGGAAACCGTGGAAATGATCGGGTTGCTGAACAGCAAATTTCTGAAAGAGGAACGAAATTATATACTTATCGGCCCGGGACGCTGGGGTTCTGCCGATCCGTGGCTGGGTATCCCGGTGAAATGGCCGCAGATATCGGCTGCACGGCTGATCATCGAGTCGGGATTAGAGAACTACCGCATCGACCCCAGCCAGGGCACCCACTTTTTCCAGAACCTGACTTCGTTCAGGGTCGGATATTTCACCATTAACCCGTTTATCAATGACGGTTATTACGACCTTGAGTTTCTGGACAAGCAACCGGCAGTTTTTGAAAATGAAGTTGTCAGACATGTGCGTTTTGAAAAACCGCTGAAGATCATGATCGACGGGAAAGAAAATCTCGGTGTAGTGCTGAAACCCGGAGTTGGGGAAGAG
>JAOZOO010000009.1:6032-32567 GCA_029933225.1 Bacteroidales bacterium | reverse complement strand
ATTCCGGCGTTTTTTAAGGAGGATACCGACATGGAGTTAAGCACATTTATTCAACGGAACCTGATGCCTTTCCCCCCGGAGCATGACCTGATCGTTCGTGTAAATGACCTGACGGTTTATGAAACGCACATCGAATTCAGGGAAAAAACCGTGGCCAATGTGAATCTGACTTTTATCTTTAAAAAAAACAATCACTATTTCGAGAAATTTACGGTAAGCAGACATGCCTCGAAAATGGCAAAAAATGATGCGACAAAATGGTTGCCAGAAGTCATTGCCCGTGCCATTGCCGAATGTTTTGATGCTTTTTACGAAAAACATCTTAATAATAAGCTTGAGAATAATGAAATTACCAAAGATCAACTAGTGAAAAAACCTCTCGGGTACCATGAATTTGAAGCAAAATATCTGAGCATTGACAGATCGGAAAAAGGCATTTACAACACATTTTTTGATTTTCAGCAGGGGACACCTGATCTCAAAACCGATTTTGATATTCTGTACAAAACAAGATCAACAAAAGACAACAAAGATGAATTGAGATATGCGAAGATAAAGAATGCCAAAACAGATGAGCCCATAAATAAAGTTTGGGGATTTACCGATGGAAAACAGGTTTTTACCCGCATTGGGAATAAATATTTTCCGCTTTTCAAGGATAACAAAGGTTATTATTTTCGTATCACGGCAGCCAGTAAAGAAGACAAGAAGGCCCTTTCGATATTAGTCCTTATGAGTGGAATAGGTGCGGTAGCTTTAATGGCAACTTCTTCGCCTTACTATTTGATGCGCCTGGATATAGTTACCGGAAAAGTTACCCTTATTGATAATCTTACGGATATCGGGGCAGAAAAAGAAAATGCAAAAGTGATCAGTTTTTTTTCTTCTTCATTCAATGCAAAGAGTTCGGAATTGCATCTGATTATTAACGGTGAAGCACAATGTGTTTTAAAAAGAGAGACATGGTATAAATACAAAATGGACAATCCCGGAGACACTGTCAGACTAACAGTCGTGTCGGCAAACGGTTACCAGATTACAAAAGCGATCGTAAAAAAACCCGGCCAGACAGATATTTACATTATTACCGATAAAAAGAAAAAAGCGCCTGCCGTGAAAAGGATTTATCCCCAGCAGGTTCAAGGGATCAAAAGTCTGATGACTCCCGAAAACAGGATTTATAAAAAAACAGAATGATCCGGACTAATCTTATTTTACTCTCCAGACACTGCTGAAACAGAATTACTCCATCCGCCTTGTTATTTTGATTGCCTGACTGATCAGGATGGCAACAAGTAAAATAAAACCAAGTGAAGTAATGCTGATCAGCACATTGTCGTGTGTGAAGAAGCTGAAATAGAACAAACTGTGAAATACGGTAGCTCCTGCGATCGCTGTCAGATTCTCAAGAATCGGATTTTTCCTGAACCTCCCCGAACCCACAAAATATCCCATTGTGACCCCGAAGACAATATTTGCAAAAGGATAGACATAGACCAGGATGTAGAAATACTCTTTGAAGTTTTCGTAAAAAGAAGGGGTAATGCCAATGATCTTGTAAGCGATCAGAATGTTTGCCGCGGTGGCGTATCCCAATCCGAGAAAAATCCCGAAAATAATGCCGTCAACAGGATTTTTGATGGCAGTGAATTTGGGGAGCGCAACCCGCAAAGCAATGTATTTGAATAACTCCGCCGTGAATGCCAGAGCGATGACAATGTAAAAAAGCGTCCTTTTCAGGCCGTGATAATTACCTCCCCATCGCAGATCGAGCAAATACTTGGCCAACACCACAAAAACCACGCTGATAAAACCCAGGATCAGGACATTTCTGATGCCGCCCCAATCTTTGAAACGCGCACTGTTTAAGACGATTACGCCGATAAGAATGAGAAAAGGAGCAACTGCAAATGAAATGTAGATTGTTGTATTCATAATAGTTTTAATAAACGGTTACATCGTCAAATATAAGAAATGTTTGTAATTTTAGTCGCTTAACTAAAAAATTTAAACAAATAACAATGGAAAAAGTCATAATTAAAAAGCTGGACGAAAAAGAAATTGAAGAGAAAGGAATCCGTTCGTGGCCTGTCTGGACAAAAGAAATTTCGCGTTTTGACTGGACTTATTCGGGTGATGAAGAATGCTACATTCTTGACGGAGAGATCGACATCGAAACCGACGAAGGCAAGTATCACATCAAGCCGGGAGATTTTGTGACGTTCAAAGACGGTCTGAAATGTGTCTGGGATATCAAGGCGCCGGTAAAAAAGCATTACAATTTTCCATGAGCGGACTGAAAAATGGAAAAGTCCTGCGTTCAACAGGCAGTTGGTACGCTGTATTGCAAGCCGATGGTAAGGTGGTGGAATGTAAGTTGAAGGGTAAATTCAGGATCAAAGGAATACGGACAACAAATCCGGTGGCCGTGGGCGATGTTGTGGAGTATCATTATGACGAAACCCAGGGCACAGGTGTGATTGAAAAGATTCATGAGCGCCACAATTACATCGTCAGGAAAGCCACCAAACTTTCAAAAGCCGTTCACATCATCGCCGCCAATATCGACCAGGCCGTGGTCATTGCCTCATTGACCATGCCACGGACGCCCACAGGTTTTATCGACCGTTTTTTAACCACTGCGGAAGCCTATCACATTCCATCGGTCGTGGTTTTCAATAAATATGACCTGTACGGCGAAAAAGAAATGGAGTTGCTTGAATATTATGCCGGTTCGTATAAAATGGCCGGCTACCGGGTTTTGATCACTTCTGTTCCCGGAAATCGTCAGCTTGATGAGTTCAAAAACATGCTGAAAGATAAGGTGAGTCTTCTTTCGGGACAGAGTGGCGTGGGTAAATCAGCGTTGGTAAATGCCGTTGACCCTTCATTGAATCTGAAAGTGGGCACCATCTCTGAATATCATAAAAAAGGAAAACACACCACAACTTTTGCGGAGATGTTTCCCTTTGTTTTCGGCGGGTATGTCATCGACACACCGGGCATAAAGGAATTCGGGCTGGTGGAATTCGAGAAATCGGAACTGGGGCAGCGTTTCCCGGAATTCCGTGAACGAATGCACAAGTGCAGGTTCAACAACTGCCTTCATGTGGACGAGCCGGGTTGTGCCGTCATCGAAGCCCTTGAGAAAGGAGAAATCAGCCCTTTCAGGTATGAAAATTATTTAAGAATGTTAAACAACCTCTGATTGCAAGGTAATATTACTTTTACATCCTGAATTGTATTTTTGCAATTGGTAAATAATAAGTGAGGAATTATGGTAGCGAAGCAACTGATAACCGATGAGATCACACCGCTGAAAACATCAAACACGGGAAGCGATGCTTTAAACTGGATGGATGAATACAAAGTTTCGCATTTGCCCATTGTGAACAATGAAGTTTTTCTCGGCCTGATATCAGAAGATGATATTTATGAAATGAACAAGTCAGACGAACCGCTGGGTAATCATAAATTGTCACTGGCCCATCCTTATGTGAGTGAGAACGATTATGTGTACGACATCATGCGGGTGATGGACGAAAACCATCTGACGGTAATCCCCGTTCTTGACGATAACAAGAAATATCTGGGCTGCATCACTATGTCATCGCTTTTGCATTTTATGGCGACATCGTTTTCAGTGAATAACCCCGGTGGCGTGATCATTCTTGAAATGAGCCAGACCGATTACAGCCTGACCGAAATCGCCAACATCGTCGAGTCGAATGACGCCAAAATATTGAGCGTTTTTATTGCCGATCACCAGGATTCCACCCGTATACAGGTGATCATAAAAGTCAATAAAATGGAACTTGGGCCCATTTTGAGCACTTTTGACAGATACGGTTATTTCATCAAAGCTTCATTGGGAGAAGAGGAAAACATGGAAGACCTCCGGGAAAATTATGATTCGCTTATGAATTACCTCAATATCTGATCATGCGTTGGGCGGGTGTATTGTTGGGGGTCTTTTTTTTGGTTGAGGTTGCCTTTGCCCAAAAGATCATCCCCGATACATCATCATTTCAACAACCCGCCGACAGCCTGGTAACGGTAGGCACCATTACGCTGGAAGGGAACAAGGTCACAAAAGACAGGATCATCTATCGTGAAATAGAGTTTAAGCCGGGGGATGTTTTGCCCGCGAAAACCCTTGACAGCCTGATCACCAAAAGCCGTCAAAACCTGATGAACCGTTCGCTGTTTAATTTTGTTGACTTCACCAAAACGCCGCACAACGGAACCTGCAATATTACCGTGAGTGTAACCGAACGCTGGTATATCTGGCCCATTCCCATCATCAATTTTGCCGACCGGAACTTTAATGTATGGTGGGAGACAAAAGATTTCAACCGGATGAACTACGGTATTGACCTGCGCATCGAGAATTTCAGGGGGAGGATGGAGGAACTGAATTTTTATCTCCAGGGAGGGTATGACAAAACCTTTGCCGTAAAATGGACCATTCCGTACCTGACAAAAAAACAATTCCTCGGGATTGGATTTTTTGGCGGAATCCAGTTAAACCGTGAAGTGGCTTATGTTACCGAGAATGATGACCTGCTGTATTATAAGTCCGAAGATGGTTTTGCAAAAGTTACCGGTTTCGGTCAGGTGGACATTACCCTGCGGCCCAAATACAACTATCTGCACACTTTATCGCTGGGCTACGATCATTACAGGTTCGAAGATACTTTACTGGTACTGAACCCCGATTTTGCCGATCAGACGCTTTACAATATTTTGTTTTTTAAATATTTATATAAACAGGATTTCAGGGATTACAAACCCTATCCGCTGGTGGGTTACTATTTTGATGTGGGTTTTGTTAAATACGGGCTGGGCATGATCCCCGATCAGGTGAATGCTTTTGTGGCCGATTTTGTCTTTGACCAGTATGTGCAAATCCATAAGCGATGGTATTTTGCCTATAATTTTACGGCCAGTTTTGCCAATCACGAGTTGCCCTATTTTTTACAAAACGGGTTTGGATACCACGGACTGGAAATCAGGGGGTATGAATACAACATAGTGAACGGCAAAGATTTCGGGCTTTTCAAGTCCAATTTCAAATTCGAGATCATTCCCCGCACGGTGAAACGGTTTAAGTTTATCAGGACTGACAAGTTTGCGAAAATATTTTACGCACTCTATGCCAATGTGTTTTTTGACATGGGCTATGCCAACGATCCCAGATATTATGAAACAAATGAACTGGCCAATCAACTACTGTGGGGCACGGGCGTCGGGATTGATTTCATCACTTATTACGACCTGGTTTTCCGCTTCGAGTATTCTTTTAACAAACAGGGAAAGCACGGGTTTTTTATCAATCTGGTGGCCCCAATATAAACACTGAATCAGTTAAAAAACGTTAATAAATCCTTTTGATATTACGAATCATTACGATCGAATGAATGATACTGCTTATTTTTGAATTAAGTTTGCGTACTGCTTAAACCAATGATTATGAAAGTAGCCCTGTTTGGTAAAGATTACACGGATAGTCAGCAAATATTCCTCCAGATGCTTATTGATGAACTTGTAAAGTACAAAGCTGATCTGTGTTTCTATGAACCTTATTACAAAATGATTTCTTCGGTCATTCGCCTTCCGGAGCGGTTGTCTTTTTTTTCGTCTCACGAAGATTTACTGGGGTGTGATACTACTTTGCTTTTTTCCATCGGTGGTGACGGAACCCTGCTTGATACGATCCCTTTTGTCCGCGGGTCGGGCATACCCATTCTGGGGATCAACCTTGGCCGACTGGGGTTTTTATCAAGTGTTTCAAAAGAAGAAATAAAAGAAGCTGTAAAATACGTTTTTGAAGGAAGATATAAGCTGGATAAAAGGGCTTTACTGAGTCTGGTCAGCCCCGAAGATATTTTTGGTGATCTGAACTATGCCCTGAACGACCTGACCGTTTACCGGAAAAACACCACATCACTCATCGGCGTGCATGTTTTTGTTGACGGGGTAAAATTAAATACCTATTGGGGAGACGGCCTGATTGTGGCCACACCCACAGGTTCCACGGCCTATTCATTGTCGGTGGGGGGGCCTATTCTTACACCGGGTTCCCGAAATTTTGTCATTGCACCCATTGCTTCACACAATTTAACTGTACGCCCTATCGTTATTCAGGACAGTAGCGAAATCAGGATCAATCTTGAAGGTCGTGAAGATAAATACCTGATGACAATGGATTCAAGACATAAAACCATTAGTAAACATGATGAATTTGTCATCAGGAGATGTGATTTTACCGTAAACCTCGTGCAGATGGAGCATAAGGAATTTTTCACAACAATCAGGGAAAAACTGATGTGGGGAAAAGATTACAGAAATTAAGCACAGGGTTGATTAACAGTAATTAAACACTAAACAGGTAACCGAATATCCATTAACTTTAACTATGTTTTTTTTAAACAAAAAAGTAATACTTTTGGCGCTTCAAACAAGCAAGCATTCAAATCGTCACAGAATGGGAACTAAAAAGCTGATAGGGTTGGCCATGATCGTTGTTTCGGTATTCTCCGGAATACCATCAACAGCACAAACCCTTGAAGTGGGATTGTTTGGCGGAGGCTCTTATTATCTTGGCGAAATGAATCCCGGAACCCATTTCAAAAACACTAAACTTGCTTATGGCATCCTGGCCAGGCTGAACACAAATCGCCGCATGGCTTATACCCTTTCTTTTTACAGGGGAGGTATTGAAGGTATCGATAACATAACCGGAAGGATCGTGGAGCAGGATTACAGTTTCGATATACACATCAATGAGATTTCCGCCACGGCTTCTTTCAATTTTCTGGAATATTTCACGGGCAGCAAAAGACATTTCTGGACACCTTATGTCTTCGGCGGACTGGGGTTTTCTTTCTCCAAATTGTCTGCCTCGATGAATATCCCTTTCGGACTGGGCTTTAAATTCGGTTTTTCCGAACATCTCGGTGCAGGCATAGAATGGGGAATGAGAAAAACTTTTACCGATTATTTTGATGGTGTTAATTTTACGGAATATCAGAATGGACTGGATACCGGAAGCGATAAAACAGGTAATTGGGACTGGTATAATTTTTTTGGAATCAATATCACTTATAAAATAAATCTGCGAAGCAAGCTAAAATGTAATCTTGAGGGATGGTAGGCTGCAACTGAACCATGAGTTTTAAAGAAAAGATCATAGAAGATAAATTACCGAAGCATATTGCCATTATTATGGATGGTAACGGACGGTGGGCCCGAAAACACGGCAAGGAGCGCATTATCGGACATCACGAGGGTGTTAATGTGGTGCGGACAATTACCGAGGCTGCAGCCAAACTGGGGATTAAATACCTTACACTGTATGCTTTTTCGACCGAAAACTGGAACAGGCCCAGATATGAGGTGGAAGCACTGATGGACCTTTTTGTGGAAACCATCAAGATGGAACTCGATAACCTGAACAAGAACAACATCCGCCTCAATGCCATCGGCGACATGGAAAGCCTTCCCGAAGAAAACTATTTGCGACTCAGAGAAACACTTGACGCTACCGCTTCGAATGACAGAATGACCCTGACGCTGGCATTGAGTTACAGCTCCCGCTGGGAAATTCTCAATGCGGTAAAAAAGATCATATCAGATATAGATAACCAACAATTAAAAGCAGATAATATTACCGAAACTGTATTTTCAAATTATCTTACGACAGCAGGTATGCCTGATCCTGAACTCCTGATCAGGACAAGCGGCGAAATGCGGATCAGCAATTTTATGATCTGGCAAATTGCTTATACCGAGCTGTATTTCACTCCGAAACTCTGGCCGGAATTTACTGAAGAAGATCTTTATGAGGCCATTGTAAACTATCAGAACAGGGAAAGAAGGTTTGGATTAACAAGTGAGCAAATTAAAAGTTAACAAGAAAGGATGATAAAGAAATTCGGTAAAAAGTTGTTGGGCATTTTATTCCTGGTGTTGCCGCTGTTTACGCTCTCGCTCCAGGGACAGATCAATATCGGTATCGGCCTTTCCAGGATCAGTTACGAAAAACCGGGCGAATACATTATCGGAGGTGTTGAAGTTTCGGGTGTTGAATACCTCGATAAGAATGTCATTCTTATGCTCTCGGGCCTGGATATCGGATCAAAAATAAAAGTACCCGGTGATAAAATTACAGGTGCCATCCGGAAATTATGGGATCAGGGACTGTTTGACGATATCAGCATCACCGCCACCCGGATTGTCGGAAATAAAATATTTCTTAACATCTATCTTCAGGAAAGACCGCGTCTGGCAAGGTTCTCATTTACAGGCATCAAAAAATCAGATGCCGATGACCTGCGGGAGAAAATAAACATTACACGCGGCGATGTGGTCACCGAACATTTGCTGATCAAAACAAAACGTATCATCCGGAATTTCTATGCCGACAAAGGATATCTCCATACGGAGGTTAACATTGAGCAAAAGCCCGACAAAAAACACGACAATTTTGAAGGTCTCGTTATTGATATCAAAAAGAATAAAAAAGTAAAAATCAGGTTTATTGAGATCCATGGAAATAAAGCGCTTAGTGCTGATGCCATCAAGTCGGCCATGAAAGAAACCAAGGAAAAAGGTGTTTTTAACCCGCTTAATCCTTTGGGGCCGTTGACCATTGACCTGGTACGTGATGCTGCTACGCTCAAATTTAATAAGTTTTTTAATGATTTTGTCGGCTATTTCAAGGACAATTACAAGATCAAAATATTCAAGGGGTCCAAATTCATTGAGAAGAATTACCGGGATGACCTCAATAACATCGTGGCCAAATACAACAAAAAAGGATACCGCGATGCGCAGGTGATCAGCGACTCTGTTTTCAATATTGATGACAAGGACCTGGGAATCGTGATCAACATTGAGGAAGGAAACAAGTATTATTTCAGGAACATCACCTGGGTTGGCAATACCGTATATTCTTCTTTGTTTTTAAGTACAATACTCGGTATTCAGAAAGGAGATGTGTACAACAAAGAGCTGCTTGAAACCAATCTCCAGTATAACCCGAACGGTTTGGACGTAAGTTCGCTTTACATGGACAACGGGTATTTGTTTTTCAATGCCACACCGGTTGAGGTAAATATTGAGAATGATTCCATTGACATCGAGATCAGGATTTATGAAGGTAAACAGGCGCGGATAAAAAATGTGACGGTCAAAGGCAATACCAAAACCAGCGATCATGTGATCATCAGGGAGTTGAGGACAAGGCCGGGACAGTTGTTCAGCCGCTCGAATGTGATCAGGACAACCCGCGAGCTGGCTAACCTCAAATATTTTGACCCTGCTTCCATTCAGCCGAATATCCAGCCCAATCCTGCCGACGGAACAGTGGATATTGAATACCAGGTGGAAGAAACATCGGCTGACCAGATCGAGCTTTCCGGCGGCTGGGGTTACGGAAGAATTATCGGAACCCTTGGTTTAAGTTTCAACAACTTTTCATTCAGGAATTTCTTTAAAAAAGGCGCCTGGAAACCGGTTCCCTCGGGTGACGGTCAGAAACTGTCGCTACGTTTCCAGACTTATGGAAAGGGATACATGAACTGGAGCATTTCATTCACCGAACCCTGGCTTGGCGGACGAAAACCCAATGCGTTTACAGTTTCCTATTATTACTCGATTTACAGTAACGGGCGTCCCAAATACGATACACTGCGTTCGGTTTTCCGGATCAACGGGGTAACAGTCGGACTGGGTAAAAGGCTGACCTGGCCCGATGACTTTTTTACTTTGTATCAGGCCTTCCATCTTCAGTTTTACTACCTGAAGAACTATGCGACCATTTTCCCTGTGGGCAAAGGAAACGGGAGATACAACAACCTGAGTTATGAAATTGTGCTGGGAAGAAATTCCATTGACCAGCCCATTTATCCCACCCGTGGATCACAGATATCCGTTGGCCTCGAGCTGACTCCCCCCTACTCCCTGTTTTCTCCCAACCAGGATTATTCCGAACTGGGAGATACGGAAAAGTACAAATGGATAGAATACCATAAATGGAGTTTCAAGGCAAGCTGGTATATCGGAATTACCAAGAAGCTGATACTTACCCCGCGATTCAGGTTCGGGTACCTTGGCCACTACAATGCCGACCTGGGAACAACACCATTTGAACGTTACTATCTCGGCGGTGACGGCTTGTCAGGATACAATAACTTTGACGGAAGGGAGATCATCGCCTTGCGGGGTTACGAAAACGAAACGGTTACACCATTATATTACAAGGACAGAAATATCGGCGGAACGATTTACACGAAATACACGCTTGAGTTGCGTTATCCTTTTACGTTGAATCCCAACTCGACAATTTTCGCCCTTGCCTTTTTGGAAGCGGGAAACTCATGGCTGGGATCACAGGGGTTTGATCCCTTCGACATGAAACGTGCTGCCGGCTTCGGCGTCAGGGTCTTTCTACCGATGTTCGGTATGCTCGGCCTTGACTGGGCATATGGCTTCGACCCCATACCAGGCATTCCAACGGCAGCAGGAAGCCATTTCCATTTTTCTCTGAACCAGTCACTTGATTAATGGCAAAGTTTTTGAAAGAAGATACAGAAATCAATTTTTAATCCTATGAAAACAATAAAAACCAACATTCTGACAACAATTGCAGCCGCAACAATGTTTATTTTAATCTCCGGTTCTGCAATGGGACAAAAGTATGCTTATGTTGACACCAAGTACATCCTGGACAACATACCTGAATACCAGGACGCACAGGATGAACTGGATGCCTTATCCGAGAAATGGCAGAAAGAAGTGGAACAGGGGTATGCCCAGATTGATGAGATGTACAAGAAATACAAGGCCGAGGCCGTACTGTTACCCGAAGACATCAAACGAAAACGTGAAGATGAGATCGTGGCCAAAGAAAAAGAAATTAAAGACCTGCAAAAAAAGTATTTCGGACCCGAGGGTGATTTGTTTAAAAAAAGAGAAGAACTGATCAAACCCATCCAGGAAAAAATTTACAATGCCATCGAAACAGTTGCCACAACCCGGAATTTTTCTTTTGTTTTTGACAAATCCGGAGGAATGACCCTGTTGTGGGCCAATCCTAAGTTCGACATCAGCGATGATGTGCTTGATGAAGTGGGTAATGTGATGCAAACCGTGCAACGTGATCAAAGGAAAAAAAGAGGTGAATAACAAACAGAAATCGCGTTAGAACCGTTTCCGGTTAAAAGGTATTCATCAAAATATAAGGGAGTTTCATAATAATTATTAAATGAATAGCAGAAAAAGGGTTTGGTTTTAAAAAAATGTTAATTTTGCGCCCCTGATTTAAACGGTAATTTATTATTAATCACAATATTGAAGTAAACATGAAAGGTTTAAAAAAAGCAATCACACTGTTTTCGCTGACAATTCTTTTGGTATCTGTTGGTTTTAGCCAGGCTACATTGAAATTAGGATATATTGATTCAAATGAAATCTTATCCTTAATGCCGGAAACCGATTCTTTACAAAACGAGCTGAAAAATTATGCCAACAATCTGGATAGTCAAATGAAAGTAATGGCACAGGAGTATCAGCAAAAAGCCAATGATTATCAGCAAAACGTAAACACCATGTCGGACCTGATACGTCAGACAAAAGAGAAAGAACTCGTTGACCTGCAAAACCGCATCCAGGCATTCCAGCAGTCAGCCGACCAGGACCTCAGTGCCAAACAGGCTGAACTGTTCAATCCATTGATCGAGAGGGTTAAAAATGCAATCAGTGAAGTTGCCCTTGAAAACAATTACACCTATATTTTTGATGTAGGAACCGGTTCGCTGGTATTTTATGAAAACGGCGATAATATTTTGCCGCTTGTAAAAAAGAAATTGGGTATTAAATAAATTGATACCTGTTAAACTAAAAAGCCCGTATTGTTTTAAACGACACGGGCTTTTTAATTATTCTTCGTCATCTTCGTCATACCAGCTCGCATACATGTTGTAATTGTTGGCAATGCGGAAGATTTCCCCCTCCAACAGGTCGGTATCCACTTCTTTGATCTTTTTGGCGGGCACACCTGCAAACACAGCCCCTGTTTCAACAATCGTGTCTTTTGAGATCAGGGCGCCGGCAGCCACAACCGAGTTGCTTTGTATGACAGCACCATCCATGATGATGGCCCCCATTCCGATCAAAACATTATCGTGAATAGTACATCCGTGAATGATCGCTCCATGAGCTATGGAAACGTTATTGCCGATGTTTACCGGAGCTTTCCTGTAAGTGCAATGGATGATCACGCCGTCCTGGATGTTCACATTGTCGCCAATCCTGATGTAATGCACATCTCCGCGAATGACCGCATTAAACCAAACACTGCAGTCATCTCCCATCACCACATCCCCTGTCAGGGTGGCATTGTCGGCAATGAAGCAGTTTTCTCCCCATCTGGGTTTCACTCCGTTTACTGATCTGATAAGTGCCATATTTCTTTAGTTTTTATATTCATTTTAAGGCCTGGAAAATCAAAAATATGAATACCACTCAATCCCCTCCGTTGGAGGGGAGTAAGGGGTGGGTTATAAAATAGATTTATTCATATTTTTGATTTTCTGAACATCTAATTACTATTTTTTTTATACTCCTGGCGGATGATCAATGTTGTAATGCAGACCAATACTTTTCTTTCGCTGCTGGGCAAAACGGATGATCAGATAGGCCACATTGATCAGGTTGCGCAACTCGCAAATAGCCTGTGTCAACACCGATTTGTTGTAAAGGTCTTCTGTTTCTTTGTAAATGATTTCCAACCGGGTGAGTGCCCGTTTCAGGCGCAGGTCCGACCGGACGATCCCCACATAATTGCTCATGATGGACTGAACCTCTTTTTTGGACTGCGTGATGAGGATCAATTCTTCATTCATGATGGTTCCTTCTGCGTTCCAGTCGGGAACATTGATGGCATGTCGAACGTTTTTCACATTTTCCTTTGAATCAATGGCAGCGCGGTGGGAAAACACAGCCGACTCCAGCAGCGAATTGGATGCCAGGCGATTGGCCCCGTGCAACCCAGTGCAGGCCACCTCGCCGGAAGCATACAGGTTTTTAATGCTTGTCCTTCCGTTTTGGTCGGTTTTTACCCCACCACAGGAATAATGGGCTGCAGGTACTACAGGTATCATGTCTTTGGTGATGTCTATTCCGATACTCAGACATTTTGCGTAAATGGTTGGAAAATGATTGAGGAGTTCGTTGGCCGAAATGTGCCGGGCATCGAGATAGACGTAATCCTCTCCGGAAAGTTTCAGTTCGTTGTCAATGGCGCGGGCGACAATATCGCGGGGTGCCAGTTCGAGGCGGTCATCATATTTTTTCATGAAAGGTTCCCCTTTCCGGTTTTTCAAAATGGCTCCCGCACCGCGTAAAGCTTCCGTGATCAAAAAGCTGGGCTTTTCTCCCGGATTATATAATGAGGTGGGGTGGAACTGGATAAACTCAAGGTTTTCCAGGTGTGCTTTTGCCCGGTATGCCATAGCCACGCCGTCGCCGGTGGCGAAGATGGGATTGGTTGTGGTTTGATAAACATTCCCCAAGCCACCGGTTGCCAGCAGGGTAATTTTTGAGAGGATAGTCTCGATATCTCCCGTATCCCGGTTTAAGGCATAAACTCCGTAACATTCAATATCTTTCCGGTGCCGGTTTACTTTCTCGCCAAGGTGGTGTTGCGTGATCAGGTCAATGGAAAAATAATTCTCGAGAACCTGGATGTTGGGGTGGTTTTTGATTTTATGACTTAATGTTTTCTGTATCTCGTATCCTGTATTGTCTTTGTGGTGCAGAATCCGGTTTTCGGAGTGTCCTCCTTCTTTGGCCAGTGAATATTTCCCCGATTTTTCCTTGTCGAAATGCGTACCCCATTCTATCAGCTCTTTGATCCTTCCGGTGGATTCGGTAACCGTGATCCTGACGATTTCCTCATCGTTCAGTCCTGCGCCGGCCTTGATGGTGTCGCGTATGTGTTTTTCATAATTGTCAGGAGAATACATGACAGCAGCAATGCCACCCTGGGCATAACTTGTGGCCGTGTCGTCAATGGTGGTTTTCGACAAGATCAACACCTTGCCGCTGTCGGCCACTTTCAGGGCGTAGATCAGCCCCGCCATCCCGGAACCGATCACCAGAAAATCAACTTTGCGTTGCATAATTGTTATGCTTTATGCAAAGTTACGTTAAATGAATTGAGATTATTGTTAAAGGTTATAAAAAATGAGTATCCGGCGCCAACAAGTTAAATATTCGATGTTCGGGAAATAAAGGTATAAAGAAGGGGTTTGCTTTAAGGGGACGCATAAAGCAGGTGTAGTTACAATCCCAGCAACACTTCAATCCCGTCTTTTCCGCCAAAGAGCATTCGTTCCGGGTCCTCCAGCATTTCTTTCACCTTGACGAGGAAGCTGACCGATTCTTTTCCGTCAATCACCCGGTGGTCGTACGAGAGCGCCACATACATGATGGGGTGAATTTCTATCTTTCCATTCACGGCAACGGGCCTTTCCACAATGTTGTGCATACCGAGGATAGCACTTTGCGGTGGATTGATGATGGGCGTGGACAACATGGAGCCGAAAACCCCGCCGTTTGTGATGGTAAACGTACCGCCCTGCATTTCTTCCAGCGTGATCTTGTTGTCGCGGGCTTTCACGGCCAGCTCTTTTACTTTTGCCTCTATCTCTGCCAAAGACAGCATCTCCGCATTGCGGATCACTGGTACCACCAGCCCTTTCGGCCCGCTGACGGCGATGCTGATGTCCACATAATTATAAAAAACCACTTCATCGCCTTGCAGTTGTGAATTGATCTGCGGGAAATAGGCGATGGCCTCGGTAACGGCTTTGGTGAAAAACGACATAAAACCCAGTCCTACACCGTGCTGTTCTTTGAAAATTTCCTTGTAACGGGCACGGATGTCCATGATGGGCGTCATGTTCACCTCGTTAAAAGTTGTGAGCATGGCCGTTTCGTTTTTCACCGAAACCAGCCTTTGCGCCAGCTTCTTGCGCAACATGCTCATTTTCTTCACCTCTTTAGTGCGTTCGCCGGACCAGTTTACCGAAGTGACTGTGTCAGATTTTGCGGGAGGGGTTTTGTCTTTATTTTTCAGGTAAAACTCCACGTCCTGTTTACCGATACGGTATTGTTTGAAAAATTCCACCAGTTCTTTTTCACTGATACTTTCATTTTCCATCAGTTTCCGGGCGAGTGGCGAAACGGTCAGGTCGATGTCGCTTTTTTCCTGTACCGGTTTAACGGTTGGTTCTGCTGCAACAGGTTGTTCCGCCGGTTTCTTTTCTTCCACAGGCTTCTCCGCTGCTTTTTCTTTGACCGGTTGTTTTTTCTTTTCACCATTTTGCTCCGTATCCACGGTAGCGATGACCCTTCCAATTTCAACAGTTTCGCCCTCTTCTACGATGATGCTTATTTTGCCGTCTTCGGGTGAAGCAAGGGGCAGGGTTGCCTTGTCGGAATCAATTTCGACAATATCCTGGTCTTTTTCCACGGTTTCGCCGTTTTCGACAAGCCAGGATGCTATCTGTACTTCGTTAATGGATTCTCCCGGACTGGGGACTTTTATTTCAACAATCATTTTTTATTTTATTTCAAAGGTTTAATTCCCGAGTGGAATTTACTGTCAATTTGGTCAACCTGTAGCTCCTGCAGCTCTTTTTCAAACGACCTCCATTTGTTTCCGATGCAGGCCATTTCACATTCAAAGTCAAGATAAGGACAGATGCATTCGTCGAACACTTTGTCGATGATCTTTTGCTGCCGGATAACATGAAATTTGGAAGAACCGGTTGCCGGACTGCCGCTCGCCGGTCTGGCAATAACTTTCAGGTCAAAATCCGATTCCATGTTTTTCCTCACAAACTCCCATGCACCCATGTTCACAGGTTCTTCCTGCGCCCAGATGAAATGTGAGGCATTGATGTATTTGGCTTTTAATTTGAGAAGCTGCTGCAAAGGAAAAGGGTACAACTGCTCGACTCTGATCAGGGCGATGGTTTCTTTTTTGAGTTTTTCTTTCTCGGAAAGCAGGTCATAATAAACCTTTCCCGTGCAGAAGACCATTTTTGTGATCTTTTCAGGATCAGCCGTTTCATCATCCAGCACTTCCCTGAAACCGCCTTTTGTGAAATCTTCAACGGGCGAAATGCACCGCGGATGTCGCAGCAGACTTTTGGGCGTGAATATGATCAGAGGTTTCCGGAAGGGTCTTTTTAACTGTCGGCGCAGAATGTGGAAAAAGTTTGCCGGGGTGGTGCAGTTGGCAATCTGCATATTGTTTTCTGCGGCAAGGATCAGGAACCGTTCCATACGTGCGCTGGAATGGTCAGGACCCTGGCCTTCGTAACCGTGGGGCAGAAAAACCACCAGATCGTTCATTACGTTCCATTTTTCCTCGGCACTGCTGATGAACTGGTCAAAGATGATTTGTGCGCCGTTGGCAAAATCACCAAACTGGGCTTCCCAGATGGTCAGCGAATGCGGGGAAGCCAGCGAGTAGCCATACTCAAATCCCAGAACACCATATTCAGATAATGGTGAGTTGTAGATCATGAACGGCGCTTGTTTGTCCGAAACATGATTGAGCGGAACATACTTTTCGTAAACATCTTCGATACTCAAAACGGCGTGGCGGTGCGAAAAAGTTCCCCTCTCCACATCCTGTCCGCTCAACCTGACAGGCACTTTTTCGGAAACCAGGCTGCCGTAAGCCATCAATTCGGCCATGGCCCAGTCGAGTGTTCTTTTATCCATGACAAGCTCCCGACGTTGCTTCTGCATGCGGACTGTTTTGCGGAAAAATTTCTTGCCCGAAGGTAAGGACGTGATCTTTTCAGTTATGTTTAACAAGCTTTTTTCGGGAATGGAAGTATCGGGTGATTCCAGAAAATCTTCATCTTTTGCCTTTTGAATGTCTTTCCAGGTCTCCTGTAAAAAGCTGGCAATCGTGGCTATGTGGTTATCTTTTGACTGGACAAAATATTTTTCCAGCTTGTCGTTAAAGTATTTTTCCTCTTCCGCACATTCCTCTGCATCGATCACTCCTTCGCCAAGCAGTTTTTCTTTATAAATCTGATACGGGTCAGGATGTTTTTCAATGAATTTATAAAGAATGGGTTGGGTGAACCTGGGTTCGTCACCTTCGTTATGACCGTATTTCCGGTAACTCAGTATGTCGATAAAAACATCCTTGTGAAATTTATTCCTGAATTCCATGGCAGTGCGGATGGCAAGAACCAGTGCTTCAGGATCATCGCCATTGACGTGAAAGACAGGGGAAAGAGTGGTTTTGGCCACATCCGTACAATACGTACTGGAACGCGCATCGAGATAGTCGGTAGTAAAACCGATCTGATTGTTGATGACAAGGTGGATGGTTCCTCCCGTGGAATATCCTTTCAGATCCTGCATCTGGATAACTTCATACACAACACCCTGTCCGGCAATAGAGGCGTCGCCATGGATCAATATGGGGGCGATGTTGTCGGATTCCCCTTTGTAAAGCAGGTCAATCCTCGCGCGGGTAATGCCTTCAACGACCGGCGTAACAGCCTCAAGGTGTGAAGGATTGGGGGCGAGGGTCAGCTTGACGTTTTTCCCGGTGGTGGTTTTCCGTTCGATGGTGTATCCCAGATGGTACTTTACATCACCCAGCAGGCCTTCGTCTTCATATTCAAAACTTTCAAACTCGCTGAAAATATCCACAAACGGTTTACGCATGACATTTGCCAGCACATTCAACCGCCCGCGGTGAGGCATGCCGATAATGAATTCACGAATGCCCATTTCCGAACCGCGCTCCATAATGGCATCCATTGCGGGGATAAGGGATTCGGTGCCTTCGAGAGAGAAGCGTTTTTGCCCGGGGTATTTCTTTTGAAGGAACTTTTCAAAGAAAACGGCCCTTCTCAATTTTTTCAGGATAAGCTTTTTTTCTTCAGAGGTATAATTCGGCGTATTGCGTGTGGTCTCAAAGAGATTTTGAAGCCATTTCACAATTTTCACATCCCTGATAAACAGATATTCAACGCCGACGGAATGGCAATAGGTTTGGTCAAGGACATTGATGATCTCTTCGAGAGTGGCAGGTCCCAGTCCGATTTCCCTGCCTGCCTGGAAAGTACGTTTCAGGTCTTTTTTCTCCAGCCCGTAATTTTCAATATCCAGGTTAGGAGAATAATTCCGGCGTTTTCGAACCGGGTTGGTTTTTGTAAAAAGGTGTCCGCGCCGCCGGTAATCATTGATCAGATTGATCACCTTGAATTCGTCGGATGTCTCAATGCCATCGCCTGAAGTTACCGGATAATTCCGGGTTGCAAAGTCAAAACCTTCAAAAAATTTACGCCAGCCCGTTTCCACCGAATTGGGGTCTGCCTGGAATTTCTGATAAAGTTCTTCAATTATTTCAGGATCGGTTGAGTTAAGAAAATCGAGTTTATCCATATTGTTTTCAATACCTGATTGCCTGCAAAATTAGGAAATAATCAGCCACTTACAATTATTTAGATTGAATAAAAATAAAAAAATTCATAATAAAAAAACCCAGACGGTCAGCCTGGGTTTTTTAATGTGTTATGCTTTGATTATTCAGGATGAATGGCATCTACAGGGCAAACATCGGCACAAGCGCCGCAGTCAGTGCAAAGATCAGGGTCAATTTTATAAATGTCACCTTCCGAAATTGCTTCTACCGGGCATTCGTCAATGCAAGTGCCACATGCTGTACAATCATCAGTTATTACGTAAGCCATGATTTTTAATTTTTAATGATTAAATTGGCGGCAAATATATACAGATATATTGTAAAAAATAATAAATAACGTTGAATTTTTAGCTAATCTAAATAAATACCCCAAACTGGATAAACCGGAAATATCAAATATCAAAAAAATCCAATTTCAAATAATTAAATTCCAAACGGGGTTTGGGTTTGCTATTTGTGATTTGTAATTTCTTGCCAAATGATGTATGAATATTTGAAATAAAACATCATCGTGAAAGGATAACAACAGAAAATATTGTGATACCTGTTTATAATAAGGTGATGTTTTCTCCGTTTTCTTCTCTTTATTAAAAAATGAAACAGGGTAACGTTTCCGGCAAAAAAACGTACTGATTTTGAAAGATATTGTAATAATTAACAAGGTGTAAAGGTTAATAATTTGGCCGGGGGGCATGAAAACGGACAAACAGCTTTTATAAATAACAGGAAAACAGATAGATAAAAAATTATTCATAATGAATTCCAAATAAATTTTTTCTGTTAAAAAAAAGCAATGATTTGTACGATTGACCGGAATAATAAAATTAATTTTGCAGCACAATTTTACCAATACACACGAAATATCATTAAAGAATGGTTTCAAAAAAAGACAAAGTTGTTGAACTCGAAAATGCGGTAGTCCGTTTTGCCGGAGACTCTGGTGACGGGATGCAGTTGACCGGAAGTTTATTTTCCGATTCCACTGCTTTTGCCGGAAATGATTTTGCAACATTCCCGGACTATCCAGCCGAGATCAGAGCGCCGCAGGGAACGGTAGCTGGCGTATCAGGGTTCCAGATACACTTCGGCAGCAGTGATATCCACACATCAGGTGACCTTGCCGATGTGCTGGTTGCCATGAACCCGGCTTCTCTGAAAGCAAATGTGAAGTGGATCACAACCAATGCCGTGATCATTGTAGATACCGATGCTTTCACAGAGAAAAATCTGATCAAAGCAGGATATAAGACAAACCCGCTGAAAGACGGGACGTTATCCGGACATACCGTGATCGAGGCTCCCATCACTACCCTCACTAAAGAAGCGGTAAAAAACCTGAACATCGACAACAAATCAGCCCAGAAGTCAAAGAATATGTTTGCCCTGGGAATGGTGTTTTACATGTTCAACAGGGATTACAAAAAGACATTTGAGTTCTTTGAGCAGAAATTCAAATCCAATCCCCTCGTCGTTAAGGCCAACAAACAGGTTTTGACTGCGGGATACAACTATGCTGATACCATAGAGGTTTTCAGCCGGACCTATAAGATCATTCCTGCGCCATTGAGCAAAGGTCTTTACCGGAATGTAACCGGAAATCTCGCAACATCGTGGGGTCTGCTGGCGGCTGCCGAACGCTCGGGAAGAAAATTATTTCTCGGCTCGTACCCCATCACCCCGGCATCGGAGATTTTGCAGGAACTTTCAAAACATAAACAATTCGGCGCCATTGCCTTCCAGGCAGAGGATGAAATTGCCGGCATTGTTTCTTCCATCGGAGCCAGCTATACCGGCGCCATGGCAGTAACCAGCACATCGGGACCCGGATTGTCATTGAAAAGCGAAGCCATCGGACTGGCTGTCATGACCGAGTTGCCGTTGGTGATCGTGAATGTTCAGCGGGGTGGTCCCTCAACAGGTTTGCCGACCAAATCGGAACAGAGTGACCTGATGCAGGCATTGTATGGCAGAAACGGTGAGGCTCCGGTCATTGTTATGGCTGCCCAGAGCTCGGCAGATTGTTTCTTCTCGGCTTATGAAGCCGCAAAACTGGCCATGGAACACATGACCCCGGTCATCTTGCTTACTGACGGCTCACTGGCCAATGGATCGGAAGTTTTCAAAATCCCGGATGTGGGAGAAATGCCGCCGATCAAACCGCCAATCGTCAAAGCAAATGACCCAGATTACAAACCTTACAAACGTGATCCCGAAAAACTGAGCAGGCCATGGGCGTTGCCGGGAACGGAAGGGTTGAGGCACCGCATCGGAGGTCTGGAAAAAGAAAATATCACTGGTAATGTTTCGCAGGATCCGATGAACCACCAGAAAATGTCAGAGATAAGGGAAGAAAAAGTTGAACGTGTTATGAATTACATCCCCGAGCTCGAAGTGGTGGGTGAAGAGGAAGGCGAATTGCTTGTCGTTGGCTGGGGAGGAACTTACGGAGTGATGCTTACCACCATCGAAGAAATGAGAAAAGAAGGCAAAAAGATCAGCCTGGCACATTTCAAACACATCAAACCGTTGCCGAAAAACACGGAAGACGTGCTGAAGCGTTTCAAAAAAATATTGGTATGTGAGATCAATCTGGGACAGTTTGTCAACTATCTGCGGATGAGTTTCCCCGGCATTACTTTCGACCAATTCAATAAAATACAGGGCTTACCATTTATGGTTTCCGAACTGAAAGAAAAGTTCAATGAATATTTAAACGACTGATCATGGCAGATACAATAGACACAAAAAAACTGAATTTAACCAAAGAAGATTTTGAAAGCGACCAGATGGTGAAATGGTGTCCGGGCTGCGGAGACCATGCCATTTTGCGCTCTGTTGAAAATGTTTTTCCGGAACTGGGTATTCTACCTGAGAATTTTGTTGTGGTTTCCGGGATCGGTTGTTCGTCACGTTTCCCGTATTATGTGAATACTTATGGTATCCATGGGATTCACGGAAGGGCAGCCGCTCTGGCAACCGGGATCAAACTGGCCAATCCGAAACTGAGTGTCTGGATGATTACCGGCGACGGTGACTCCATGGCAATCGGTGGCAATCATTTTATCCATATTGCCCGGCGTAATCCTGATGTGAACATCCTGCTGTTCAACAACAAGATATACGGTCTGACCAAAGGACAGTATTCACCCACAACGCCCAAAGGACAAAAGACAAAATCTTCACCACAGGGGACTTTTGAAAGGCCGTTCAATCCGGGAACACTCGCTATCGGCGCCAGGGCTTCTTTCTTTGCCAGAGTGGTGGACACCAACCCGAAAATGATGACCGAGGTATTTATGGAAGCAGCCAAATATCACGGAACATCCATCGTGGAAGTGCTTCAGAATTGTGTTATTTTCAACAACAAGATTCACAGCCTGATCACCTCGAGGGAGACAAAAGATGACAACCAGATATTCCTGAGAGCCGGCGAACCAATGATCTTTGGTAAAGACCGGGACAAAGGCCTGATGATGGATGAAAAAGGACTTCGTGTGGTTAAACTTGGTGAAGACGGGATTACGGAAAAAGATCTGCTTGTCCATAACCCATTCGAAGAAGATACGGGTATTCATACCATGCTTTGTGAAATGATGCCTCCCGATTATCCTGCCGCATTGGGTGTTATCCGGTCAGTGAAAACCGAAACGCTGGAAGATACCGTTTGGAACACAATAGAATATGAGCAAAAGAATTCGCCCCTCAAATCGGTGAACGACCTGCTTCGGACAGGCAACACCTGGGAGGTGGATGAAGAGCCGGGCAAGAACGGGAAGAAAAGGAAATAACATTCTGCGGTCATACAACCTTTAAAGATGGATGGATTTTTTAATTCATCCATTTTTTTATAGAATAGTAAAGAGGAATAGGGGAAAAGTGTGTTGTCATCCCCGCCGCATTTCGTATTTACACCCTCGTTGGTCTCCTGACCAACGTGAATGCCAATCGGAAGATGTAAATATGTCGCTCCGCTGGAGCTATTTTCCCTTTTATATTTTATTCCAGGGTCTTACGACACCTGGCAATAAGATGTCCTGCCTCCGGCAGTTTATCATTTGTTTTATACTGCATTTCGTATCTTTGTTTTATGCTTGAGCGGTTTCGGGAATATATTAAAGAGAATGAATTGGTTTCTTCCGGCGAGAGGGTGTTGCTTGCCGTGAGCGGAGGCGTGGACTCGGTTGTAATGCTCGATCTTTTTCACCGGGCGGGTTATGCAGTTGCTGTTGCCCATGTGAATTTTCAGTTACGGGGTGAAGAATCGGATGAAGATGAACGGTTTGTTCGTTTGCTGGCAAAGAAATACGGAATAAACTGCTTTGTTAAAAAAATCAATACCAACTGGTATGCAACTGAAAATAAATTATCAATCCAGGAGGCTGCCCGCGAGATCAGGTATCAGTGGTTCGAAAAAATCTGCAAAAAAGAAGGTTTCAAACATGTAGCTGTGGGACACAATGCTGACGATCAAATTGAGACTTTTTTTATCAATCTGCTGCGCGGCTCGGGTGTAAGCGGCCTGAAAGGGATACCGGTAAAAAGGGATTTGATTATCAGGCCCTTGCTTTTTGCCGACCGGCAGGAGATCGAACAATATGCCAAGAAACACAACCTGAATTTTAGGGAAGATTCATCGAACCTTTCGGATAAATATTTACGAAACCGTATCCGGCATCATTTGTTGCCCGAACTGCAAAAGATTAATGAGGATTACCGCCAATCACTCGGGAAAAGTATCCGGCACCTCGCTGAAGATGACCGGTTGCTGGAATATTTCATAGCGGAAAAGCAAAAAGAATTGTTCACCTTCGAAAGGGATACAATAGAGATTTCGGTAAAAACACTGAAAGAATTTCCCGACGTTTGTTCGCTGTTGTTTTATCTCTTGAAAGAATACGGTTTTAACCGGGAAGTAACGGATTCTGTTTGTGAAGCATTACAGAAAACGGAAACGGGTAAAATATTTTATTCGGATGTATTCCGGATGTTAATGGACAGGGAATATTTGATCCTGAAAAGCAAAACTCCTGTCAGAGATGAAGGTGAATTTTACATCAGGCAGGCGGGCGATGCTCTTGATGTTCCGTTTCAGTTAATATCGGAGATCATTGAAAATCCGAAAAATATTCTTTTTAAAAATGATCCTTCCGTTGCTTATTTTGATTTGGAAAAACTTACTTTTCCCCTTGTTGTTCGCAAATGGAAAACAGGCGACCGGTTTGTCCCGTTCGGGATGAAAGGGTCAAAGCTGATCAGTGATTATTTGATTGACAATAAGGCAAGCCGGTTTGAGAAAGAGAATGTTTACGTGATGGAATCTGCCGGAAAAATCATCTGGGTTATTGGTTACCGAGCTTCGGATGATTTTAAAGTTACGGAAGAAACAAAAAAGGTGATCGTTTTCAGGGTGAATCTGGTATCAACTGGCGGATAGTCTTGTCCCCGTTAGATGGGGAAAATAAAGACAGGGAATCCTGTTTCGAGAGGCACTTCAAGCGTGATGCTTGAAGCGGGGGGAAAGATGTTTCAGGCGAGACGCCTGAAACGGGAATATTTGCAAGTTTCGGGGACTGAAGTCGCCCGTACATTCATACGTCCAGGTCAGGAGGAAAAGAGATATTCTGTTCCGGTTCATTTCCCTTAAAGTTCTTCACCACAAAATCCACAGCATTGGTAAAGCATATTTTCTCCGCCAGTTTTTCGGGGGTAAGTCCAAAAAGCAGTTTGTCCTTTTCCGGATCACCGGCGATGGCTTTTTCAAGGTCTTTGCGTAACAGAGCAAAATCAATTACCGTGGCATATTTATCCACCGGATCCACATAACCGTCAAAATCGGTGCCGAGCGACAGCAGATCAACAACCCTTTCCTTATCGGGCAGATCATCATCGTTAGCTTCTACAATAGCCAACATTATCGCTCGCATGTTTTGCCAGACATAGTGAATGTGTTTTTCCCTTTCCTTCTGATCTCCCTTCGGGATGCCCAACACCCGTTGGTCAAGATTGATACCTATCAGTCCGCCGCTTTTAAAAATTGTGATCGCATCCTCATCACAGATATTGATATTCCACGCATTGAATTTATGACCGAAACGTTCCGCCATAAGGCCGTCTTTTTCGTTGGGGATGTTGTCAATCAGCTCCTTTAGCTTCTCCCTGCCCGAATAGGCCACATGACTGGCAATAACAGGTATCACATCTCCCTTTTGAAAACAGGGACGGATGATCTGTTCATAATATTCTTTCCGGGCAACCACACTTAAATGCTTCACGTCAATTAAAATTCGTCTCCCGAAAGCATCGTTTTTATTGTTGTTCTCATCAAGACTCAAAAGGTACCTGACAACTTTCCGGCCTTTTTCCGTAAACCCGGTATTCATCCCTTCTTCCTGGTCTATCAGATTGGTTCCCACATCTGGGATGCTGTGCGCATGTCCCGCGAGATAATTGTAAAAATGGTGGGTGAAAGTGATGAAAAACAACGGCTCTTCCCATGTTTTCACTTCGGCAATATTTTTCAGCACATCTTCAACAGGCAGGTGTGAGTTGAAAACGTTGGCGCCTTCGATGGACAACACAAAAGCCGTTTTTCCCGCCGCAATGATTTCTCGAACATGTTCCCCGTTTTTTGCAACAACATAAGTTCCGGTGGCGTCAAGTTCCACAGGGCATTTTCTCCTGATTCTGTTTTTGTTGAATGCCAGCTTCTTCAAAGGAGGAATAAATATCTCCGACCTTGTCTTTACACCACTTCTTCTTAGGAGATACTCGTGTTCGTTTTTCAGTTCTTTGAAATAATCATATCGCTCACTCTGGAAAAAATTGATTTTCCTGAAAGGCAGTTTCATATAAATGGCCTGGAGGAAATCCCGGATGGCGGGGTCACCCCCTTTGTCTTTTCCGAGCCATTTGTAAACGGATTTCAGTGCGTTACCCAGCCCGCCGCTGACCCAATCGTTGAAAGTATTGTCGCCCAGTATTTTTTTCAGGTTTACAGGGTTTCCCTGTATATCGGTTTTCCGGCCGGTAACCCAGCCTTTTTCCATCGGGTACAATGAAACGATGGCCAGCTTCAGGTTTCCGTTGGTCACCTGAACAAGGTCGCATTGCGAATAAGCGGCTGCCCGGATGCCTTTGTCAGAGCTTTTGAATTTGGGAAGAATGATCCACCAGGGGTGGTATTTTTCGCTTTTTGACGGATTCCAGGGTTTATACAGCCAGTTGAACGAACGCATGTGCGGATGACAGTGGATATCAGCAAAATGCAATGAGGCGTCAGGCATTTTATCCTGGCAGAATTTTCTGGTTTTCATAGATTGGTGCAGTTGGTGTAGTGATTATTTGTAGTGTTCTTTGACAAAGGTAGGCAATCAGGGACTGTATGTCAAGTAACCCCAATTTCATGTATTCCATTTTGAACCTGCAATATCCATTTTAATACTGATTAGTTACAAATTCAATTTTTGGAAACAGACAGTATCAACAGATTAATACAAATGTGAAAATTTTTGTCATGTTATAAGGAAGGAAAAAATATTGACAGCTTTTCCAATATTTTAATGCGGTCAGGTTGTAAGTAAATGCCAATTATATCGACAGATTACCTACTTTTGCGGAGTTTTTTAAAAAAATGAAAAAGGGTTTATCATTATGAAGCAAAGAATCATATTATTTCTGGCGGCATTCCTGATGACTGCCGGACTGAAATCCCAGATACTTGAACCTGTTAAGTGGAGCTTCTCGCAGAACAAGATCAGCGATAATGAGTTTGAGCTTGTTTTCACGGCCTCCATCGATCCAAAATGGCATCTTTATTCGCAGGACATTCCCATGTCACCACCAGCTACCACTTTTACTTTTGAAAAATCAGACCAGTACGAGTTGGTGGGCAAGGTGACCGAAGAAAGTGATGTGATCGAGGAATATGATCCGAATTTTGAAATGGAGCTGAAATATTTTGCTGCCGAAGCAGGATTTAAGCAGAAAGTCAAAGTGCTGGTCAA